>JALEQJ010000016.1 GCA_022764505.1 Phocaeicola sp. | reverse complement strand
GCCTCAAGTCGCATTGTGGGGTAAGGGGAAGGTATGCACAAATCGGACAAAATTCACGCTCATACTATCATGATGCATAGTGTTCAAGCTCTTTACTGCAATTGAGATTGCCATTGAGATTGCTTGCGGATTTTAGGTTATACTCAAAGATACATAAAACCTTTGGAGAATCGTTTCCCTATAAAGCTTTTTATCTCTAATGCAAAATAAATCTAAATAAAGAGTCTCTTATTTATGGAGTATTTTAGAAGCAAGGAATCGTGTAAACAAAGCCCAAAGAAATACGCGATGTATTATAGTCTGTAAGATTCAGCTGTTTAGCGTGAGAGGTATATCTATACTTTCGTGCGCCATAAAGTAAGAAGAAGCGCAATGAAGTTTGAGAGGGGGAGTACTCTATACCGGCAGAATATCCGTAAAAATCACGATATTTCCCTTTTTCAAAGTCAGCGGTGGATTTATACAAAGAGGCTGTTTCATACATTCCTTTGAAGAAAGCACTCCATTGTGGAGCAAATCTGTAGTTCAACTCCAGTACAGAAGAGAAGTAAGATGTATTCTCTATACTTGTAGGAAAAGCTCCGGATCCCAAGAAAGAGGTGAGTATGCGTTTATTGTCTACCTGTTCACGGGCGTACATAAGATCTAAGTAAATGCTTCCTTTTTTCCCGAGTAAAAACTGATTTCCCATTGAAAGATAGATACCGCCTTTGCCTTTTGTTTGGGACATATAGGAAGCAGACCATCTTGTCTGATAAATATCAGAAAAAGTTCCATTCCAGTTAAGAGTATATACAAAAGGGACTTTAGATGGTTCATAGCCTACTCCGTATGTATCATCTGTAAATTTATTATGGCTATGCAATACTTGAAATTGTAGTTGCTGTTGAGGGGTAAAGTTATACGTAAGTCCTATACCTGTAGTATAACAAGTGGTATGATCTGCCATTTCGCTTACTTCGTATAAATCAATAGGATTCTTTTCAAACTCAAAGCCTCCATAGAATACGCATTGTTTACCTATGAATGCAGAAAATTTATCTGAGGGGTGTAATCCAATACCGGCAAAGTCTATGGCATTGGAGAGATGATCTACATAACCGGTTCCATCTAAGCTCTTATTCACACGTTGTCTGTAGCGATAGGAGAGCCATGGATTGAGCTTCCCTTTTAGTTCCAATCTCATTTCTCTGATAGAAAAGTTGGAACTCTGGAATCCATTTTGAAAATAAGCATTGGCAGAAGCATGTGTGTGTAAGTTTATTTGCAACTTGTCTGTGCGTTTCTTGACTTGGGCAAATTCTTCGTACAATGTCTTATCTGTAGACTGTGTATCGGAGTTTTGAGCGTGTCCAAACTGTGCCATACAGCACAATGAAAAAACAGAAAGTGTAGATAATAGTTTCATGGTTGTGTGGTTGTTTAAGTATTTAATTGTTAATGAGCGCAAAAGTAGTCTTTATAATAGAAAGCACAAGTATTTATATCCTCTTTCTTTTTTCAGAAAGGTATAAAGGCTATTTTTGTAATCGTAAAAAAGAAAAGAATGGCAGAAATAAAGAAAGTGCGAAACACTCCGAAGAGTAGTAAGCCTATAACCAAAGATGAATATGGGCATTTGCCTCCTCAAGCTTTAGACATAGAGGAAGCTATCATAGGAGCGTTAATGATAGAAAAAGATGCTTATTCGCAAGTGAGCGAGCTCCTGCGTGCAGAGTCTTTTTATGATAGAAGACATCAACTCATCTATGCAGCAATAGCCAACTTAGCACTCCAACAACACCCTATAGATATTCTTACTGTAGCGGAGCGACTGAAGGAATTGGGGACGCTGGAAGAAGCAGGAGGAGCTTTTTATATTACAGAGTTATCTCGAAAAGTTACTACTTCTGCCCATATAGAATATCATGCTCGCATTGTTTCGGAAAAGCACTTGGCAAGAGAACTTATTACGTTCAGTAGTAATATACAAACCAAAGCTTTTGATGCAACGCAAGATGTAGCAGACTTGATGCAAGAGGCAGAAGGGCGTCTTTTTGAAATCTCTCAGCAGAATATGAAAAAAGACTATACACAGATAGATCCTGTGATAGACGAAGCATTTAAGTTACTGCATAAGGCAGCAGAACGCACCGATGGTTTGAGCGGACTTGCCAGTGGTTTCCATCAGTTGGATAAAATGACTTCGGGTTGGCAAAATTCGGATTTGATTATTATTGCCGCACGTCCTGCTATGGGAAAAACGGCTTTCGTACTTTCTATGGCAAAGAATATAGCCATTACAAATAAAGAACCTGTAGCTTTATTCTCTTTGGAAATGGCAAACGTACAATTGGTGAACCGTCTTATTGTGAATGTTTGTGAGATAGAAGGGGAGAAAATTAAGAGCGGACAGCTGAATAATGAAGAATGGGCGAGATTGGATAGCAAAGTCGTAGAAATGCAAGGTGCCCCTCTCTTTGTAGACGATACATCTTCATTATCTGTTTTTGAACTGCGCACTAAAGCACGTAGATTAGTACGTGAACATGGTGTGAAGCTTATTATTATCGACTACTTACAGCTAATGAACGCCAGTGGTATGTCTTATGGTAGCAGACAGGAAGAAGTGAGTACGATTTCACGCTCATTGAAGGGCTTAGCCAAGGAATTGAATATACCTATTATAGCTTTGAGCCAGTTAAACCGTAGTGTAGAAAGCCGTGTAAATACGGGTGGTACCGGTGGAGCAGAAGCACAACGCCCGCAACTCAGTGATTTACGTGAATCCGGTGCCATAGAACAAGATGCAGATATGGTTTGTTTTATACACCGCCCTGAATACTATAAGCTATATGAAGACTCTCATGGAAATGATTTGAGAGGTATTGCAGAAATTATCATAGCCAAGCATCGTAATGGTGCGGTAGGAGATGTGAGATTGAGATTCGTAGGTAGATATGCTCGCTTTCTTAACTTGGACGATAACCTAACTGTTCCCTTACCGGATGAGCTTCCACGAGTAGAGTCGCAAACCATTAAATCCAAAATTAATAATAGATCGTATGGTGCTGTTCCTCCTCCCGATACGTCCTTTGATACAGGCGTAGGATTGGGCATTGAGAATAGTCCGGTACCATTTTAATATAAAACAAATCATTATGTTTTCTGGAATTGTAGAAGAATTTGCACATGTAGTGCATATAGAAAGAGAGAAGGATAACCTGCATTTGACCCTGAAGTGTTCTTTCACACAGGAGTTAAAGATAGATCAGAGCGTATCTCACAATGGTGTTTGTCTTACAGTAGTAGCGATTAAAGATGATACTTATACAGTTACTGCAATGAGAGAAACAATAGAACGTTCCAATATCGGTAAGTTACAGGTAGGCGATAAAGTGAATGTGGAACGCAGTATGCAGATGAATGGTAGATTGGACGGACATATTGTGCAAGGGCATGTAGACAATACGGCTGTTTGCACAAAGATAGAAGATGCCAATGGTAGTTGGTATTTTACTTTCCGCCATGATAGTTCCAAAGAAATGGTAGAACGAGGATATTTTACAGTAGATAAAGGTTCTGTAACCGTGAATGGGGTGAGCCTTACGGTCTGCAATCCTACTAAAGATACATTTCAAGTAGCCATTATCCCCTATACTTATGAAGCGACTAATTTTCATACGCTTTCTGTAGGAAGTATCGTTAATATAGAATTTGACATCATAGGGAAATATCTTACTCGTATGATGCACCTTACCAAGGAATAACGTGTATCTTTTTTGAGCAAAAAACATAAGAAAGGCGCAACTTCATAGGTTGCGCCTTTCTTGTATAATCTCTCTTTCTAAAATAACTTTACACCTAAAAATCCTCTCGTTTCTATCATGTAACAATCCATGATCGTATCTAAAAAGTGTGTAAGAAAAGCTCCTGGGAAAATTGTCCTTGGGCTTCTTTTGTACGAAATAAAGATAGAAGTGCTTGAAATTTCAGAACATATTGCTGTAAAACAATACGAGAATTGTGTTCATTTCGGCGTCGTTTATTCACTCCTTTCTATTGTGATGTTTGGGACTGTAGGAGGAAATATTAGAGATTAAAAGTGCTTTCTTATTCAATTCTAAATCATTTTTTAAAAACATTTGTAATATAATGTAATATCTATAATTTTGTCAATAACGTTTATTGGGGATTGCTTTTGCTATACTTTTTAATTATCGTGCTGAAGAGATGCTGTCATAAATTCAAATACTTCTATAAATCAAATACAGATTCTTATGAGATTACAAGATCTTTTACCAACAATAAGTGTCAATGATAGCTGGGGCAAAAATTATAGAAGATTTGTTCCAAAATTTATTTCGTATGCTAAAGAGAGAATACATGTGAATGATTGGAATGCTGAAGACCGTGACCAGTTGTTCCGTTCCGTAAATTGTATTTCTTCATTAAAGCAAGGTAATTTTTACCTGAACGAAAGAGAAATAATTCAAGAACATTGGGATGAGCTTATGTCTCCTTTAGGTATTATTGTGGATAATCCGAATACATTTTGTATTGAGCAATGTTATGAAATAATCCGCATAATAAAAAAACATACGGAATCTAACAGACCCGCTGCATCACTCCGATTTATTTCCGCTTTCCAGCCAACACAATTAAGCACGACTGTGACATGGTATTATTTGGATGAAATATATAATAGTATGAAAAATGTTGGAATAGATTTGCCTGAAGGATATGGTGGGGATGCCATACATAAGAGCCACTATATTCAGACTTTCCTTAAAGAGTGTTATTCTGATGTTGATGATATTGAAAGGGGAACTTATGCATGGAGAATACCGGAGCTGTTGAATGAATTGAAAAAACTAGAACCACAAGCTATCTCTCAAACTACAGATGAAGCTCCACTGTCTATCACGGCAGATATTTTTACAGTTTCAGATGTATTGAGAATGTCTCTTTCCATACCAGACTATCAACGTCCGTATGTCTGGAGCACAATAAATGTTGAGCAAATGCTTAGTGATATTAAAAATAGCATGGAACAAGGAAAAAGACAGTATAGAATAGGAAGTATCATACTCCATAATGCAGATATTGTTGATGGGCAACAGCGAATAACCACAATTAGTTTAATAAAACTAGTATGGGCAAAGATTGAGAATGTAGATAGAGAACAGGGATGTATGTTAACATTTGCCCATGAACAATCTTTCGGTCACATTCAAGAGAATTATGAATACATAAAAAGGTGGTTTAATAGCATTCCAGAAAACAGACGTATAGAATTTATTTCCTACCTAAATAAATGTTGTGAATTCGTTGTAGTTCGCGTATCAGGAAGGGATAGTCTTTCTTTGGCTTTTAAGTTGTTTGACTCTCAAAATGGACGTGGTAAATCTTTGGAAGCTTATAACCTCTTAAAAGCATTTCACCTAAGAGCAATGGCTACCAGCGACGAAAATCAGAAAATCACTTGTGATAGAGAGTGGGAGCAGAGTACTAGATATGGAAGGAATACAAGAGACGGTATTATTGCTTATGATATATTAAAACATCTTTTTGATGAACAGTTATATAGAACTCGAATTTGGTGTAGAAACTCAGAAGCATGGTCTTTTTCCAAGAAGAGGATCAATGAGTTTAAAGGGATACAAATAGATAAATTTCATACAGTTGATTTCCCTTTTCAAAACAAGCAATTATTGCTATTTATGACAGAGAAGTTCTATCAGGTGTTTCTGAAAGACACAATAACAACATGTTCAAGATTTATTGATGGTGACGGTGCTAACATAAATCCTTTTGTGTCAATTAATCAGCCTATTGTTAACGGTAGCAGTTTTTTTGATTACATTCGCTCATATGCAGAGATTTATAAAAAGCTGTTTCTTGAACTAGATTCCTATCAAATGTATGATTTTAAGGTATTTTATGTGAAGTATTGTCTTTCTTATAAAGGACATTGGCGTATCGGAGATAATTATATCAGAGAAATGTACAAGTCTCTCATAATGCTTTTATTTGATAAGTTTGGTGAAATTGGTGTTAATGCATATCATCGTCATCTATATGTTTTAGCCTATAGCCTACGTAGGAAACAATCTCGTGTATATTATTCAACGGTTGCCAAATTTCCAGCTCAACTGTTCTCAATAATTGATAATGCTAAAGATTTATCTTCTTTGCAGAGATTAGAAACTATAATAGAACTTCCAGAATATAAAGAAATAAAGAATGGGTATGAATTTCCATGTTACGATGAAGTTCTTAAATCCGTAATATCATAAATTATGAATAGAATTAAAGATGTAGATGTCCTTTGCGTTGAAAATATTTTAAAGGACAGATATATAATACCACTTTATCAGAGAAACTTTGCGTGGGGCGAAGAGCAAATATCTAAACTCCTTCAAGACATTTATGAAAGTATGTGTTCTGGTGACGAATACTTTTATGTTGGAAGTCTGATTGTGCTTCAAAGAGGTGATGGCGTATATGAAGTCATTGATGGTCAACAACGTCTCACTATGCTTTCTATCCTGTCAGGTATTTTGGATATGGGAATACACCTAAGCCTTCGTTATGACTCTAGACCAGAAGTAGAGGATTTTTTTCGTGTCCTAAACAGTGGTATTATGCCTAAAAATGGGGAAGAAAGTTCTGTTTCTCATTTTTTCGATGCAATAGATATAGCTTGGTCAACACAATTGGACGTGGAAAAATCTATTACGCTTAAATCCGAAACTATTAAGAATAGAATGGTAGATTTTATAAAAAAACATGTTTGTCTTGTGCGAGAAATTATGCCCAATGACACAGATGTTGCAGCGTATTTTGAGATTATGAATAATAGAGGTGAACAGCTTCAAGAGCATGAGATTATTAAAGGCTTGTTGCTTGGTAAACTTCACGAAGAAGAGAGCAGTGACTATTCAACGGTATGTTCTAAGATATGGGATGCATGTTCTCAAATGGATACAAGGATTCAAAAATCCTTTAGCTCATCGTCAAGATTGTTGTTGTTTGGAGATAATTGTGACTCTTTAAAGTTGGTGGGGGCATCTGATAATGCAGACTATGGAGCAAAAAACAAGTTTCTACTTAAACAGCTGAAAGTCCAATCAAAAGATGTTGAGCCTTTGACTGTAGAAAAAATTGTGAATAGTCATATGAAGGTACAACTTGAAACAGAGTCATTGAATGATGATGAAAAATCCCCTAAAGAGGAATCTATTATAGATTTTCCAAATTTTTTGATGCACGTTTTCAGACTATACTACAATGAGTGCTATCGTTCTAGCTTCCAGAATGAGAATGAGGCAAAGGATATTCCTCTTAGTGAAAAATATTTGTTGAAAGTCTACAATACAATCAAGCAAAACATAATTCCAACAGATTTCTTTTTGCGCTTGTTATATTGCAGAGTGGTTTTTGATAGGTACATTATTAAGTCGAATGTCACTGAAGATGATGAAAAGCGGGAATGGGTGTTGCTGAAACCATATATTTATGAGGATGAGAAGCGTGGGGCTAAGATTTTGCGCTTCAAACAGGCATTTGATGAAAAAGAGCAAGATGCAATTATTCGCTCTATTTCCTGTCTGCAAGTTTCATTTCGGGCAAAACCATATAAGAATTACCTTCAATCCATCCTAGAGTGGTTTGTGCATGATGAACCTCAATTTGTCGCAGAATTGTATTTAGAAAAGCTTCATCAACTAATGATTAGTGAATTTAACAGAACTTCATTGGATTATGTAGGAATAACTGAGTTTGATAACAAACGACAAGGCACTAATGTTCCTCATTACTTATTCAATTTTACAGATTATTTGTATTGGTGGATGAAAAATAGTAATTATGCTATTGATTGGAACGATACAAAACCAGAGCTGTTGAAGGCACTGAAAAATGAAATGGAATTGATCCGCAATACCGATTTTAGGTTTTTGAACAGAAATTCTATAGAACATCACTATCCTCAAAAACGCCAAGATGAACATGGAAACGAAGGCGTAACTGATTTCTATTTGAATTGCCTGGGGAATTTGCTCCTCATTAGTAAATCGGTAAACTCTCGCTTGTCTGACAAAAATCCCATTGACAAGGCGGCTTTATATTTAGAAAGAGCAGATTTACCTCCAACTAGACAAATAGTTTATAATCTAACTAGAAACAAAGGATGGGGAAAGGAGGAAATTGCAATACATTTAGATTGCATGAAAACTATCCTTGAACATCGAGAAGAAATCTTACAAACATTAAATAATCATAACCAATAGAATGCTTGCATCTCAAACCAGAGTAGAATAAAGAAGTACTTTTACCGTGTGGAAGTAGACAAAGACACCATTCTTGGTAACTTATTGCCAACCTCCTTCAGCATAATGTGGTGTTAAGATTGATAATGTAAAGAACTATACCTGAACTTTCAAGAGGATTTTTCAGTAATTATTATCTCCAATTGGGGGTAAAAGCTATAAAAACAAAGAGTTCAGCAAGTATGCTTGCTGAACTCTTATGAAGATTTTATTTTTACAGAATAACTGTAACGATTATTTAGAACGCAACAATAGAACAATTTATGAATTCATATCTACCAAGAACTCGTCATTGTTCTTTGTTTTTTCCAATCTATCTTTCATAAAGGTCATGGCTTCTACTGGATTCATATCCGATAAGTAATTGCGTAGTCCCCACATTCTTTCCATAGTGAATTGTTCATGCAATAGATCATCACGTCTTGTGCTAGATGCAGTGATGTTTACAGCTGGGAATATACGTTTATTGCTGAGGTTTCTATCCAATTGCAATTCCATATTACCGGTACCTTTAAATTCTTCAAAGATGACTTCGTCCATTTTAGAGCCGGTATCTATCAGTGCCGTAGCAATGATGGTGAGAGAGCCTCCTCCTTCTATATTTCTTGCTGCACCGAAGAAACGTTTAGGTTTATGTAGTGCATTGGCATCTACACCACCGGAGAGAACCTTACCAGATGCAGGAGATACGGTGTTATAAGCACGTGCCAAACGAGTGATAGAGTCCAAGAATATCACTACATCGTGTCCGCATTCTACCATTCTCTTGGCTTTTTCTAATACGATACCCGCTATTTTCACATGGCGCTCTGCAGGTTCATCAAACGTAGAGGCTATGACTTCTGCATTTACACTGCGTGCCATATCTGTTACTTCTTCTGGACGCTCGTCTATAAGTAGCATAATCATATATACTTCGGGGTGATTGGCTGCGATCGCATTGGCAATATCTTTCATCAATATAGTCTTACCCGTCTTAGGCTGTGCTACGATGAGGGCACGTTGTCCCTTTCCGATAGGAGCAAAGAGGTCTACGATACGTGCAGACAAGTTGTCTTTTACACCATTGCAAAGCTTAAATTTCTCATCGGGAAAGAGAGGAGTCAAGTGATCAAAAGGAACTCTGTCTCTTACTAAATCAGGATTAAGTCCATTGATTTGTGAAACCTTTACTAATGGGAAATACTTTTCTCCTTCTTTGGGTGGGCGAATGTTTCCTACTACCACATCTCCTGTTTTTAATCCGAAGAGTTTGATTTGTGCTTGAGAAACATATACATCGTCTGGAGAGGATAGATAATTATAATCTGAAGAACGGAGGAAACCGTAACCATCTGGCATAATTTCCAAAACGCCTGTTCCTTCCAAAATATCCTCAAAATCATAGAGATTTTCTACTACCGGAAGCTGTGCAGTTTCTTTAATTTCCTCTGTAGGTTCTGTTGTTGGAGTGGCAGTTTTTTTGTTTTTCTTTTTAGGTTCTTTGGGCAGAATTACTGGTGGTTCAACCTTAGTAGCTTCAAACTTGGCGAAGAGTTCAGAGGGTAATTCTACTTTTTCTGTTTCTAAGTCTTCTATAGGTATGAATTCGCTGTTTACTTCCTCTCGTATTACTTGTAAGTCTGTGATGATAGCTTCCAATCCTTCCGGAATAATAACAGGGATAGGAGGGGCGGGTGTTTCTTCTGTAGGTGAAGTGAAAGGTTGCGCTATAGATGAACTCTCTTCTATACTTGGTCTGTTCAATGGCACTCTTTCCTTGATAGTTTTCTTCTTATTCGTCTTGTCGCCATTGTTTATATTTTCTGTTTTTTCCTTTGCCGGAAGAACTTCTACGATAGGTGGCTTGTCATCAGAAATGGGAGTTACAATTTTTTTTGCTTCCTTTTCCGGAGCTTTGTTATCCAGTTTCTCTGCTTTGTTTTTGTTGGCAGTGTAGACTTTATCACCTTCTTTCTTTACGTTGATACGCTCTCTCTTTTTTGCCTTATTGTCTCTTACTTCTTCTTTGGCTTTCTCTTTGGCTATTTTTTTACTCGCTCCTACGATCGCCTGCTCGTCTAAAATTTTATAAACAAGCTCCTCCTTAGAAAAAGACTCTGATTTTTTTATTCCCAACTCTTTGGCAACGTCTTGTAATTCAGGCAAACTTTTGTCGTTCAGTTCAATAATGTTGTACATATAAAATGTCTGATGTTTTATTTGCATACAAATAAAAACGGCATTACCCTTATAGAGTTATGGTTTTAATAGTCTGCAAAAAAATATGATTGATATATTTCTTGATAATTTAGTTTGAAGCAAAATATAGATAAACGAACGCCTCGTTTATATTTTGTGTGTGCAAATGTATTCTTTTTCGGGGAAAGCCAAAAAGAATTTTGTTTTTTTGTGATTGAGAAAGTGGAGTGGGGCTACTCTGTGGAGATTTGATATACCTCCTTATATAATAATGCCACTATTTCTTCGTATTTATCCGATGTATAGTTTACATCTGTGGTCAGTAGGTACATAGGAATAGACTCTCCTTCTTTGTGATAAGGAGGTTGTAAGTATTCTTTAGAACAAATTTGGAAGCCATTTCTTTGGTAAAATTCTATGCGTCTTTTGCTGAGAGCTGTAGTAGGGCGTTCTGCTTCCAATACAAAAGGTGTGTGATAACGTTCTTTCAACAATGTGATCATTCTTGCTCCGAATCCCCGACTGCGTAGCTGTGGAGCAGTAACCAAATGCTCAATAAAAACAAATTCAGGAAACTGCCAAAGATAGACAGCTCCCAAAACTTCTTGGGAGCTGTCTGTGTGCTGTAGTATGTATGCACAAAAGCGTGCATCTTCTGCAAGCATTTTTTTCTGTAGTATGGTATTTCTACGTTCGTTTTCGGGAAAGGCTTCTATCCATAGTTGGTTTACTATGGTATATAGTTCACTATTTATAGATAAAGGAGATAACTTGTTTGTCATCATAGCTGTTCTATATGAAAACGAATCAGTCTTTGAATAGCTCTTTGGCATACAGGACAGAAATCCGGTGCCGCATTGGTTCTCATTCTACAATCTTCTGCAGGACGATAAATACCTTTTTTGCTATATCCTGCGCCTTCGTAAACGCCTACTTTGGTGTAGACTTTTTTAGGGTCATTGCTGATAGGAGTAGGTATGGCGGTGTGTGGAGGAAGCATATCTTTCCATTTGCTATCAAAATGCACCAATGTAGTGATGTTCTGTTCCCAAGGTTCTATTTCGTAGGGATATTGCGCACTGGGTTCTGCACTATAGGCATACTCGTCTCCTAAACCTGCAAAACTATGTCCGAACTCGTGTACTACTACAGGTTCAAAATCTTTGTGATGAGCAGTTGTGAGCGTGAAAGCATTGTAAATACCACCGCCACCATATACTTCTGTATTGGCAATAATAATAATATGTTCGTAAGGAATACCTGCCAACCAGTTGTGAATACGTTTCAACTGACGAGTAGTAAGATACCTATCTGAATAAAAAGTATCAAAGTGAGAACCTACCGCTGTATTTTTCCAAGCACCATTTCTCGGAACACTTACATCGCTGTCTTGAGAGGGAGTCCACACGGCTATGATATTGAATTTGTCTTTCATCTCACAGAAAGGTTTGTGTGCAAACAAAGCCTTTGTGGTGCGTTCTGCATCTTGATAAAAAGTACTTTTTTCAGCTTCTGTATAGCCTTCTGCCATAATGACTACATCTATACAATTCTGATAACTACCGCTTTGTACTAAATACCGATGCTCAGAAATATGAGTGTTCCCTCTTTGGTGTATTAAAATATCCGATGGGTTTATTTCATGCTGATAGGAAGCCACTACCTGATGGTACTTATTTCTTAACTCCACAGTTACCATAGAGGCTTCTTTGGGATAGGGAAGAAGATAAGTATTTTCAAAAGCGCGGGCTGTAGTTTGAGCCTCCGGTTCTGTTTGCCATTCTTGGAACAGTGTAGAGAATGAAGTTCTATAAATGGTATCTCCGGTAGCTTTGTCTGTCATAGTGATTTGTCCATTTCCGGCTATGGGAAGCTTATTCAAGTTATGGCGTCTACCTGCCCAATGTGGTAAAGCAGAAAGATCATCTAAACAGATTTGAGATGTTTTTTCATCTCCGGAAAATACGTAATCTACTCTTATGGTTTTGTCTACGAAGTAACGATCGTATTCTACAGCTCTTTGAGCAGAGATAGTTTGGATACCTATACCATAAACAAGAGGAAGGCTGAGAAATAGAGATTTGAAATAACGCATATACATATAGTTTTAGTCATTAGCAATGGGAGCTGATGCAGCTGTTATAAGTTTTTTTGCAGTGATATAGCGATCTATGTCTTGTGCTACCTTTTTTGCTTCTCGCATGGCGAGGACAACTGTTTCCGGGCTATGTACAATATCTCCTGCAGCAAAAACATCTTCGTAATTCGTAATACCATAAGGCATTTCTTTGGTTTGAATATAGCCCCACTCATTGGTAGATACTCGTGTAGATTGTACAGCTTCCTTGTCGGCTTCAGAGCCTATAGCTACGAGGATTACATCTACATCTACTTGTGCTTCTCCAGCTTCGGAAACGGCTGTGCAACTTTTCAGCTTTCCATTTTCTCCTTGCGCTGCACGTACTTGGGTACGCCAGTGGAAAGTTACTCCTTCTTGAACAGCTTGTTCATACTCAGATTTTAGTGCGGGCATTTCTACATTGGTTCTTCTGTACATAACAGTTACTTTAGCCCCCATACGAAGTGCAGTTCTTGCTCCGTCCATGGCTACATTTCCACCTCCTATTACGATAACGTGCTGACCGGCTTTTACAGGAACTTCTTCGAGAGAAATTTTACCCATAGCCAATAAATTGGCTTGATGTAAAAAATGTGCAGATTGCACTACCCCCTCTAAGTCATCTCCGGGGAAATTCATACGTTTCGTAGCTGTAGCACCAATGCCCAAGAAAATGGCATCGTACCCTTCCGAACGCAAAGAGTCTATAGTAAAATCTCTGCCCATTTTTTGCAATGGACGAAAATCTATATTTAAAGCGTGAATACGCTCCAATTCGTGCATTACGGATTTTTTAGGTAGTCTAAACTCCGGTATTCCGTACGTAAGAATCCCTCCTAAGAGTTCTTGTTCTTCGTACAAAACAACTTCATATCCACGCAGTGCAAGTTCTTCTGCTGCTGTAAGACCTGCAGGTCCTGCACCTACTACTGCTACTCTTCCCTTTTTTTCGGAGGGGGGAGTAGGAATATCCAATAAAGCTTGTTGGGCAAATTCAGCAACAAATCTTTCTAATTTTCCCACTCGTATAGGTGCTTCTTTCTTATTGAGAATACAATTTCCTTCACACTGTTTTTCATGAGGGCAGACCCGCCCACACATAGCCGGGAGATTACTTTTTTCATAAATAAGTCGCGCAGCATCTCCTATATTTCCTACGCTGATAGCGTGTATCCACTGTGGTATATCGTGAGAAATAGGGCAACCTTTTTTACATGAAGGATTTTTACACTGAAGACAGCGTTTTGCTTCTGTTACAGCTTCTGTTATGCTATACCCTTGGTGTATAGGAGTAATCAATGCTGTAGGTATGAGTTCTTGTTTTTGTTCAGTCATACGGTTTTCAGTTTAGAATATCCTTGCAAAGATATATGTTAGTGTAATATCAGCAAGGAAAAATACAAGAGAAGCTGTACTAAGATATGCTATACACGCTTTTTCCCCTTATTTCTTCTTGTTTTCCGAACAGGTACGGACTTTGTTCCGAATAGGTGCGGATTTTTTTCCGGACGTGTGCGGAATTTCTTGTCAGGGATTTTCGCTCATTTCCGACAGTGTTCCCCGAGTGTTTTTCATAGTTGCCTTTTAATAAAATGACTATTTGCACTTCTTAATAGAGCTTGGAGTACATTTATTCAACCTCATAAATTATCTTTTTATAGCAGATAGTTTTTCTGTACCTTTGCACTCTTACTCAAGACGAAGAACGTTTTTCCTATGTCAGAAGAAAAAGAACAAGACCAAATACAAGTATACGGTGCTCGTGTACACAATCTCAAAAATATAGATGTAACTATTCCCGCCCATACACTCACTGTCATTACGGGTTTGAGTGGTAGTGGCAAATCTTCACTCGCTTTTGATACCTTATTTGCAGAAGGACAACGTAGGTATATAGATACTTTTTCTGCCTATGCTCGCAATTTTTTAGGAAATATGGAGCGTCCGGATGTAGATAAAATTACGGGATTGAGTCCGGTTATTTCTATAGAACAAAAAACTACCAATAAAAATCCACGCTCTACGGTAGGTACTACCACAGAAATATACGATTATTTACGCTTGCTGTATGCACGAGCAGGTACTGCGTATTCCTACCTTACGGGAGAAAAAATGGTACGTTATACAGAAGAACAGATATTGTCTCTTATAGAAAACGAGTATGCAGGTAAACGTATCTATATATTGTCTCCTTTGGTGCGTGCCAGAAAAGGGCATTATCAAGAACTCTTTGAGTATGTCATCAAGAAGGGCTACCTTCATGTGCGTATAGATGGAGAAATAAGAGAGATAGTGCATGGAATGAGATTAGATAGATATAAGGTACACGATATAGAGGTAGTAATAGACAAAATGGTCGTAAAGGGTAGCTATAATGAACGTCTAAAGAAAAGCATTACCACTGCAATGAAACAGGGAGATGGCTTGCTGATGATTTTAGATGCGGATACCCAGAGTGTAAAACACTATAGTAAACGGCTGATGTGTCCCACTACAGGGTTATCTTATAAGATGCCGGCACCTCATAATTTTTCTTTCAATTCACCGCAAGGAGCATGTCCACGTTGTAAAGGATTAGGATATGTCAATAGCATAGATATAGATAAGGTAATACCGGATAGAAGTCTGTCTATCTACGATGGAGGTATTCTACCTTTAGGTAAGTATAAGAATCTTATGATCTTTTGGCAGATAGAGGCTTTGTTAGATGGATATGGGAAAAATCTTAAAACTCCTATAGAGGAACTACCGGAAGAGGCATTGCAGGAAGTACTTTATGGCAGTAATGAAAGAGTGCGCATTAAGGCAAATTTGGTGCGTACTTCTTCGGATTATTTTGTAGAATATGAAGGAGTTGTGAAATATATTCTTCTACTCCAAGATAAAGAGTCGTCTGCTACTGCTCAAAAATGGGCAGAACAGTTTTCCAAGACAGAAACTTGTCCTGAATGTGGAGGTGCACGATTGAACAAAGAAGCCTTGCACTTCAGAATAGGGGAGAAGAATATCTTTGAACTGGCAAGTATGGACATCGGTGAGTTGTATCAGTGGATATTGGAGGTTGCAGATGGTATGGAGGAGAAACAACGACTTATAGCCTCCGAGATTTTGAAAGAGATAGCTACACGTTTGCATTTTCTGCTCAATGTAGGTTTAGATTATTTATCTCTCAATAGAACTGCAGTTTCTCTATCGGGTGGAGAGAGCCAACGAATACGTTTGGCTACACAAATAGGCTCACAGTTGGTCAATGTTCTTTATATTTTGGACGAACCCAGTATCGGTCTTCATCAAAGAGATAATCTGAGTTTGATCCGTTCCTTAAAAGAACTACGAGATGTAGGCAATACTGTTATTGTAGTGGAGCATGATAAGGATATGATGCTGGAAGCCGACTATATAATAGATATGGGACCTCGTGCAGGCAGATTTGGGGGAGAAGTTGTTTTTGCCGGTACACCCCAAGAAATGCTCCAAAAGAATACAACGACAGCGGCTTATCTTACAGGAAAGAAAAAGATTGAAATTCCCACAGTACGCAGAGTCGGGAATGGACAATACCTGTCTCTCAAAGGAGCTTCGGGGAATAACCTCCAGCACGTAGATATTACTATACCACTTGGCACTTTGGTTTGTGTAACAGGTGTATCCGGTAGTGGAAAATCTACGCTGATAAACGAAACTTTACAACCTATTTTATCACAGCATTTTTATCAGTCTCTCAAAGATCCTTTGCCTTACGAAAGCATAGAAGGATTGGAATATATAGATAAGGTAGTAAATGTAGATCAATCTCCGTTGGGACGTACGCCACGTTCTAATCCAGCTACTTATACAGGGGTATTTTCCGATATAAGAAATCTCTTTGTGGAACTTCCCGAAGCCAAAATTCGTGGCTATAAAGCCGGCAGATTTTCTTTCAATGTTTCGGGTGGACGTTGCGAAACTTGCAATGGGAATGGCTATAAACAAATAGAGATGAACTTTTTGCCGGATGTCCTGGTTCCTTGCGAGAGTTGCCATGGAAAACGTTATAATAGAGAAACCTTGGAGGTTCGCTACAAAGGTAAATCCATAGCAGATGTCTTGGATATGACTATAAATAGAGCTGTAGAGTTTTTTGAAAACGTCCCACAGATACTGCACAAGATAAAAGTACTGCAAGAAGTAGGATTGGGCTATATAAAATTGGGGCAACCTTCCACTACGCTCTCTGGAGGAGAAAGTCAGCGTGTAAAATTGGCTACAGAACTTTCCAAGCGTGATACGGGAAAAACTATTTATATATTAGATGAACCTACTACGGGCTTGCATTTTGAAGATATACAAGCCTTGCTGAAAGTGCTGAATAAGCTCGTAGACAAAGGAAATACCATCATAGTGATAGAACATAATCTTGATGTGATAAAGACTGCAGATTATATCATAGATATGGGACCGGATGGCGGTAAGAAAGGAGGTTTACTTTTGAGTGCAGGAACTCCCGAAACTGTAGCCCTGTCTTCCAAAGGCTATACACCTCAGTTTTTGCGAAAGGAATTGGAGATAAAATAGACGTATAATCATATTCTTTCCCAAGAAATATAATCCTCTTTCTCCTCCTTTTGTGAAGGATAAAATTGCGTAAGTTATCTGCTATAAACATAGAGATTACGGTATAAAACAGGTGATTTCCCCTCTCAAAAAAGGGAATTTCATCTTTTTTGGAGTATTTCGCAAAAAAGTTAGCCGAAAATGTGTTTAGAACGTTTTTTTGCTTTTACTTTGAACTGAAAATCATTTTAACACATAGACTTATGAACGCATTAATTGGTAAAATTGAAGAATTGACACAAGCTTTGGTCTTGGACGCAAAGTTGCAAGCAGAAAAAGGAAACAAAGCTGCAGGTACACGTGCTCGTAAAGCATCTTTGGAATTGGAAAAAGTTCTTAAAGAATTCCGTAAAGTATCTTTGGAAGCTTCAAAGAAGTAAGCACCTATTGGCTTAAACGAATAAGGAGTACAGAATACATCATTCTGTGCTCCTTTTTTGTGAGTATGTTGTATCTTCGCACCCAAATAAAGAGTTAAAATGAAATTTGAATTACAATATACAGATCCTAAGACAAACGCAAGGGCTGGGCAACTGACCACAGATCATGGCGTGATAGAAACACCTATTTTTATGCCTGTAGGTACAGTAGGATCGGTGAAAGGTGTACATCTTACAGAATTAAAAGAAGATATCAAGGCGCAAATCATATTGGGAAATACCTATCATCTTTATTTACGTCCGGGATTGGACGTGCTACAAGGTGCTGGTGGATTACATAAATTCAATGGTTTTGATGGTCCTATCTTGACAGATAGTGGAGGCTTTCAGGTATTTTCCCTTTCGGGTATTCGTAAGATGAGAGAGGAGGGAGTAGAGTTTAGATCTCATATAGATGGTTCAAAACACCTGTTTACTCCGGAACGTGTTATGGATATAGAGCGCACTATAGGGGCAGATATTATGATGGCATTTGATGAGTGTACACCTGGAACTGCCGATTATCAGTATGCAAAAAAATCTATGGAAATGACGCACAGATGGTTGGATAGATGTATTCATAGATTGGCAGAAACAGAACCCTTGTATGGCTACAATCAGAGTCTATTCCCAATAGTGCAAGGTTGTATCTATCCGGATTTAAGGAAGCAATCGGCAGAGTTTATTGCCTCAAAGAATGCAGATGGAAACGCTATAGGCGGATTGGCTGTAGGCGAACCTGTAGAAAAAATGTATGAAATGATAGAAGTAGTACACGAAATTCTTCCTAAAGACCGACCGCGTTATCTTATGGGAGTAGGGACGCCTGCCAATATATTGGAATCTATAGAAAGAGGAGTGGATATGTTTGACTGTGTAATGCCTACTCGTAATGGTAGAAATGGTATGCTCTTTACGAAAGATGGTATTATCAATATGAAAAATAAAAAGTGGGAGAAAGATTACTCTCCGATAGAAGTAGATGGTGCTTCGTTTGTAGATACCATATATAGCAAGGCTTATCTCAGACATTTGTTTCATGCACAAGAATTATTAGCTATGCAAATAGCTTCAATCCATAATTTGGCTTTTTATTTATGGTTAGTGAAAGAAGCACGAAAGCATATTATAATAGGAGATTTTTCTTCGTGGAAAGAAATGATGGTGAAGCGTGTTACCACAAGATTATAGTACGCAATGGATTGGAAAGCTCTCAAAGAAAAAATATCACTCAAAAAGATAGATAAGTACCTCATAAAAAAATTCTTGGGTACTTATATCTTTGCTATCTTACTTATTATCTCTATAGCTGTAGTTTTTGATATAAATGAGAACATAGATAGTTTCATCAATAATAAAGCTCCTATAGGTGCTATTATCTTTGATTACTATCTTAATTTTATACCCTATTATGCCAATCTCTTTAGCCCATTATTTGTATTTATAGCAGTAATCTTTTTTACCTCTAAGCTGGCAGAAAACTCGGAAATCATAGCCATGTTTTCTACCGGTATGAGCTTCAAAAGAATGATGTACCCTTATATGCTTTCCGCAGGAATTATAGCTTTGGGGTCTTATATATTAAGTAGCGAGGTAATACCCAAGGGTAGTAAGGTTCGTTTACATTTTGAACAACTATACAAGAAAAAGAAAGCCATCACCTTCGCAGATAATATACAGCTGGAAGTAGATACAGGTGTAATCGCCTATATGGAGAGATATGAAGATATAGAAAAGCAAGGCTATAGATTTTCTTTGGATAAATTTGAAGGACATAAATTGGTCTCTCACCTCACGGCACAGCGTATCAGTTATGATACTACCACTATTCATAAGTGGACGATTCTGGATTATATGATTCGTGATTTAAGAGGAAAAAAAGAATTGATTATAAGAGGGGAGCGCTTGGACACGATTATCAATATGGAACCTCAAGATTTCTTGATTACAAGAGGACAACAAGAAACGATGACCAGTGTTCAATTAGGGCAGTATATACAAAATCAAAAACAACGTGGATTTGCCAATATAGAGCTGTTTGAAGTAGAATACCATAGACGTATCGCGATGTCTTTTGCTGCATTTATCTTAACGTTGATAGGTATGTCTCTTTCATCTCGGAAAGTAAAAGGAGGTATGGGATTGCATCTTGGGATAGGATTGGCTTTGAGTTTTTCTTACATACTCTTCCAAACTATTTCTTCTACTTTTGCTGTGAATGGTAATCTTCCACCTATCATCGCTGTATGGATACCTAATATCCTCTATCTACTTGTGGGATTGTATTTATATAGAAAGGCACCGAAATAGCATAGGAAGTAAGCAGGCTATAAAAAAAAGCAAGGCAAATTTTATTTATAAATGCAAAAACCCTATTTTTGTCCCTCATTAAAAGCAGAAAATAATAAACAAAAATCATATCAGTTCATATGCAAAAACAAGAACCTACTGTAATAGAAGAAGTACAAAGCCCAACAGAGGCATTCTTCTTGAAAAACAAGAAAAAAATTATCATAGCAATTGGAGCTTTGTGTGTGATTATTGCCGGATATTTTTGCTATCGTCATTTTATCGCCCTTCCCAAAGAAAAGCAAGCTTCGGAAGCCTTATTTAAAGGAGAACATTATTTCAATAATAGCCAATATGAGTTGGCATTACAAGGAGATAGCACAGGGTATCTCGGTTTTGTAAAAATAGCAAGTGAATTTAGTGGTACTAAGGCAGGAAACTTAGCCAATGCTTATGCAGGTATCTGTAATGCTCAATTAGGTAACTACGAAGAAGCAAAGAAATACTTGGAAAAGTTTGAGGGTAAAGATGACTTGATTTCTCCGGCATTATTGGCTACTCTGGGTAATGTATATGCTCAATTCGGAGATTATGACAATGCTATAAAAAAACTCACAGATGCAGCGAAAAAGGCAGATAGCTACGCTTTGAGTCCTATTTACTTGATACAAGCAGGAGAACTTTACGAAAAGCAAGGAAAGAATGCAGAAGCTGTGGAACTATACAATATAGTAAAAGAAAAGTATGGTAACACTTACGCAGGTATGGAAATAGACAAATACATAGAACGTGCCTCTATAAAATAAACAACGAATTAGTATAATGAACTTAAGGACTACTCCTTGTGATGATAAAGCAATGGCGTAGTCCTTTTTTATATAAAAGAATATGGCAACAGAACTACAAAAATCATCGGACTATAATGTAAATGAAGTTCCAAGTGCAAAAAATATGCGTTTTGCAATTCTTGTGTCCGAGTGGAATCCTATGATTACAGATGCCTTGAAAGATGGGGCTATAGCTACCTTGCTGAAACATGGCGCACAAGAACAAAATATCATCACCAAGAAAGTTCCCGGTAGCTTTGAATTGGTGTATGGTGCGAGTAGAATGATGCACAATGAAAGCATAGATGCAATCATAGCTTTAGGTTGTGTGATTAAAGGGGATACACCTCACTTTGACTATGTCTGTCAGGGAGTAACGCAAGGCATAGCTCACTTAAATACAATAGGGAGCATTCCGGTTATCTATGGTTTGGTTACCACAAATAATCTTCAGCAAGCAATAGATCGCGCAGGTGGTTGTTTAGGGAATAAAGGCGAAGAGTGTGCTATCGTTGCAATAAAAATGGCGGATTATAGTTGCAGTTTCAAAAAATAACTCTACTTTTGCAACGCAATTAAGAAATCAATAGTTCTTTAACTTTGTAGGGCAAATACCAGAGTGGCCAAATGGGGCAGACTGTAAATCTGCTGGCTTACGCCTTCGGTGGTTCGAATCCATCTTTGCCCACAAAGATTGCGGAAGTAGCTCAGTTGATAGAGCATTAGCCTTCCAAGCTGAGGGTCGCGGGTTTGAGCCCCGTCTTCCGCTCTATAAGAGGAGAACGAATAGGTTTTCCTCTTTTTTTATATAACAGAATTGGCATCAAATAAAATTTTTATAATCAAAGAAAAAGAGCGAACTTTGCCACTGCAAGATAAATACATCATTAAATATTCTTATGGTAAAAAGTGAATTACAAGTAGCAAGAGCTGCTTACCAACCCAAACTACCACAAGCCCTCGCAGGCATAGTAAAAGTATCAGAAGGAACAGCTACAGAATCTGTGGCAGATCAAGCAGAAATCAAGAAACTATTTCCACACACTTATGGAATGCCTATTTTGACGTTTCAAGATGGTGGAGAAAGTATGCTTACAGCGAAGATGAATGTAGGTGTGATTCTCTCTGGAGGACAAGCTCCTGGTGGTCATAATGTGATTTCCGGACTTTTTGATGGCGTGAAAAAATTACACCCGGAGAATAAGCTCTATGGATTTATTATGGGACCCGGTGGATTGGTAGATCATCAATACAAAGAGCTTACGGCAGAGCTGATAGATGAGTACAGAAATACAGGTGGCTTTGATATTATCGGTTCCGGTCGTACTAAATTGGAAAAAGAAGAACAATTTGAAAAGGGTTATGAAATCCTCAAGAAATTGGATATAAAAGCCTTAGTCATTATTGGTGGAGATGATTCTAATACTAATGCTTGTGTATTGGCTGAGTATTATGCGGCAAAAGGCTATGGTATACAAGTCATAGGTTGTCCAAAGACCATAGATGGCGATTTGAAGAATGACCTTATAGAAACCTCATTCGGATTTGACACAGCTTGTAAGACTTATGCAGAAGTAATAGGAAATATAGAAAGAGACTGCAATTCTGCTCGTAAGTATTGGCACTTCATAAAATTGATGGGTCGTTCAGCCTCTCATATAGCATTGGAATGTGCGTTTCAAGTACAACCCAATGTTTGTATCATCAGTGAAGAGGTGGAAGCAAAGAATATGTCATTAGATGATGTGGTTACTTACATTGCTCAAGTAGTGGCAAATCGTGCTGTAGATGGAAATAATTTTGGTACAGTATTGATACCGGAAGGATTGATAGAATTTATTCCGGCTATGAAAGCTCTGATAGCGGAACTGAATGACTTTTTGGCAACCAATGGTGATATATTCAATAGCATCAAACGTTCTAAACAACGTGATTTTATCATTGATCATTTGAGCCCTGCTAATGCAGCAGTTTATGCTTCTCTTCCGGAAAGTGTAGCAAGACAATTATCATTGGATAGAGATCCACACGGAAATGTGCAAGTTTCTTTAATAGAAACAGAGAAACTTTTGTCAGAAATGGTGGCTACCAAATTGGACGAATGGAAAAAAGAAGGAAAGTATGTAGGTAAGTTTGCTGCTTTGCATCACTTCTTCGGTTACGAAGGTCGTTGTGCAGCTCCTTCTAATTTTGATGCAAACTATTGCTACTCATTAGGTCATACTGCTTCTGTCCTGATAGCAGCCGGAAAAACAGGTTATATGGCTTCTGTTCGTAATACGACAGCTCCGGCAGAGCAGTGGATAGCTGGTGGTATTCCTATCACTATGATGATGAATATGGAACGCAGACACGGAGAATTAAAACCTGTAATACAAAAGGCATTGGTAAAATTGGACGATGCTCCTTTCAAGGCTTTCGCTTCAGTGAGAGATTCTTGGGCAAGAGAGACCGCCTATATCTATCCAGGTCCAATTCAGTATTTCGGTCCTTCCGTTATTTGTGATCAACCTACACACACATTGAAATTGGAACAAACAAAATAAAATGTATCCATAAATCTCATAAGGCACCATAGAGTATGTAAACATTTCTGTGGTGCCTTTTACTTTTTGAATAAATGACGTATGAAAAATTATTCTATTTATTTGTTTGATTTTGATTATACTTTGGCAGATTCTTCGCAGGGTATTGTAAAATGCTATACACACGTTTTACACCAAAATGGATTTATGAATGTAGAGCCTTATGCCATAAAGCGGACAATAGGGAAGACTTTGGAAGATTCTTTTGAGGAACTTACGGGTATACACGATGAGACGACCATTCAAGAAATGAAAAAGGCGTACGTAAAATATGCAGATCAAGTAATGAATCAAAATACTTTTTTATTTCCGGAAGTAAAGAACGTCTTGGCTACACTACATAAGCGAGGAGCAAAAGTGGGTATCGTATCTACCAAGTACAGGTATCGTATTCTGTCTTTTTTAGAAGCAGAAGACTGTATGCAGTACATAGACCTTATTGTAGGAGGAGAAGATGTAACAGCGCATAAACCCTCTCCGGAAGGAGTTGAGAAAGCTATCAAAATCCTGTCCGATGCTATAGGTACTCCTATAAGTAAACAAACTTGTTTATACTTAGGAGATAGTGTGATAGATGCTCAAACAGCGCAAGCTGCCGAAGTTCCTTTTTGTGGCGTTTTGCATGGAACAACAACTCAAGAAGAATTGACCATCTATCCTCACGCCCATATAGTTTTATCTCTGACCGAATTATTATAAAAAGCATCGCACTATAGCTATGTATTTATAAACCTAACTGCGATTTATATAAACTCAGGTAGAGGTTTATATAAACTATAGCCGAAGTCTATATAAACCGTAGTACGAAATAGAAAACAGCTTTATATGGTATGAACTATAGAAGATTTTCTCAATACATGGTTTAATTTCTCATTACTTATTGGAACTTGCAACACTTAAAAGAGCTTCTTTTTCCTTTTTTAGAACAGTAGTCTTTTATAACTTTGGCAAAGTTTTATAATCCCTTTATATCAAAGCAATAATCAAAAGATCTAAGTATGATTTTATTTTTCCAAACTCCCCACAGTATTATAGCAACAGCTGTAGAGCAACCACTAACTGAGCAAGAAATTGACAAATTAGAATGGTTGTTCGATGGTAAGCTTCGTAAAGAAGAGATCATCAGTGATGGTTATTTCATCGGACCACGTAGAGAAATGGTAACTCCATGGAGTACCAATGCCGTAGAAATAACTTGCAATATGGGTATACAAGGTGTGATACGTATAGAGGAGTATTTCATAGCAAAAAGTAAAGAAGTGGCGTACGATACTATGCTACAACGCTTATATAAAGGATTGGATCAAGAACTATTCCATTTTGAAATAGAAAAAAGCCCTATAATCTTCATAGAAGATCTTGAAACTTACAATGAAAAAGAAGGATTAGCCTTGTCTAAAGAAGAAATAGATTATCTGAAAAGTGTAGCACAAGACTTAGGTAGGAAACTTACAGACTCGGAAGTTTTTGGCTTTGCACAAATCAATTCCGAGCATTGCAGACACAAAATATTTGGAGGCACGTTTATTATAGATGGAGAGGAACAACCTTCTTCTCTCTTCCAAATGATTAAGAAAACAACCCAAGAAAATCCTAACCATATTATTTCTGCCTATAAAGACAATGTAGCTTTTGCAGAAGGACCTACGGTAGAGCAATTCGCACCACAGGATCATACCACCTCGGATTACTTTGTAATAAAGGATATAGAAACAGTTATTTCTCTCAAGGCAGAAACTCACAATTTCCCAACTACAGTAGAGCCTTTCAATGGTGCTTCTACAGGTACAGGAGGAGAAATACGAGACAGAATGGGAGGAGGAAAAGGCTCTTGGCCTATAGCAGGAACTGCTGTTTATATGACAGCCTATCCTCGTACAGAAAGTAGAAGAGCTTGGGAGAAACTGCTTACACAGCGACCTTGGTTATACCAAACACCCGAACAAATTCTTATTAAAGCGTCCAATGGAGCCTCGGATTTCGGAAACAAATTTGGGCAACCTCTCATCTGCGGTTCTGTACTTACTTTTGAACACCAAGAAACAGATACAGATACTTTTTATGGATATGATAAAGTAATTATGCTCGCAGGTGGTGTAGGATATGGTACAAGAAGAGATTGCTTGAAAGGAACTCCACAAGCAGGCAATAAGGTTGTAGTACTGGGAGGAGATAATTATAGAATAGGTTTAGGAGGAGGATCTGTTTCGTCTGTAGAAACCGGACGCTACGCTTCCGGAATAGAACTGAATGCTATACAACGTGCTAATCCGGAAATGCAGAAACGTGCCAACAACGTAGTGCGTGCGCTCTGCGAGGAATCCCATAATCCCATTGTTTCTATTCACGACCATGGTTCTGCAGGACACGTAAACTGTTTGTCCGAATTGGTAGAAGAATGCGGTGGAAAAATAGAGATGGATAAGCTTCCTATAGGAGATGAAACTTTGTCTGCCAAAGAAATTATAGCCAATGAGTCCCAAGAAAGAATGGGTTTGCTTATAGATGAAAAAGCTATAGACTATGTCCAAAAAATAGCTTCACGTGAACGTGCACCTATGTATGTAGTAGGAGAAACTACAGGAGATCATAGATTTGCTTTTGAACAAAAAGATGGGGTACGTCCATTTGACTTGTCTGTAAGTCAAATGTTTGGTTCTTCTCCTAAAACCTATATGGTAGATAAAACCGTAACTCGTTTGTACGAAGATGCCATTTACGAAGAAGCTAAAATGGAAGAATACCTTACATCGGTATTGCAGTTGGAGGCTGTGGCTTGTAAGGATTGGCTTACGAATAAAGTAGATAGATCTGTTACAGGTAAAATAGCTCGTCAGCAGTGTCAAGGAGAATTACAGTTACCATTGAGCGACTGTGGGGTAGTAGCTTTAGATTATCGTGGAAAGAAAGGTATTGCTACCTCTATAGGACACGCACCTCAAGCTGCATTGGCAAATCCTGAGGCAGGATCGGTATTATCGGTAGCAGAAGCCTTGACCAACATTGTTTGGGCACCTTTGTCCGATGGATTGAAGAGTATCTCTCTTTCTGCCAATTGGATGTGGCCGTGTAGAGCGCAAGAGGGAGAGGATGCTCGTCTTTATGTTGCTGTAAAAGCTTTGTCCGATTTTTGTTGCGATCTGCAAATCAATGTACCTACAGGTAAAGACTCTCTGTCTATGACACAGAAATATCCGGACGGCAGTCGTGTAATTTCTCCAGGTACCGTAATAGTATCTGCCGGTGGAGAGGTAAGCGATGTGAAGAGAGTGGTTTCCCCTGTGGTAAAGAATAGACAGGATTCCACTTTATTCCATATAGATTTCAGTTTTGATGTACAGAAACTGGGAGGATCAGCGTTATTCCAAGTTCTCAATAAGGTAGGACGAGAAGTTCCAACAGTGGCAGATACAGAATACTTTAGAACGGCATTTGTAGCATTGCAGGAGTTGGTGAATAATAACTTGCTATTGGCAGGACACGATATCTCGGCAGGTGGATTGGTTACCACATTATTGGAAATGTGTTTTGCCAATGTAGAAGGAGGTATGGAAATCTCTTTAGATGGTTTGAAGAGTGAAGACTTAATTAAAGCCTTGTTTGCAGAAAATCCCGGTGTAGTAGTGCAAGTGGCTGATAAGGATATACCTGCATTCAAGAAAATTATGGCTGCACACGATGTAGCCTATATAGCGTTAGGGAAGCCTTGTGAAGAAAGACAACTTCTTATACAGCGAGAGGGGAAAACATATTTACTCGGCATAGATCATTATCGTGATGTTTGGTATGCATCTTCTTACTTATTGGATACCAAGCAAAGTATGAATGGTTGCGCCAAGGCACGATTTGAAAATTATAAAAAACAACCTATAGAATTTACCTTTGACCCAAGTTTTACAGGTAAATTGGCACAATATGGCATTAGTCCCGATAGACGTAAAGCTACAGGCATCAAAGCTGCGATTATCCGCGAGAAAGGTACCAATGGTGAACGAGAAATGGCATATATGCTATATTTAGCAGGTTTTGATGTAAAAGACGTAACGATGACAGATCTTATCTGTGGCAGAGAAACTTTGGAGGATATTCATTTCATCGTTTATTGCGGTGGCTTCTCTAACTCTGATGTTTTAGGTTCTGCCAAAGGTTGGGCTGGTAGCTTCTTATACAATGAAAAAGCAAAAGAAGCCTTGGATAAGTTCTATGCTCGTAAGGACACACTGTCATTGGGAGTTTGTAATGGCTGTCAGTTGATGGTAGAGCTTGGTTTGATTCAGCCTACAGATAAAAAACGTGCCAAGATGCTTCATAATGAATCTGCCAAGTTTGAGTCCAATTTTGTAGGTGTTACTGTACCTATGAATAGAAGTGTGCTTTTAGGCTCATTGAGTGGTTCACGTTTGGGTATTTGGGTAGCGCATGGAGAAGGAAAATTCTCTCTCCCTTATCCGGAAGAGCATTACAATGTAGTACTGAAATATAGCTATGAGGCTTATCCCGGAAATCCTAATGGATCGGATTACCACGTAGCAGGTATTGCGTCGGAAGATGGAAGACATCTTGCTATGATGCCTCACTTGGAACGTTCTTTCTTCCCTTGGCAAAGTGCTTATTATCCGGAAGAAAGAAGAACTACAGATGAAATAACACCGTGGATAGAAGCGTTTATCAATGCTCGTAAATGGGTAGAAGCACATAAATAACCTCATATACGATTAAGAATGAGCCTACAGATGAAGAAAAGACCTTGGTTATTGCCTTTCTCCTTATTGTATAAAATGGGGGTTATGGTACGCAATGCGTGCTTTGATAGAGGTCTTTTCTCTTCTACAGCTTTTCCTTTACCCATTATAGGAATAGGAAATCTTAGTGTGGGAGGAACAGGTAAAACTCCACATACAGAATACTTGTTGGAGTTACTTTCCGGAAGTTTCAAAACAGCTGTATTAAGTAGAGGTTATAAGCGTGCTACACGTGGATTCTTACGCTATACCCAAGGGGTTACAGCTACAGATATAGGAGATGAGCCTTATCAGATAGCTCAAAAGTTTCCACAGGCTTATGTGGCAGTTCATACAGATAGAGTAGCAGGAGTAAAACGTTTGCTTAACGATAAAGAGACTGCGGACGTAGAGGTCGTCCTGCTTGATGATGCTTATCAGCATAGATATATCAAAGCTGGATTACAAATTTTACTCATAGATCATAACCGTCCTATAGGAGAAGATTATTTATTGCCTGCAGGTACATTGAGAGAACCAAAAGAAGAAAAGAGGCGAGCGGATATTGTCCTTATAACCAAATGTCCTCCTGCGATAGATAGAACAAAATGGGAGAAAAATTTATATTTGTCCGAAAGGCAAAAACTGTTTTTCTCTACATTCCAATACGGAGAATTATATTATCTTTCTTCCGGTAAATGTGAGATACGACCCACTCGGCAAACTCACGTATTACTATTGGTAGGGATTGCATCTCCTGCACCACTCCTTGAGTTTCTAAAAAGGTGGACAACGCATATAGAGATACTTTCTTTTCCGGACCATCATACTTTTACGGAAGCAGATATAGAGAAAATTTGTGTAGCATACGAATCCATGGCTATGCCTCGTATGTTTATTACAACAGAAAAAGATGCTACACGCCTTGTCTTACATCGTGATGTGTTGCAAGACAGAAATGTATACGAAGAAATAACAGTTTTACCTATTAGGGTGAAATTTTTAGAGAATAAAGAACAAGAGTTTAATCAAATTGTTACAGATTATGTTACAGAGAATAGAAGAAACAGCTGCTTACCTACGCAGTAAAATGACAACGCAACCAGAGACAGCAATCATATTGGGCACAGGTTTGGGAAGTTTGGTACACGAAATTACAGAGAAATATGAAATACCTTATGCAGAAATCCCCAACTTTCCAGTATCTACAGTAGAAGGACATAGTGGCAAGCTTATCTTCGGAAAATTGGGAAATAAAGATATTGTAGCTATGCAAGGGCGTTTCCACTTTTACGAAGGCTATAATATGAAGGAAGTAACATTCCCGGTACGAGTAATGAGGGAATTAGGTATTAAAACACTTTTTGTTTCCAATGCAGCAGGTGGTACAAATCCGGCTTTTGAAATTGGTGATTTAATGATTATTTCGGATCATATCAATCAATTTCCGGAGCACCCATTGCGTGGCAAAAACATAGAATATGGTCCACGATTCCCGGATATGAGTGAAGCCTATTCAAAAGAACTCATCGCTAAAGCAGAAAATATAGCTAAAGAATTAGGTATTAAATTACAAAAAGGCGTGTATTTAGGTACACAAGGTCCTACATTCGAGACTCCGGCAGAATACAAACTCTTCCATATTATGGGAGCAGATGCTGTAGGTATGTCTACCGTTCCTGAAGTAATAGTTGCTAATCATTGTGGTATCAAAGTCTTTGGAGTTTCAGTTATTACAGACTTGGGAGTAGAAGGAAAAATCGTAGAAGTATCTCACGAAGAAGTACAAAAAGCAGCAGACGAAGCACAACCTCGTATGACTGCTATTATGAGAGAATTGATCAACCGTTCTTAAGTTATGCACCAAGGAAATAGAACAGATATAGCTCGTTTAGGGGAATTTGGGTTGATTGAACATCTTACGAAGAACATTCAACTTAAGAATCCGGAAACGTTGTATGGGATAGGAGATGATGCTGCCGTACTACATTTCGGCGAAAAACAAACGCTCGTTACCACAGATTTATTGATGGAAGGGGTACACTTTGATTTAGTATACACGCCTCTCAGGCATCTGGGATATAAAGCTGCAATGGTAAACTTCTCCGATATTTATGCGATGAATGGTAAGCCCAAGCAAATTACCGTTTCTATAGCACTCTCCAAACGTTTCTGCATAGAAGATATGGAAGAGTTCTATAATGGGCTTCAATTGGCTTGTGAACATCATAATGTAGATATTGTAGGAGGAGATACTACTGCTTCGCTTACGGGATTAGCGATTTCTATTACTTGCATAGGAGAAGCCGATAAATCTGAGGTTGTGTACAGAAATGGTGCCAAGGATACTGATTTGATTTGTGTAACAGGAGATCTCGGTGCAGCCTATATGGGTTTGCAACTTATGGAAAGAGAGAAAGCCGTATTTCAAGGGGACAATCAAGCACAGCCGGATTTTGCAGGAAAAGAATATATATTGGAACGGATATTGAAACCGGAAGCACGCAAAGATATTATAGAGCTTTTTCGCACCAAAGGGATAAAACCAACAGCTATGATAGATATATCAGATGGGCTTTCGTCCGATTTGTTGCATATCTGTAAGCAGAGTGGGGTAGGGTGTAGCATCTATGAAGAAAGATTGCCTATAGATTATCAGACTGCTGTGATGGCAGAAGAATTTCATTTGAATTTGAGTACTTGTGCGCTGAATGGAGGAGAAGATTATGAACTACTCTTTACAATACCGCTTTCTCTGCACGAAGAAGTTTCTACGTGGGAAGGTATACGTGTGATAGGACATATCACCAAGCCGGAAAGAGGCTGTATGCTTGTTTGTAGAGATGGAGCAGAAATAGAACTGAAAGCACAAGGTTGGATCGCTCTATCAGAATAAAATTCTTGCTTATAAAGCTGTTATTAACTTCGTAAAGTTGCAGATAATGAAGAAGATAGAGGAGAAATAGATATTTATTGAAAATACAATTTTCGACTTGTAATTAAAACTATGGAATATGAAAGTATTTATCCAATCCTCACCCAATAAATTTCCTCATAATTATAATTTCTTCAATGCTTATGAGGGGTTTCTTGATATGGGTGCAGAAATCGTGCATTTCTGTAATATGACGGAATTGTCCGAAAGCACTAAAGAAGATATTGTAATCGGTTATGTAGGAACTGTTAGAGATAGATTATTTCAGTTGGGTATAAAGATTACGGAAATAGACTACCCTGAGGAATTGAAAAAGTACTTGGGTAGGAAAATTTGGAAATCAAGTATCAATACAATAGCTAACAATCCGAATCTATGGCCAGTTTTTGTAAAGTCAATAGATAATAAACGTATAACAGGAAAAGTAATTTCTTCTATTCACGATTTGGTGGGGTGTGGAGAAGCAGGAGATAATGCAGAAGTCTATTGTTGTGAACCTATTAACTTTGTAGCAGAATGGAGAGTTTTTCTTCGTTATGGAGAAATACTTGACGTAAGACCATACAAGGGTGATTGGAGAGCTCATTATGATTTTAAAGTCATAGAGTCTTGTGTAAAAGATTATGTAACTGCACCAAAGGGTTGCTCAATTGACTTCGGTTTGACCGAAGATGGAAGAACACTTCTTATAGAGGTAAATGACGGTTATGCATTAGGTTGCTATGGATTAAACAAGTATTCATATGCAAAGCTTTTGTCTGCTCGTTGGGCTGAATTAACCAATACCGAAGATCAATACAATTTTTAACTATTACTGTCTGATAGAATTATTCGGTAATGTTGGGATTCGGTATGTTCTTGATAAAGTATTTATTTATCTGCTTTTTATTCCAATAGGTTTTGCCATGATTGAAAGTCCGGTGAATATTGTTCTTCTTGGCAACCACTAATATCTATGATTTGTTTACATTGATGTTTTTCCTTGACTACGGTAGGTTTGGTTACTCCAGATAGATTGTAGTCTCGATAATTGTAAGAAATAGCTTGTTTTGATGCTTTCAATAGTTTTTTATAAATCTTCTTCTCCACAAATTGATTGTGATACTTAGTGATGCTTGTTTATCGTTGGTAATCTGCGATTACTTTCCGATGCAAAAGTTCTTAAATATATGATGTAAAACATTATCTGTGGTGAGTTCTCCTATAATTTCTCCCAAGTAATGAGTGGCTTCTCTTAAATCTTGGGATATGAAATCTCCAGAAAGGTAAGTAGATAATCCTGTTCGTACGCGTTCTATGGCACTTTGGGCATTTTTAAGGGCTTCGTAGTGGCGTATATTCGTCACTATAGTATCGCCTTGTGCTATGCTGGGAAGAGCTGCCAGTCTGATGAGCATTTCTTGTAAGCGTTCTATATGTAAATTTTCTTTGGCAGAAATAGTAACTTGCTCTGCTTGTAATGCTGTCAATAATTGGGGAAGTGGAACGATAGTACTTACCTCATCGCATTTGTTTTGTACAACAACAATTTTTTTTCCTTCCAATAGTGAATAGACTTCTTGACAGAAATTTTCAAAGACTTCTGATGGAGTAGTGAGGTCTTGGACGAGGAGAACAATGTCTGCTTTTTCTAAGGCTACAAAGCTCCGTTGTATACCTATATTCTCTATGATGTCGTCTGTTTTTCTGATTCCTGCTGTATCTATAAAGCGAAACTTCACACCGTTTATTTGTATAGTATCCTCTATAATATCTCTGGTAGTACCATGTATATTACTGATGATGGCTTTTTCTTCTTGTAATAAGACATTGAGCAGGGTAGACTTGCCTGTATTGGTGGCACCTATGATGGCTACCGGCACCCCTTCTTTAATGGTAGTTCCTATACGAAATGAGTTGATAAGTTTGAGTAGTACTTCATTAACTTCTGAGGTTAACATCTCTAATTCACTTCTATCTGCAAATTCTAAGTCTTCGTGGTCGCTAAAGTCTAATTCAAGCTCCATAAGCGCGGTAAGATGAAGTAATTTATCTCTAAGTGTACGTAATTCTTTACTAAAACCACCTTTCATCTGGTTCATAGCTATACGATGGGTAGCTTGAGAAGAAGACGAAATAAGGTCTGCTACAGCTTCTGCTTGACTTAAATCCATTTTGCCATTGAGAAAAGCTCGTTGTGTAAACTCTCCGGGAGTTGCCATTCTACAGCCTGTAGCCAATAATAGATGTAACACTTGTGTCAAAATATAATTAGATCCATGACAAGAGATTTCTACGCTATCCTCTCCTGTATATGAGTGAGGAGCCTTAAAAAGGCTTACTAAAACATCATCTAAAATTTCTCCATCACTCATTTTGATCTGACCATAAATGAGAGAGTGTGATTTTCGTTCTTTCAGTGGAAGTGCGAATTTTCCTATAGGGGAAAAAATAGAGTTTACTATATCTATAGCGGAAGTCCCAGAAACACGAATAATGCCAATAGCACCCCCTTGTGCAGTAGCGGTAGCACAAATTGTATCTGTATGATTCATTTTTCAGTCTATAATTGTGAAGCGTGCATATTTGAGTAACAATTGCTTTTCTCCTTCTGTATCAAAGGTAACAAGAACTTTAGTATCCGGCTCTTTTCCTTCTATTTTAACGATAGTGCCTTCTCCAAATCTTTCGTGTCTTATCCTAGTCCCTTCCGATAATCCTGGAATTGCACTTTTTATTTCTTGAGTAGGACAAGTAGGAGAGTGCGCTATATCTTCTTTTACCTTATTCAGAGGCTTTAAGCGTGGCATAGAAGGGATAGAAGTCGATGCAGAAAATGTCTTGGCACGAGATAGCACCTCTACTTCTATATTTTGTTTTTTATTATGCTCAAGAAAAGAGGGATCTATATCATGAAGAAACCTGCTGGGAGGATTATAATCTGTATGCCCGTACAATTGCCTGCACTTGGCATAAGATAAAATACAAGTTTCTTCTGCTCTAGTGATTGCAACATAGAACAAGCGTCTTTCTTCTTCCAACTGTCGTTGCGAATAAGTAGCCTGTGGAGAAGGAAACAAGCCTTCTTCTAAACCGATAATGAAGACGTGCTTAAATTCCAAACCTTTGGCAGAATGAATCGTCATAAGAGTTACTCGTGGGCTGTCGTCTGTGGCATTTTCATCTAAATCTGTCAGTAGAGAAACCTCCGATAAATAGTCTGCAAGAGAAATATGTATATCTCCTTCTTCCAAGCGAGCATTGCAGAAAAGTTCTACACCATTTGCCAGTTCATAGATATTCTCTTTTCTGCTAATGTCTTCTAAAGCTGTACTTGCTATGTACTCTTGCATAATTTGAGATTTCCCAATAATGAAAGTCGTAGCTTCTGTTGCAGTCTTTTTATTGGCTACCTCTATCATTTCCTCTATGAGATTTCTGAAGTCCGAAAGTTTTTGCATCGTACCCTTATTCACTTTGAGCAAGGGTAGATTCTCTTCTTTCAGTGTATCCCACATACTCCATTGCTGTAGCGTAGCTGTTTCCCTTATTTTAGATAGAGTAGTATTGCCAATACCTCTTGCCGGTGTATTGATAATACGCTTGAAAGCTTCTTCATCGTGAGGATTTATAGCCATTCGGAAATAAGCAATAACATCTTTTATTTCCTTTCGTTGATAGAAAGAAAGCCCTCCATATACGAAGTAAGGTATTTCCTTTCTGCGTAGTACTTCCTCCATAATACGGCTTTGCGCATTGGTACGATACAGAATAGCAAAATCATCGTAGGAGCTATTGGGGTTTCGTTTCATTTTGCTGATAAGGTTTCCTACATTCTCTCCTTCTTCTATACCGGAAACGGCAGGTATAATCCTCAAAGGTTCTCCTTCCGATTTTTTAGAGAATACGGCTTTTTCTATCTGAAAACGATTCTTGGAGATAACACTATTGGCGGCATTTACGATATTCTGAGTAGATCTGTAGTTTTGCTCCAGTTTGAATAGCTTAGTATTGTCAAATAGTTTGGTGAATTTTAATATATTGTCAATGTTCGCACCACGGAATGAATAAATACTTTGTGCATCATCGCCTACTACACATACCCTCTTGTATACAGAAGAAAGCAGCAATACTATACAATGCTGTGCGTGGTTGGTATCTTGATACTCATCTACCAAGATATACTTAAACTGAGATGCATACTGTTCACAGACTTCAGGATATTCTTTAAGTAGAATAAAAGTATAAAGCAATAAATCATCAAAATCCATTGCTCCACTTTGCTTGCATCTCTCACTGTATCTTTTGTAAATAGCATAGATTTGAGGCATTTTAGCATCGCTATCGGCTTTCCTGAATCCTGTACTTTGCTCGTACATCTCTGCTGTTACCAATTGGTTTTTTGCATTACTGATGGCACGTTGTACTGCTCCCGGTTTATAGTCTTTTTCATTCAGTCCCATTTCTTTGATAATGGATTTCAAAAGACTTTTACTGTCCGAGGCATCGTAAATAGTGAAATTGGAAGGGTAGCCCAATAAATGTGCTTCTCTACGTAGAATACGTGTAAACAATGAATGGAAAGTTCCCATCCAAATATGCCTTGCAACTTGCATTCCTACTTGTTTTCCTATGCGCTGTTGCATTTCTTTTGCAGCCTTGTTTGTGAAAGTAAGTGCCAAGATGCTCCAAGGTTCATATCCTTGTTCTAAGAGATAGGCTATTTTATAAGTTAAAACTCTGGTTTTTCCAGATCCTGCACCCGCTATTACCAATGCCGGACCATCATTGTATAGTACGGCTGCTTGTTGACTCTCGTTCAGTTCCGATAGATAATGTTGTTCTCCCATTGTTTATTTTCCTTGTGTACAAAGATACAGATTTCGGTACGCTTCTTATCTATAGCATAGAAACAAAAGTAAGATGATAGAGTACCACATAATATAGCTTATAGACGCAGATTTTATGATGCCAGCATATCTATGAGGTGTTTCCACAATGGATCTGTAACTACACGAGCAGATAAAAACTCGTCTTCATACAATGCTCGAAAAAAATCATCTGTAGATATGGAACGAAGGTAAGCCTCTTTGTAGATAGGAAGCGCATCTTTCATACTTTGGGTAAGTAAGGTAAGATGAGCTTTATCTATCAAATCTTTCATATTTAATGTTTCCGTATCCAGCTGACCGAAAATATCTATCGCTTTCTGATATTGCAGGGAAACGATATAGCATTTGATAAGATATTTATAAGAATCTATAGGCTTATATTCTAAGTATATAGACTTGTGAAAACATTGTATTGCTTTGAGATAGTCTTTCTGTATATACAAACATTTGCCTATATGGAAATCTGCTAATCCGTCTTCTTTTGTATTTTTTTCGTCATACTTTTGCCAAATAGTGAGTGCTTTTTTATAGTCTCCCTCTTTCATATAGCATTTGCCTAAATGATAGTAGAGCCATAATGAAGGTGTACCTATTTCCTGTACAGCCTCGTAGTTATCAATGGCATTTTTAATTTCGCCTGTTTTTTCTTGAGAATATCCCAAGGCTTCATACATTTGGGTTTTGAAATTGGTATTATAGGACTTTTCTTCTTCAAAGTGTTTGATATGATAAGTTGCCAATTTTATTGCTTCTGTATAATACTTGTTGTTGATAAAGTAAGTAAGTATATCTATTGTAGATGCTTCATCAAAGAAGTACTCTTGCAATAGGGGAGACCAACTGAAATGATACTCTATAGTATCACTATCCTTACTTGTCCAAGGAAGGTACATATGTTCGTCCATTGGCTGCATTTTCGCCAATAAGAAGAAGCGATATAAGTCTTGCACATAGTCTTTTCTTACCTGCTTCCCATTTTCCATACTCTCTCTATTCAGTTCTGTAATAGTCGATAGCTTATTGAGCGCCAAAGCACTGCCATATTGTTTCTTAAGCATTTCTTTTTGAGCAGAAGGTAAATCATTCATTAATACACAAAGGCTATATTTGTCCGAATTGCAAAATAGAGGTGCAAAAAGCAGTGGAGCTATGCTTTTCTTATCCTCTTCACTAAAATTCATAAAGACTTTCTGTACATAATAATTGGATTCCGAAAATGGAAATAACCAGTGCGCCGCCTCTCTAAAGAAAGATTGTTTTTTCAGTGGAGCGAAGGTGTTCATATAGGTATCTACTCCATCGGCTTGCATTTTACTTAGTCTCTCTATGCTTTTGTTGAGTGCGCTTTTACTATTATCCCAGTCCGGCATATTCTCCAAAGCATCTTCTATGGAAACGAAATTTATATTACCTGTCTGTAAATTTTGGGCATTACGCATAATATTGGGGATAATATCATTCTGTATGGTCTCACTTACTTTTTGTGTTTCTCGTGTGAGCAGTATTTGCATAAAAATTTCAGACATTCGTTTATGCAAATGTTTTGAATCCCGAATTTGCTCTAATCCATTTTTCAATGATGTGTAAAATCTGAAATATGCTTCGTATCTATAGATAAGAAAGATCAAACCAATCAAGGCTCTCTCTATCAATAGGTTTTCTTTTGCGTGTAAACAAACACGGAGTAGGAGAAGAGCCTTTTCTTCTTGGAAATGCGTGAATAGGTTTAGCGTAAGCGCACTAATGAACAAGGCACGTTCTTCTATATTGATGAGTTGATCCTCCATTAACTCTTCACATTCTATTACTGCTGTAGTATTCCACGAAGAAGATACCCATATATGGTCAAATATGTGTTTGGCTATAGAAGTTCTTTTTTCTGCCAACGCCAGTTCTTCCTTAGGGAAATTGCTATCATACTGTTTTATCAGTTTATCTGTTGTTTCTTGTGTAATAATAGAAGTGAGTATTTGATGATATTGTTTTATAGACAAGGGATTTTCTTTGGTTTCACGTGCCAATGCGTGAAAAGGCATTTTGCCTTGTTCTATATTTTGCTCATAAGTAAGCATTTCGTATAGATGATAAGCTTTTTCTTTGAGCGTTTTGTAAAAACTTGCTCGTTGGGGGTCTTCGGATCCATTTTTAGCATACTCTAAGAAAAAATTATAGCTATCTGTCATACTTCTAATTTCTGTAGAGGCATTGGTATTTTTCAGATGGAGAGCAATAGCTTCCAATTGAGATAGTCCTTCTTTGAGTCTGTCATTCTTCAGTAAGTTGTATATGGGATCTTGCATAATTTTCTATTTATATTGATATCCTACAAAAGTATCAAATTTACGTGAGTATAAAATTCCGTATATACCGAAAAGCATTTGTTACAAGAAGTAAGGGGGGCTAACGCTTTGTAACAAAGAAAGTGGTATGCCATCAAATATATGGCATACCACTTTACATTTATTCATAGAAAATAAGCTTCCGGTTTATCTATTGTTCAAGATAGAGATTGTATCGGAAGCTATCATAAACTCTTCGTCTGTAGGTATTACTACTACTTTTACACGAGAATCGTCTGTAGATACCACTTGTTCTTTTCCACGTACATTGTTCTTCACCGGGTCTATCTTCACACCGAGGAATTCCAATGTTTCACAACTCAAAGTACGTGCAGAAAGTTGGTTTTCACCTACGCCACCTGTAAATACAATGACATCTACACCTCCCATTGCCGCTGCATAAGCTCCAATGTATTTTGTTATACGATAGAAATACATCTTTTCTGTCAGGATAGCTCGTTCTTCTCCGGCACTTACAGCGTCTTCTAGTTCTCGCATATCACTTGAACGTTCAAACACACCTGCTACACCACATTTCTTATTGATGAAATTGGAGAGAGCATCTGCATCCATACCTTCTTTCTTCATAATATAAGTAAGGGCACCGGCATCAATATCTCCACAACGTGTTCCCATCATCAAACCTTCTACAGGTGTCAATCCCATAGAAGTATCTATACTTTTACCATCTTTTACAGCAGCTATAGAGCCTCCATTACCTATATGGCAGGTAATAATTTTAGTGCCTTCTTGTGGTATGCCTAAAAATTCACATACACGCTTAGATACATATCTGTGAGAAGTTCCGTGGAAACCATAACGGCGTATACCATATTTAGTATAGTACTCGTAGGGGAGTGCATATAGATAAGCATAATCAGGCATTGTTTGGTGGAATGCAGTATCATACACACCTACCTGTGGAATGTTTGGAAGCAATTCTTTCACAGCTTCCACGCCTTTTAAGTTGGCTGGGTTATGTAGAGGACTTAATTCGCTACATTCACGTGTAGTTTCTATCACCTCGTCTGTAATGAGAACAGAAGAACTGAATTTTGTTCCTCCGTGTACCATACGGTGCCCTACGGCATCTATTTCTTTCAAATCACGGATTACACCATATTCCGGGTGAGTAAGTATTTCAAAAATAAATTTAACCCCGGCTCTATGTCCCGGAATTTCTCTTTCTATGATTTTCTTTTCACCATTGGGGAGTGTGAATTTTAAGAATGTATCCGGTAGTCCCAATTTTTCCAATCCACCTTGCGCTAAGACATTCTTTGTCTCCATATCAAATAATTTATACTTGATAGAAGAGCTTCCACAGTTTAATACTAATATCTTCATATTTATGTGTTTTTATAACCTTGTTAAGGTCTTATGATTATTTCCTTGTGTTATTGTGCTTTGGCTGCAATAGCTTGATTGGCAGTGATGGCTATCATTTTATAAACATCGTCTATACTACAGCCACGAGAGAGATCGTTTACAGGAGAAGCTATACCTTGTAAGATAGGACCTATAGCAGTAGCGTGTCCCAAACGTTCTACCAATTTATAACCGATATTACCTACTTCCAAGCAGGGAACAATCAGAACATTGGCTTTTCCTGCAATCTCAGAACCCGGAGCTTTGCTTTGTCCTATACGTGGAACCAATGCAGCATCTGCTTGTAGCTCTCCATCAATCTTGAGAGTAGGAGCCATAGTTTTGGCTATTTTAAGTGCTTCTGTTACCTTGTCTACCGCTTCGTGTTTTGCAGAACCTTTGGTAGAGAAACTTAACATAGCTACACGAGGTTCTATACCCGCCACAGCTTGTGCGGTAACGGCTGTACAAACTGCTATTTGTGCCAACTGATTAGCATCAGGAACAGGAGTAACAGCTACATCACCCATTACGAGCAATCCATTTTCACCACATTCCGGAGCGTGTGTCAATAAGAGCATAGCACCAGAGACACAACTGATACCCGGAGTCGTCTTGATAATCTGCAATGCAGGACGAAGCACATCGCCGGTAGTATTTCTTGCACCTGCCAACAAACCATCAGCTTTACCAGCCTTAATAATTAAGCAACCCAAATACAGGGGATTTTTTGCTAACTCACGTGCTTGTTTTATGGTCATACCTTTACTCTTGCGCAACTCAAATAAAAGTTGTGCATATTCTTCATAATCAGGATTATTCTCCGGATCAAGAATAGTAGCTTTTGATATATTTCCCAAACCGAAATCTGTAGCCAATTGAGCTATTTCTGCTGGATTTCCTATCAAAGTTAAGTCTGCTACATTGTCTGTCAAAATTTGATTGGCAGCTTTCAAAGTACGTTCTTCGGTACCTTCTGGTAATACAATGCGTTGTTTGTTCGCTTTTGCACGTTCTACGATTTGACTAATGAGGTCCATTTATTATATAGTTTAGAAGTTTAGTAACTATTTCGGGACTTAGTAAACAAAGGAGTGATCCTCTATTCTTTTATTAAGCCTTAACTGATGCAAATATAAGGCTTTTTGATATATCCACTTTGCAAAATCAATCTTTTTATTGTGCTTTTTTATGGAGTTCTATTTTATATATAGGAAAAGATGATTTCCCTACACGTATAGGAATTCTCCTCGCTTAATTTATGAAAATAACATTGTGGTGGGGATATGCTCCTTTTACTTTTGCATTGTCAAGATTAAAAAAAGAGAATATGATACGAAGATTTTTTACCACATTGATGAGTTTAGCTATGGTAGCTATGCTTTCTACAGCACAGACTTTGGGAGATATCCGTACAAATGCTCGTTTTTTGACGGATCGTATGGTATATGACTTGGGAGTGAACGTTATGAAAGCAGATGCGCTTTATGAAATAAATTATGATTTCCTCACACATATAGAGCCCTACCTTCCTGAGCTTGCTTATCGTGATGAGTACGCTCTGAATCTTTATTATACTTTTTTGAATGAAAGAAATGATGATTTAAGATGGGTGCTTTCCGAAAGAGAATATCGTCGTTTTATGGCATTGGAATACTATTATCGTCCTCTGGCTGTAGCACAAAACAGATGTTACTTATCAGTTTACAATATTTATTCGGATAGGGATTTATATTACTACGACTATCCTACTATCTATTATAGCTACAATGGCGGACACAGCAGAAGATATTATCACGATGATGGCTATTATCAAAGATATTATAGACATAGACCTTCCACCGTATTTGCAGGCAGCTTCAGAATCGGAAATGTAGGAGTAGGCATATCTGTGTCTTCTGATGGATACAGAGAGCATCGCCACTATAATGAATCTCGAGATTACAACTATCAAAGAAGACCAAGCTCTTATTCTCGGGTTACTTATGGAGAAAATAGATATGATGATGACTATCGCTACAATAGGAATACTCGTAGAGATAATAATTACGACTATAACAATAGCAACGATTATAATAATAACAGAACTTATCGTGGCAATAACAATAGATCTTACTCATCTACAGAAAATAGAGAGAATAGATCTTATAATAGGAGTATAAGTATAAGCAACGATGCCACAAGAGGACAAAATATCCGTACAGGAAACTATAACGAAGAAGCACAGAGCAAAAGCATAAGAAGCTTAGGTGCACGCAGAAGATAAAATAGACTTATAAAAGACTAAAACAAAAACTTAACTATTATCGATTACTTACGAGGAATAGATTTGATATAACTGTTGTGAAACAGTTGTATCAAAAAAGTTCCCTTTCTCACACACAACTAAAAAGAGATATTACTATCCAAAAAAAGAACCTCCGATAAGAAATTTTATCGGAGGTTCTTTTTTATAAGTTTCAAACTTCAGCTCTTATATAATGTATTGGGAACTGATAGATTGATTGTCCATTACTCGGCGTATGGTTTCTGCAAACATATCTGCTATAGAGAGTTGTTTTACTTTTGCACAGCGATTGGAGTAGGGGATACTGTCTGTAAACACAAGTTCTTCCAACTGTGAATTTTGTACTTTTTCCGAAGCAGAGCCGGACATAACGCAGTGAGTAGCGATAGCTCTTACAGAGATTGCTCCTTCTTCTTTCATAATATCGGCAGCTTTTGTGATAGTACCTCCGGTGTCTACCATATCGTCTATCAAGATAACGTTTTTATCCTTTACAGAACCGATGATTTGCATAGTAGCTACTTCATTGGCTTTTTCTCTTGCCTTGTGGCAGAGTACCAAAGGAACTCCTAAGAATTTAGCATAAGTGCTGGCACGTTTCGAACCACCTACGTCTGGAGTAGCAATAGCCAAATTTTCCAATTTCAGAGATTGGATATAAGGAACGAATATACCGGAAGCATATAAGTGGTCTACCGGAATATCAAAGAAACCTTGTATTTGGTCTGCGTGCAAATCCATAGTGATAAGACGGTCTATACCTGCTACACTCAATAAATCTGCTACCAATTTTGCTCCGATAGATACACGCGGTTTGTCCTTACGGTCTTGACGTGCCCAACCGAAATAAGGAATAACAGCGATGATACTCTTAGCTGATGCGCGTTTCGCTGCGTCTATCATCAATAAGAGTTCCATCAAATTGTCCGAATTGGGGAAAGTGGATTGAATTAAAAAGACGTGTTGTCCACGTATAGATTCTTCGTACGAAACTACAAATTCACCGTCTGCAAAATGGGTGATATTCATATTTCCTAACTCACAGCCTAAACTGTTGCAAATTTTTTCTGCTAAGTACTTTGAGTTGGTTCCCGAAAATACTTTAAATGATTCTTGTTCGCTCATTGTTTATATTAAGATAGATACCTTTGATTGTGTGGGCAAAGTTAGTATTTCTTTGTGGAGAGAAAGAAGTTATTTTACAACTTTTTCAGGAGAAAATACAAAGGTGCAGATTATAAAAGCACACGTTTATCTATACTACAGATAGATAAGCGTGTGCTAAAAGAATGAGGAAAAATAAATTTAGTGACAACCGGAACAACAGCCCGAGCAACCGCTATGCTGATGTTCTTCATCATCGTGTCCACAGCAACCGCCACCACAGCCACCGTGATCGCCACTCATCATATTTTGTGCGCCTTCTATTTCTTCCGGTGTAGCTGGACGATTGGTAACTACTTTTCCTTCAAATATCAAATCTTTTCCAGCCAATGGGTGGTTAAAGTTCAGCTCTACTTCTGTATCTGTAATGTTATTTACGACAGCAAGGAATTGCTGACCTTCTCCATCTCTCAGTGGAATGGTATTTCCTACGAAGATATTTTCTGTATCAAAATCTCCGTTTTCATCGCAGAATAGAGATCTGGGGTGTGTCTGTATAAATTCTTCACGGAAAGGACCATAAGCTTCTTCCGCTGGGATAGTAAGCGTGAAGTTCTCACCTACAGCTAAGGCTGAAACTTTTTGTTCAAATGCCTCTAATGTATATTCTAATCCGGAAATAAACTGAAATGGGTGTTCCTCCGGAGCTTCTTCTACGAGCTCTATTTCGCCATTAAATTTTGTAGATAATTTATAAGCTACAGTAATGTATCTATGTTCCATATTGATAAACTATTATTTGTTTCGTTACAAATATATAGCATCTATGGGAATAACTGCGTGCCTTTATATATAGATTTCTATTTTATACCATAATTTATTTAAACCTAAGCACGGAATATATAAACTTCCGAGGGGAAATATATAAACCATAGCTTAGAGATTTTTCGCTTGTGAACTATCTTATTGAAGAGTAGAGTGTTACCATTTCAGGAAAGGTGGACTGGTAACGATTTAGAAATGAGCGGAGTGCTTTGAGGTACATTGTTTTGAATAGCCAAAGAACGCTCACCATTTCGGTCGCAAATATACAAAATTTCGCCAAAAAGAGAGAACTCTTTTGATTCATTATATTGAGACCTCAATGTTTTGGTATAAAGTATCCTTCCTTATATATGATCTGAATTATTAATTCATTCCGATTCTTATTGAGCTTTCTAAAGTTGAGATTATATCCATCATATATCTTCGAACCTCCTATCAAATGTTATAATATCTGATCTATTCTTGCGACATTGTATTTCTCATAATCATCCAGCAGGTTATAATATTTTCCAATAAGCTCGCGATCATCTGGATTATTCTCTTTTACATCATAGTATTTCACCACATTAAAAGATGCACCAATGTCACTAACCTGTCTTCCTAATCTTGTATCTGCACTATATTCAAGCCTGAGTAATAACGCTTCAATGCCATTAACTTCATCAACATTTACACCCTTGCGAGTTGATTCAAATTGTTTGTAGAGCAAATTAAATAAATCGAAATATTTTACTACTTGGTAACGGAGCATATTAAAAACAAAATTAGCAGCCTTTCTAACTCCCTTATCCACATCCCCTTCTTTTCTAATATGATAATTTACCGAGCCTGAAAATCCTTTAGAAATAAAAGCAGAAATCATACCAACAAGATAACAGTTACCAGACTGATCATTTCCGTTCTCTACATAAAAACGTAAATTGTCATTTTTGATAATTGGACGGATAGTTTGACATATAAGTTCAAGACCTGGAAGATAAGACTTCCTTTGGCCAACGTAACGTCTTATTAACTCTGTTATCTTTTCATGATCTGTTGTTGAAAAGCGAGCAATTGTATTGTACAAATAAATCTTGTCATCATATGATATTGTTCTAAACTCCTCAAAACATGCTTTAGGCATTATTCCACTTTCTTTGATAGCCTCTAACTGCTTTTTCCTATTTTCTTGCTCGATTGTGAGATAATTGGAATCTGATAGAACAATATCCACATCTTTTTTATCAATATTCTTGTCAAAAAATTTATGTTGCAACAATTCGTCCTCTTCGTTCATTCGATCCGCAAAATTTTTATCTAGAATAAAGACCCGTCCTTGATAATGTTGCATAAATCTACCAGCTCGCCCCTCTATGTTCTGTGCATCAAACTTTTTTAAGTCTTTCGTTCCTTTTTTTCCAGAAAGCACTATCACGTTTTTAGCTGTGGTATTTACCCCCTCTGTGATAGTAGTAGTACATATTAGGATCTTTAAAATATTCTGATTAAACAGTGAAATAATTTCCTGCTGTATATACTTTGGAACTGAACCGTGGTGTATACCAATTCCTTTTTTTAATGCTTTTGAAACAATCCATTGTGCTCCCCTCCCATTCGCAAATAAACTATCTATATGGTTTGTAAGCCTGATTACTTTTTTGGAATCAGCATCTTTGATGTAATTATTTTCACTAATTAAAATTTTAGCATATTTTTCCGTCGAAGCTTTTGTACTGCAATAGACTATAGCATTTTCTCCTCGATTCAAAAGTTGTGTAACAAGTTGGACAATGCGAGCACTCTTAGTCTTATTTGTAAATGTCAAGTGAAACGTGTTATCAATCTCAATGGTTGATGCTGTTTCTGCAAAGACCTCCACCTTATTCACTATTTCGTAGTGATTGTAGTTGACAATAGCAAAATCATAATAGTCAAGGAAAGTTTTAAATGAGAATTGTGCATCTTTTTTATCTTTGGTCGGAAGTGCTATATATGGACCTGTAAGTAAAGAATCAACATGCGGGGTCTTTAGCAATTCGTGCAAAGCTATCCTGTACGCCACATCTCGCTCATTCTCTTGAGACACCTCGTCTATGATAAAACCATTATCAAGCTTATATATCTCATCTACAAATACAAAATCCAATTGAATTTCTTTGTTCTTATCCAAAAAAGACAAGAATCGTTCTGGAGTAAAAATAAAAAGATTCCGTCCGCTTATTTCCTCTTTATCACTGAGTGTATGAATCACATAGTTATCCTTTACCCACTTATATTCAGGCGATAAATGAATCTTAAACAAGTTCTCAGAAAGGAGAGAAAGGGTGGGAAAAATAAATGCAACATTAGTATATTCCATCTTCCTTACAATCTCGTATATCAAGAATGTTTTTCCGAAAGATGTTGAAGCACTCAGAAAAATACGATTTCTCTGCCCTCTCTTGAATCTTTCCAAGAGTTCTTTCTGGTAGCGATGCAACATGACACCTTCGCCAACTATCAAGCTGCTTTCATTGATATAATTTGAAAAGGTCTGCAAAGTAACCTCTTCATCAACGTATTCTCCAACATTCAGCATCGGATAATAATACTGGGGGGCGTGTGGTCGCTGGTTCGAATCCAGTCACCCCGACTGATGATTATTAAGGAGTTAAGTCGACGGCTTAACTCCTTTTTGTTTGTGGCGATTACTTTTTGATTACACTTTTCGGATAACTTAGCCCAACCCGATACAAATTGTGATACCAATAGGATTTGTATTTAATTGACTGTTAATCTTTCCTAACCCTCGAAATTTATTCATTCATAACCACACTCCCTGCTTTTGCATAGGTTCTTTTACTCTTCTATTAGAGAACAAGCCTAATATAAAAACAGGGTAGGACAACTATTGCCCTACCCCTATCTTATATGCTCCGTTAGAAGCCCTAATTATTGCATTCGATTATACCGTTTACAATACGTTCTCAACTCATTATAAGACTTTTCTAACCCTTTACTATAGAGTGCTGTTATCATACAACCTGTTCCCCATAGTTTCCCATACATTGGATGAGATTTGCTTCCCTTAATGTAATAAGTAAGGTCTGAAATCTCATACATGTCTTTATACATTCCTATTAAACTCAAATCTAATGATTTGTCGATTATAGAGTCCATTAAAGCCAACGGTTCACCTTTACCTATGAACAAGGGAGCTTGGATTGTGATTGAA
>JALEQJ010000009.1 GCA_022764505.1 Phocaeicola sp. | reverse complement strand
TCTCCACTTCCTGCCAAAATGTTTTGAGACATTTCAATGTCTGCTACTTCTATTCTGGGAGCAAAATACTGCTCTTCTGCTACAGCTACTATGCTGTACATTTCTTGTTTTTCCATTTTTTATTGAGTTTAATTGTACTTGTATTATATGATGAGTTTTGTATTGTTTTTGTGTCGCGTTATTTAGTCTGTAAGATAAGCTATGTCTATAAGCGTTTAAATGTCGCTTTTTTAGTTCTTTCTGTTTTAAGTGGGGCACGAAGGTAATATAATTTTGTTCGCTGTTTAAATAGAGTTTTCTTTCTGACTCTGTTCCATTGTAATTTTAAGGGGTATGAAAGGAAAATAGGAGTGCTTAATAAGATATTCGGAAGCACGGTTCAATAGAATTGCACAAATCGCTTCAAAGTGTTTCGTTTTTTCTGAATTTATATCATCTTTCTTTCTCATTACTAAAACTATATCTGCATAGATAGATACTAATATAAACGTTCTATGTAGTGCGGAAAAGATGCGTGTTTTTGTCTTCTTCTGCTACTATTTTAGCGGTAATTTGAGTGCTGAAATAATTATCAAATAAAAAACTTAAACTTTTATAATGGCATTCCTGTAAGTGAGCTTTCGGGACATTTTAAGAAAAAAACTTACCTTTGTAGCATGATTGACAAATTGATATATAGCGTTGCGGAACTTGCGTTCTGTATCTGTACACCGGATAAAGAGAAAACTTCGGCTGTTATGCAAAATTATTTACCCTTTAAGGTAGAGAATTGCACCCCGAAGAATCTGCTGTTTCAGCTAAACGGTAGTGAAGCCATTTCTCTTCCAGAAACCACTCCAGACGATATTCTTCAGTGGAAAGATATCTACTACTATATCTATCATACACCGCAGGGAGTTATCGTTTCTATGAAAGCAAGCCAACAAGAAGCTCGTTTCTTTGCATCTCGGAACTGGAAAGAAATAAAATCAAGTCTTACACTCACGAATCAGGAAGAGAAGGTTTTCCTTAATAGCTTTTTGAGATTGGCTTTTGGTATGACTTCCACCACTAATCACAAAACGATTAAACTCCACGCCTCTGTCATAGAATTAAATGGTAAGGCACTGGCTTTTATGGGTACAAGTGGAACGGGCAAAAGTACACACAGCAGATTGTGGCGTGAATTTATTCCGGGTTGCACCTTGCTAAATGATGACGAACCTCTTGTACGGATATTAGAAGATGGTTCTATAAGAGTGTATGGTGCTCCGTGGAGTGGAAGCACTCCTTGCTATCGGAGTGCATCTGCAGAGCTTGTTGCTTTTGTGCATTTATATCAGCATTCTGAGAATAAACTGACCAAACTCAACTATCTACAGGCTCTTTCTTCTATTTACGGCTCTTCGGCTATGCTTCGCTCGGATATGACTCATAGGAACGCAGTCTTGAATGTCGTTACGGATATTTTACAAACCGTACCTGTATATAGATTGGATTGTCGTCCCGATAAGGAAGCGGTATTATGCACTCGCTCCTTATTGTCGGAATGAGGTTGTTGGCTTCATTCGGCATTCGTAGCATAGTTGTCTACATTTGAGCTTGTTTATTGAGACCGTACTATGGTCTTATAATTAAAATAAGAATACATTCATCTATTACTCGTCTCGCACGAGAAAGTAAAACAATATATCTCATGAGATTCAAAGAAAATATCAGCATCAAGAAGATCGGAACAGAAGCTATCTTGGTTTCCAATGATGCAGGAAACATAAGTTACACACGAGTTATTTCTCTCAATAAATCGGCAGAGTTTTTAATTGCCAATAGCTTGGGCAAAGACTTTAGTACAGAAGAATGGGCAGAGAAATTGGTGGATAAATACCAAATAGATAAATCCTTAGCATTAAAAGATGTGCAGGTATTAGTGGAACAACTTACGCAAGCAGGTGCCCTTTTATGAGTGAATCAGTTTCTACACTTTTCTTAGAATTACTTCGTTCTGCCGTTTGGAATAAACCTGCCAATAAGGATTTATTTCAAGGCATAGGACAGAGTGAGTGGAGGAAGATTCTCTATTGGGCAAGCACACAAAAGGTAGATGCACTTATTTACGATGCTATCCAAACCTTGCCCGAAACATTACACCCGGAAAGGAAGCTACTCTATAAACTGTTTCTGCATACAGAAGCCATAGAGAAAACGAATGAACGAGTAAATGAAGTTTTGAAACAGTTATCTCAGCATTATAAAGAAATAGACTGTCCATTTGTTTTACTCAAAGGTCAATCTCATGGTATTCTTTATCCTAATCCCAAACATCGCACACCCGGGGACATTGATGCTTTTCTGTATAGAAAAGATGACTATAAAAAGGCGAATGAATGGGCAAAGGCACAGGGATTTAAAATGGAAGAAGAAAACCCTAAGCACCAAGGGTTTGTATTTCAGGGTATACATGTAGAAAATCATAAATACGTAACCCACTTCAATAGGAAAAAATACAACTCACGGGTGGAAGATGAGGTGAGAAGGATTCTGGATAATAATCAGTTGGTTCCTTTGATACTGAATGACTTGACGGTACTCACATTACCCCCTACATTCAATGCCTTTTTCATCTTTCAGCATCTCTTTCATCATTTTTTAGATGGGGGAATAGGTTTTCGTCAATTCATAGACTGGGTGCTTTTCCTAAATGCACATATAGAGCAGATCTCCAAAGATGAATTTACAGCTTTGGCGGAGAAATTTCATTTGCTCAAGTCTATGCAGGTTTTTGCACACGTAGCTGTAAAGGCATTAAATGCACCGTCCTCTATTTTCCCGTTTGAACTAGGACAGGACTCTCGTTTCTCGGAAATAGTTCTGCAAGATATACTTATCAGCGGAAATTTCGGGAACTACCGAGACTATCAGAGACCTATAGGTAAATGGAGTGGGAGATGGTCTTCTTTTGTTTTTACCATCAAAAGAGCTATTCAGTTTGCTCCTATGTCTTCAGAACACACTTTGATTCTCCCTTGTTGGAAGTTGATGAGAAGAATACGATTGACTTTCGGGAAGAATAAAAAAACTTGGGTAGATTGAGCTTTTTTCATCAGATGAGTGCAGGTTACGTTATTACCTGTATTAGAGCTTAGTTATTTACAAGAATAAAATCCCATCATTCTCAGCCCATGAGAATTTTATCCATTTTTCTCTCTCCGAGGCTGAATAGTTCGTAGGAGAGAAAAGATTTAGGGCTATAAGTTCCTGTAATAAGGAACTTATAGCCCTAATTTTATATCAAGGAAGTTCTAATACTTACGCTTGTTCTATAGCTGCTTGTGCTGCTGCGAGTCTTGCGATAGGTACTCTGAATGGAGAACATGAAACGTAGTTCAAACCTACTTTATGGCAGAATTTCACAGAAGAAGGTTCGCCACCGTGTTCACCACAGATACCACATTTAAGTTCCGGACGTACTGCACGTCCTTTTTCTACAGCCATTTCTACAAGTTGTCCTACACCGTTTTGGTCTAATACTTGGAATGGGTCTACCTTGAGGATTTTCTTTTCTAAGTAAACAGGTAAGAAAGAAGCAATATCATCACGTGAGTAACCGAAAGTCATCTGTGTCAAGTCATTTGTACCGAATGAGAAGTACTCTGCACGAGATGCAATACGATTCGCTGTGAGCGCTGCACGTGGGATTTCTATCATAGTACCTACTTGGTAGTCTACACGCACACCGGTTTCTGCAAAGAGAGCTTCTGCTGTAGCACGAATGACTTTTTCTTGTGCTTCGAATTCGTGGAGAATACCGGTGAGTGGCACCATAATTTCCGGAATAGGATTCATACCTTGCTTCTTCAGTTCTATAGCAGCACCGATGATAGCTTTGGTTTGCATCTCTGTGATTTCCGGATAAGTGTTTCCAAGGCGGCAACCTCTATGTCCGAGCATTGGGTTGGCTTCGCAAAGATTGTTTACACGTTGGCGGATATATTCCGGAGTTACGCCCATAGCTTCTGCCATTTCTTGTTGTCCTTTTGCATCGTGTGGTACGAATTCGTGCAAAGGTGGGTCAAGCAAGCGAACGTTCACCGGGCAACCGTCCATAGCCTTAAAGATACCGATGAAGTCTTCTTTTTGGTAGGGGAGGAGTTTGTCCAATGCCTTTCTGCGTCCTTCTGCGTCTTGTGCGAGGATCATTTCACGCATTGCCACGATTTTTTGGCTTTCGAAGAACATATGTTCTGTTCTACAAAGACCTATACCTACAGCACCAAAGTTTCTGGCTACTTCTGCATCGTGTGGAGTATCTGCATTGGTACGTACTTTCAGTTTAGTGTACTTTTCGCAGAGAGACATCAGTTTTGCGAAATCTCCGGAAAGTTCTGCCGCATTGGTAGGAATGCTGCCTTTGTAAACATCTCCTGTGCTACCATTGAGAGAGAGGAAATCTCCTTCGTGCAGTACCACACCTTCTATTTCTATGGTCTTTTTCTTGTAGTCTATGTTCAATGCACCTGCTCCGGAAACACAGCATTTACCCATACCACGAGCTACTACAGCTGCGTGAGAAGTCATACCGCCACGTGCGGTAAGGATACCTTCTGCGGCAGACATACCTGCCAAGTCTTCCGGCGATGTTTCTATACGGACGAGGATTACTTTTTCACCATTGGCTACCCATTCTGCTGCATCTTCTGCGAAGAAAACTATTTTACCGCAAGCAGCACCGGGAGAAGCCGGAAGACCTCTGGTAAGTGCTTTGGCTGTGCGAAGAGCTTCTTTGTCAAACACAGGGTGGAGGAGTTCGTCCAATTTGTTTGGCTCGCAACGTTTCAAGGCTGTTTTTTCGTCTATATAACCTTGTTCCAGCATATCCATAGCTATTTTTACCATAGCTGTACCGGTACGTTTTCCGTTACGTGTCTGTAAGAACCAGAGTTTACCTTCTTGTACAGTGAACTCCATATCTTGCATATCCTTGTAGTGGTCTTCCAGTTTTGTTTGGATAGCGTCCAGTTCTTTGTAGATTTCCGGCATCGCTTCTTCCATAGAAGGATATTTTGTAGCACGTTCTTCTTCAGAAATGTTTTGCATTTCTGCCCAGCGTTGTGAACCTATCTTGGTGATTTGTTGTGGTGTACGGATACCTGCTACCACGTCTTCTCCTTGTGCATTGATGAGGTATTCTCCATTGAACAGGTCTTCTCCTGTAGCAGCATCGCGAGAGAAACATACCCCTGTAGCAGAAGTTTGTCCCATATTTCCGAATACCATAGCTTGCACGTTTACAGCTGTACCCCATTCTGCCGGTATTCCTTCCATCTTACGATAGAGGATAGCACGTTCGTTCATCCAAGAATCAAATACAGAGCAGATAGCACCCCAAAGTTGTTCATAAGCATCTTCCGGGAAGTCTTTGCCTGTTTGCTTCTTTACAGCTTGCTTGAAGAGAGAAACCAATTCTTTGAGGTCCGCCACTTCCAGCTCGTTGTCCAAGCGAACGCCTTTCTTTTCTTTTACTTCTTCTATGATGGCTTCAAATGGGTCAATGTCTTCCTTGTTTGTAGGTTTCATACCCAAAACCACGTCTCCATACATCTGTACGAAACGACGATAAGAGTCCCATGCGAAACGGTCGTTTCCTGTTTTTCTTGCCAAACCTTCTACTACACGGTCATTCAAACCAAGGTTTAAGATGGTGTCCATCATACCGGGCATAGAAGCACGTGCACCAGAGCGTACAGACACGAGCAGAGGATTTTCTACATCGCCAAACTTAGAATTCATCAAGGTTTCTACCCCTGCGATAGCGCATTCTACTTCTCCTTTCAAGAGTTTTACTACTTCGTCTTTTCCTGTAGAATAGTACTCATTGCAAACTTCTGTGGTGATAGTGAAACCGGGAGGTACGGGTACTCCGATGAGGTTCATTTCTGCAAGGTTCGCTCCCTTGCCCCCCAGCAGGTTTCTCATACCTGCTTCGCCTTCAGCTTTTCCATTGCCGAAGGTGTAAACTCGTTTTTTTTCCATGTTTTGTGTAATTGTTTATAATCTAATTCGTTAGTATCCTAAATATCTAAATGTCCTATCCGCCGATAGGTGGACAAATTTACGTTAGTTTCCCTCAATTGCAAAATAGACTTAGCATTTTCTATAGGAAAAAACTGCTTTTTCTTTGCTTCTACACGCTTTTTGCTATTTATCTCTGCGAATAAAAAAGAGCTGTAGTGGAACTTTCAATGTTTGAGGAATTTTAATTTATAAGAAATACTACTGTGCGTGTTTACATCAAATCATAATAGAAAGACTTATTTCACTCTTTTTTTGTTAATTCCTCAACTTGTTTTTATAGAAAGCCTTTTACTTTTTCTCTAAACGAAATCTCTGCTACAACAGCTTGTAGAGGGGGTGCTGATAGCAAGCCTTGCTACCACGATAAGATATGCTCCGTATCACGGAAAGAAGCCTTGCTATCACGATAAGATATGCTTGCTATCAACCAGCCTGTATAAACGTAAAAGACGGACGGAGAAAAGAGAGAAAAGAATTGCTTGTTTTCATAACTTTGGGATAGCCAGAATGCCATATAAAATTGAGGTGTGAAATATAAGGTTTCTAACTTCTGCATACTATCCTCTGTCTGTACCGAGCAGAAATGAAAGAGATATTATAAAACGCTACCGTATCAAAAAAACTTACTATAGTATTGACAGTTTTCGCAGAAACTATTCTATATTTGCGCTTAGACCAATCTATTTATTAGGTATGAGTACACATTATGCCATAAACTTAGGACGGGAGTTAGGAAGTGGAGGGCGTGCCATAGGAGAATTGGTAGCCCGGCAGCTGGGTATCGCTTTTTACGATAAAGAACTCTTGTATTTGGCTTCCCAAGAAAGCGGATTAGGACAAGAGTTTTTTGAGAAAGCAGATGAGCGTACTTCTCCTGCTCTCTTTGGGAGTATGATGGGAGGTAGATTCCCATTTATGAACGAGGCGGCTTTTTTATCTCCTTCGTGCCTCAGCAATGATTCTCTCTTTAATATCCAAAGTAAAGTAATAGAAGAACTTGTGGAGAAAAAATCTTGCCTCTTCGTAGGCAGGTGTGCAGATTATGTACTGAGAAATCACCCACGCTGTGTGAATATCTTTGTTACTTCGCCATTGGAAATAAGAAAAAGCAGGCTGATGGAACGTATGCAGATTACTGCAACTGAAGCAGAAGAACTGATTCGGAAGTCGGATAAGATGCGCTCCAATTATTACAATTATTATAGCTTCCGTACTTGGGGACAGGCTTCTACCTATCATCTGTGTATAGACTCGTCTATCTTCGGAATAGAAGAAACGGCAAATTTTATCACAGCATTTATCAAAAAGAAATTGGCACTATAATTAGAACTGCAAAGTAGATAGTATGCACCTGTTTGCAGAAGGGCAAAGGTGCACTTATACTTTCTTAAAAACAAAAAGCTTATGAAAAAGAAAAATTACCTCTTACTCACACTTTTACTTGGTGGAATGAGCTTGAGTAGCTGCGTAAGCACCAAGAAATTCACAGCACTCCAATCCGAATACGATGCTCTGAAGCAAACCTATGATGATACCAGAATACAACTGGCAGAATGCAATAGCAATGTGCGTAATCTGAATGACCGTTTACAAGTGGAAAATGAGCGCAATGCAGCACTTCGTAGCGACTATAACAAATTGCAAGGTTCATTGGACAAGAGTCTCTTGCAAAACACTCAAGGAAATGTAAATATCTCTAAGTTGGTAGACGAAATCAATGCTTCCAATAAGTATATCAAACAGCTCGTAGATGCCAAGAGTAAATCGGACTCACTGAATATAGCACTTACCAATAAGCTCACTCGCTCATTGGACAGAAATGAACTTATGGAAGTAGATATCAAAGTGTTGAAAGGTGTCGTATATATTTCACTCGCAGACAATATGCTTTACAAGAGTGGTAGCTACGAAATAAATGATCGTGCCAAACAAACCTTGAGCAAGATAGCCAAGATCATTAAAGACTATAGAGATTACGATGTACTCGTGGAAGGAAACACAGACCCTGTGCCTATCAATCGTGCCAATATCAGAAACAACTGGGATTTGAGTTGTCTTCGTGCATCTTCTGTAGTACAAGCTCTCCAAAATGACTATGGTGTAGATCCTTCTCGCCTCACTGCGGCAGGACGTGGAGAATACAACCCCATCGCTACAAATGATACGGAAGTGGGTAAACAGCGCAATCGCCGTACGCAAATCATCATTACGCCCAAACTGGATCAGTTTATGGACTTGATAGACAAAGCCCCCAATGAATAATAACTTATATAAAAAAGAGCGGGTTCACTTCTGTGAAGTGAACCCGCTCGCTCTTTTAGGGGTATTCTTATTATTGCCAACTTGGTGTGATTACTACCAAGCGTAATGACATTTTGATGGGATTAGGATTCTCCAAAAGATAGCCGGTCTGCCCAACCTTTGTATTTGTGAAGTCTACGCCCCACTGCTGAGTTCCACTGGTTCCTGCTACCAAATAGTCTGTCCAATAATAGCCATTTACTCCCGCATCTGCCGTAGTGCTGCCATTGTAATGACCATGAGCTGGGAAGAATTTGGAAATTTCGTCTGGGTCTGCTTGTGCCCAAAATATAGGAGTAGCTACGTGATCTATATTTCCTTGGAATTTTCTACCTAAGAATCTTACACTTACTTTCAGCCCTTGAATTCCGTCTTGCGTTACATATTCATATTTATAAGCACTGGTAATATCTTCTGCAACTCCTGTGCTGGAAACGAAACGCAAGGCATACCCTACACTTCCTATACTTCTATAGTGAGAATACAATTCTCTTACATCTTTCTTATCAATAGAAATACGTTCAAGAACTAATCCGCTATCTGAATTTCCTGCATATTGTGCCTTATGATGAGCTACACCTATGGCATTCCATTCATCAGGCAAAGGGGTTGTATAGCCAAATTTAGGGTGATTGCGTAAATAAAGTCCATACTCTTTGGGCAATAAAGGATTTTCTGTTGTAGAAGAGTGATTTTGAGCAAATCTACCTTGAGAAGGGTCTGTTTCTCCTTTCCAGTTGTAATCTGCAAAATACTCTATACCCAATTCTGGACGCTCCATAACCAAGCCTATAGGAAAAGCACGTCCCTCCGATTGTAGTTTCTTGCTATGGTAAGAAAGAATCTTTTTTATACAGGGTCTTCTATCGTAAGGGTTTACATTATCTATACCCGGCATATTTGTAAGGTGAACAGGATTGGTACCGACAGTTTGCAAACCTGTTGCATTGAGATAAAAATAGGTATTAGGAGAAGTAATTCCTTGTATAGGCATCATCCACCAAACAAAAAACTTATCCCATGTAGTCCCTTGCGATATAGTAAAAGGAGTAGATGCCGTCAAGTAAGTAGCTGTACTACTCGGAGTTTCTGTAGAAATCCATGCAGGGAAAGTAGTGTTACTATAAGTTTTTACATGATTGGGACTTATGTCATAATAACCTTTTATACTGTAAGCATTGGAGGAAATATGCAATCCTTCTACTGTAGCCGGGAATTTGAGTAAACTTTGAACTTTGGCATACATTAGTATTCCACGAGGCTTGAATATAACATTGGCACGCATAGCTTGTGCGCTCTCATTATGTACAATCTCTGTATGTGTAGTAGCAAATGGGATATCCAGACTTACTTGCTCTCCAGCGGCAAAAGTGTATAGCTTACCTGCTGTATCAAACGAGATTCTGTGGTTATTTTTATCCCATGTACCATTGATTACAGCTGTAAGGAACCATTTATTTTGGCTATAAGCAGGTAGCGTAACTTGATCATGTGTCTTCATTACGAGTTTATGGTCGCTTACCTTATACTCCCACTTGGAAGCAAAATAGATGGGAGCTATATTTTTGTCTATATTGGTCAAAATACAAGTAACTTCTATTTCTCCACTTTTGTCCAATCTGTTTTTGAAAGGGTTGGCTTGTAATGCTGTAAAATCAAAAACCGTAGCTCTGCTATTTACGGAAGCAATCAAATCTTTTAAATCTACTTCTCCCGTAACATTCATAGAGATACTTGTTCCGCCTTTTTGTGGATTGATCTTTGGTTCATCGGACTTTCCACAAGCTACCAATAAGATTGTAGTCATCAAGACTATCCATAGTGTATGTTTCATATAGTAGGTTTTCTTTATTTCTTCTTTTTGTGTTTCCCTTCTCCAATTAAAATTCATCAAATTCAGCTCCTTCGTATTCTGTTACATTTCCTTCCGCTGAGAATGTTACCAACAAACTCTTTGGTACAATAGTAGTAATAACCCAAACATTGGGTATTACATAGGTTTCTTTCTTTTCCATAAATTGTATAGTTTTGTTTATGAGAGAGTCTTTCTCTGGTTGTTAAGATTAGAAATCTTAGAAAGATAGTTGTCTATTTTTTTGCAAAGGTATCCTTACTTATTATTACACAATACTTTTCTCTGTTAAACAAATAAAAAGAAGGACATTCTATATATAGAATGCCCTTCCTGCTCACGAAAGAGAATTTCTCTTTTTATCAGAAATTGAACAGCTCGGTTTTTGTTTGTGCCAATGCTTTCAGCTCCGGTACGTATTTCACATAGTGTGCTGTTTCTCTGTGTGCTTGGAGTGCGGCATCGTCTGCCCAAGTCTCGCAAATCATAAATACATCCGGGCGTGTTACGCTGGTAAATACATCGTAAGCTATACAGCCTTTTTCTTGTTGAGAAGCTACAGCTAAAGTTTGTGCTACATCTATAGCCTTGGTTAAGTTTTCTTGCGTAGCTTGTGCAAATACATTTATTCTAATCATTGTTTTCTGTTTTTTTAGAGGTTTATATTAAGCTTCCACTTCTACTCCTTTGAGAGTGGCAGAACTGGATTCCGTGATTTTTACCATCACATAATCTCCTACACGATGGTTGTTTTTGTCGAATACTACTACTTTATTTTGTTGTGTACGCCCGAAGACTTGTTCGCTGGAGCGTTTGGAACGTCCCTCTACCAAAACCTCAAATATCTTTCCTACGTCTTTGGCATTGCTCTCTGCAGAGAGTTCGTTTTGCAAGGCTATCATTTCATTGAGTCTGCGTATTTTCACGTCTTCCGGTACGTTGTCTTCCATATGCTTGGCTGCATAAGTTCCCGGACGTTCCGAGTACTTGAACATAAATGCAGAATCGTATGCACATAGACGCATAAGCGATAGAGTTTCTTGGTGATCTTCTTCTGTTTCATCGTGGAAGCCTGTAAAGAGGTCTGTACTCAATCCACAATCTGGGATAATACGTTTGATAGCCTCTACACGTTCCAAGTACCACTCACGTGTGTATTTTCTATTCATAAGTTTCAATATGCGTGAGCTGCCACTCTGTACGGGTAAGTGTACGTGCTTGCATACATTGGGTTCTTCTGCTATCACGTGCAGTGTTTCGTCACTCATATCTTTGGGGTGCGAAGAAGTGAAACGGATACGCATACCGGGTACTGCCTTTGCCACTAAGCGCAGGAGCATAGGGAAGGTAATGGTTTCTCCCTCTCCTTCGTACTTATAAGAATTCACATTTTGCCCGAGTAGCGTAACTTCTTTGAACCCGCGTGCTTCCAAGTCTTTCACTTCTTTGAGGATACTTTCTACTTCCCTGCTGCGCTCTCTTCCACGTGTATAAGGTACTATGCAGTAGTGGCAGAAATTGTTACACCCACGCATAATAGATACAAAGCCCGATATATGATTGCCACAAATACGTGCAGGGATAATATCGCTGTAGGTTTCTGTAGTAGACAGATCTACATTGATGGCTTTTTGCCCGGCTTCTACCGCACTTACTAATTCCGGTAGGGTAAGGTACGCGTCCGGTCCTGCTACGAGGTCTACGTGATGGTTTTCTATCAAGTCGTTCTTGACACGCTCTGCCATACAGCCCAGCACCCCCACTATCAGGTTTTTCTTTTTCTTACGTAGCGAATGGAAGTATGCCAGTCTGCTATAGATTTTTTGTTCTGCATTATCTCTTACAGAACAAGTATTCATAAAAACAGCGTCTGCTTCTTCTATAGAATCGCAAGCTGTGTAACCAGCCATTTGCATAACAGAAGCTACCACTTCGCTATCTGCTACATTCATTTGGCAACCATAGGTTTCTATGAATAATTTTTTGTTGTCTGTTTCGGTTGCAAATTTTAAGTCTGCTCCCTGTGTTTCGTTTGTCATATAAATATTATTTATTCTTTCAGCGCACAAAGATAGCTTAAACACCAATAAGTTGAGATAAACTGTAGGATATGTTCAGATTGTTTGTACCTTTGAAAGCATCAAACGAAACAGCGTTTACGCTTATCAAGAATTGGTAAACGCAATTTTTTGAGGAACGAAGAAAAATGCTTTTATGGAAGACTTTGACGGTATATGGCAGATATTGGTTACTTTGGGAGCTTTTCTCTTTATGGGGAAAAGAATAGTACGTAAGCTCTTGACAACTGTAGGAGACGAGCCCAATACGACACCTGTACCACCAAGGAAACGTCCTGCCAAGAAGCGTCTTGTTGTCTCTCCGGTTCCTGCTGTAGAAGGAAAAGAAACCCAAGGGGATTGGGACGAGGAGAAAGAAATCCTCCAAAATATACAGCTGCGTATGATGGAAGTTCCTGCAAAGTCTAAGAAAAAAACTACGGCTCCGCCTGTACAAAATACAGCTCCTATGCTGAAGGAAAAGAAACATAGTAGGAGGGGACTCGCACAGCTCAAAACACCCGAACAATTCAAACAAGCTTTTATTTACTCGGAAATCTTTGGCAGGAAGTACACGTAATTCTTCGCTTTGTACTTCCTTTGCATCACATATAGGAAATCAAACTAACTATTTACAAAAATATATAGACGAAAAAACTTAAAACGTATGAGTTTTCCACGAATTTCGGCAGCAGAAGCTGCTGCTATCATCAAAAATGGTGATTCTATAGGCTTGAGCGGTTTTACGCCCGCAGGTAGTCCAAAAGCTGTAACAGCAGAGTTGGCTAAAATAGCAGAAGCCGCTCACGCTAAGGGAGAAGAATTCAAAGTAAATGTATTTACAGGTGCTTCTACAGGCGATTCTTGCGATGGTGTATTGACCCGTGCAGGTGCTATTAACTATCGCGCTCCTTACACTACAAACAGCGATTTTCGTTCTGCTGTAAACAAAGGATTGGTGAAGTATTCGGACATTCACCTTTCTCAAATGGCACAACAACTGCGTGCCGGCTTCCTTGGTCCTATCAATGTAGCCATCATAGAAGCTTGTGCTATAGAGGACAATGGTAGAGTATATCTTACTGCTGCCGTAGGTATCACTCCTACAGTAGCACGTATGGCGGAAAAAGTCATCATTGAACTCAATGCTGCTCACAGCACCAGTATGATGGGGCTACACGATATCTATGAGATACAACTGCCTCCACACAATACACCGCTGATGATAGAAAAACCATCGGACAGAGTAGGTACTCCTTATGTAGAAATAGATCCTAAGAAGATAGTAGGAGTAGTAGAAGTAAACCTTCCTGATGAAGCACGTGGTTTCACAGATCCGGACGAAATAACCAACCAGATAGGTCATAACGTAGTAGAGTTCCTTGTGAACGATATGAAACGTGGTGTGATTCCTTCTTCTTTCCTTCCTATACAATCCGGCGTAGGAAACATTGCCAATGCCGTACTGAGTGCACTCGGAAATGACCCACACATTCCTGTATTCCAAATGTACACAGAAGTGATCCAAGACTCTGTTATCGCATTGCTCCAATCGGGACGTATCAGCTTCGGTAGTACTTGTTCTCTCTCTGTAACCAATGGTTGCTTGGACGAAATTTATAACAATACGTCTTTCTACAAAGACAAACTCGTACTTCGCCCATCTGAAATCTCCAACAGTCCGGAATTGGCAAAGCGTTTGGGCATCATCGCTATGAATACAGCTATAGAAGCAGATATTTATGGTAATGTGAACTCAACACACATTTGTGGTACTAAGATGATGAATGGTATAGGTGGTTCCGGCGACTTTACTCGCAATGCTTATATTTCTATCTTCTCTTGTCCTTCTGTAGCCAAGAATGGTGCTATCAGTGCTATCGTGCCTATGGTTTCTCACATAGATCACTCCGAGCACTCTGTACACGTGATAGCTACAGAACAAGGGGTAGCAGACCTCCGTGGTAAATCTCCAATGGAACGTGCTAAGGCTGTGATAGAAAATTGTGCACACCCAGAGTACAAACAATTATTGTGGGATTACCTCGCAATGGCATCTAAGGGACACACTTCTCACAATTTGGAAAAAGCCTATGCTATGCACGTAGCCTTGTTGAACGAAGGCGATATGCGTAAGGTGAAGTTCTAAGACAATTATATTCTCATAATACATTTGGTGGCTCTCCTCTTTCTTGCATACAATGGAAAGGGGAGAGTTTTTTATACTCTCCCCCCTATGAAAAAAATCGCTGTACATCTCTTATCGTATGTACAGCGATTTCTGTTTATTCTTCCGAGTCTTCGTCCTCGTGATCGTCTATTTCTATAGTAACTGTTTTTTCTTTTTTGTCTTTCTTTCCTTTGACAGGGGGTGTCCAGCCGTTTTGGATATTTTTCACTACGAGCTTTTCTATTTCCTCTGTCAGTTCCGGATTGTCTTTAAGGAGTGTGATGATGTTTTCTCTACCTTGTCCCAGCTTGCTATCATTGTAGCTGAACCACGAACCGCTTTTCTTTATGATGTCCATTTCTGTAGCGGTATCCATAATTTCTCCTATTCTGGAAATACCTTCTCCGTAGAGAATGTCAAAATGTGCGCTACGGAAAGGCGGTGCAACCTTGTTCTTCACCACTCTTACAGTAGTTTCGTTTCCTATCACACGTTCGCCCTCTTTGATTTGTGTCTTCTTACGAATATCCAATCTTACAGAAGCGTAAAACTTCAGAGCATTACCACCTGTTGTTACCTCCGGTGTTCCATAGCTGATACCAATTTTCTCACGTAGCTGATTGATGAAAATACAGGTCGTATTGGTCTTGCTGATGGTGGAAGTAAGTTTGCGGAGTGCTTGAGACATAAGGCGGGCTTGCTGCCCTACCTTGTTTTCTCCCATATCTCCTTCTATTTCCGACTTTGGTGTCAGTGCTGCTACAGAGTCTATCACGATGATGTCTATAGCAGAGGAACGAATAAGTTGGTCCACAATTTCCAACGCCTGTTCTCCATTGTCCGGTTGTGAGATAAGAAGATTGTCTGTGTCTACTCCCAACTTTTCTGCATAGAAGCGGTCAAAAGCGTGTTCTGCATCTATGAAAGCGGCAATACCACCGGCTTTTTGTGCTTCTGCTATGGCGTGAATGGCGAGTGTTGTCTTACCGGAAGATTCCGGACCATAAATTTCTATGATACGTCCTTTGGGATAACCACCCACTCCCAAAGCAAGGTCTAACCAAAGTGAACCTGTGGGGATTACATCTATTTTTTCTACTACTGAGCTGCCCATTTTCATAATAGAACCTTTACCGAAGTTCTTTTCTATCTTGTCCATTGCAGCTTGTAGTGCTTTGAGTTTATCGCTTGCTACGTCTTTCACGTCTTTGTCTGCGTCGTTCTTTTTCGCCATATAGCTTTCTTGTTATTTCAAAATTTGTTCTGCGTGTTCTTTTGTTTTTACTTCTTTGGGAAGTAAAATGCGTTCTACGATGCCCTGTTCATTTATGATGAACGTGGTGCGGAAAGTACCCATATACTTACGCCCATACATACTTTTCTCTCCCCATACACCGAATGCTTGTACCAGTGTTTGGTCGGTATCTGCTATCAGAGAGAAAGGAAGCTGGTGCTTTTCTATGAATTTTTGATGGGACTGTACGCTGTCTATGCTTACTCCCACTACTTCGTAACCTGCTTTGCGTAGCTCTGCATAGTGATCTCTCAAGTTGCAGGCTTGTGTAGTACAGCCCGATGTAAGATCCTTGGGATAAAAATAAAGGACTACTTTCTTCCCAAGATATTGCGAAGCACGTATTTCTTCGCCTTTCTCATTGATGCCCCAAATTTCCGGGACAATATCTCCTACCTTCATCTTGTGGCTGTATTAAAGTTCCAAATCACCATCGTGTACTTCGTGCCAAGGCAAACCATACTTGTTCAATGCTTCCATAAATGGATCCGGATCAAACTCTTCTACGTTCCATACGCCGGGACGTTTCCACAGTCCTTTCAGGCACATCATAGCTCCTATCATAGCAGGTACACCCGTAGTGTAACTTACACCTTGCATACCTGTTTCTTCGTAAGCGGCACGGTGTGAACAGTTATTGTACACGTAGTAGGTACGTTCTTTTCCGTCTTTGATACCGCGTATACGGCACCCGATAGAGGTTTCTCCATCGTAGTTTTCTCCCAAGTCTTGTGGGTTGGGAAGTACGGCTTTGAGGAATTGGAGAGGTACTATTTCTACACCATTGTACTGTATAGGCTCAATACTTGCCATACCTATGTTTTGGATTACACGGAGGTGTGTGAGGTATTCTTGTCCGAAGGTCATCCAGAAACGAGCGCGTTTGATAGTAGGGAAATTTTTAACCAAAGACTCCAGTTCTTCGTGATAAAGGAGGTATGAATCTTTTGCTCCGATGTTTGGATAAGTAAGGTCTTTGTGTATTTCCAATGGCTTAGTGGTTATCCACTGTCCGTTTTCGTAATAACGTCCGTTTTGGGTAATTTCACGGATGTTTATTTCCGGATTAAAATTGGTGGCAAATGCTTTGTGGTGATTGCCGGCATTACAGTCTACGATGTCCAAGTAGTGTATCTCATCAAAGTGATGTTTAGCTGCATAGGCTGTATAGATGCCACTTACGCCCGGGTCAAATCCACAACCGAGGATTGCGGTAAGTCCTGCTTCTTCGAAACGCTTCTTGTATGCCCATTGCCAACTGTACTCAAAATGTGCTTCGTCTTTTGGTTCATAATTGGCTGTATCCAAGTAGTGTACGCCTGCTTGCAGACAAGCCTCCATAATGGTAAGATCTTGGTAGGGGAGTGCTACATTGATGACTATTTCCGGCTTAAATTCACGGAAAAGACTTACGAGTTCTGCTACATTGTCTGCATCTACACGAGCTGTTTTGATAGCCGGGTTACCTATGGCTTTTACGATGGCATCGCATTTTTCCTTTGTTCTACTGGCTATCATCACCTCTGTGAATACCTCCGGGTGCTGTGCTACCTTGTGCGCTACTACGGTTCCTACACCGCCGGCACCAATAATTATGACTTTGCTCATATATGTTTGTATTTTTAATTGTTATTCTTTTTACTATTACAAAGGTAGTGTTTAGAGCAGATAAAACAAAGAAGCCCTTCATTTTACTATGAGCTTCAAAGAGAAAACCTCGTGTACCATTTCTTTTTTTTGCACTCTTTCTTTCAATAGAAAAAGCATTTTGTTGAGAACCGTTTTTTTGTTAATTTCTTCTCCGCTTTTTATATTCTGTAATAAGGCTTTTTATGTGAGGTAAATCCTTTCTACAGTATCTTCTCGCAAGGGTGTTGATAAGATATGCTCGCTATCGTGATAAGATATGCTCCGTATCACGGAAAGAAGCCTTGCTATCACGATAAGATATGCTCCGTATCAACGTAGATTTATAACCATAAAAAATAGGGAAGGAAAATAGAAAATGAAATGTCTGTTTTCGCAACTTAAACGGGAAAGATTTATTGGAC
>JALEQJ010000068.1 GCA_022764505.1 Phocaeicola sp. | reverse complement strand
GATTACGAGACTACGGACTCGCTTTTCTATTGTACGAACATGGCCTTGGCGTCTGTGGGTACGAACTTATTCGTGAATTATTCATATTTATAAAATTAATTTTGAACAGTTACTTATGACTAAACTAACCTATTTCACGATTTGCATAGCAAGCCTTCTTTCCATAGCACCGATAAATGCCAAAAAGAAGAAACAAGCCGCCAATTCTACACCGGTAACAATTCCCACCAAGCCTACAGAAGCTCCAATACAGGAGAAAGCTATAGTTTCCACCCCTATCTATACCCAAATAAACATTCCCACCAAGTTAAATTTTTGTGGTACAGAAGTAGACCTTACCCGCTTTGACCGAAGAGAAGGTATAGATAGAGAAATTCTGAGTATGACGTTTATGCACAGTACCTCTATGCTTATGCTCAAACGTGCCAATAGATATTTCCCCATCGTAGCTCCGATTCTGAAACAGCAAGGGATTCCGGAAGATTTCATCTACCTTATGGTCATAGAGAGCAATCTAAATCCTACGGCACGTTCTTCTGCCGGTGCGGCAGGATTATGGCAATTTATGCCCGGTACAGCCAAAGATTTGGGTTTGGAAGTAAGCTCCGAAATAGATGAGAGAATGAACATAGAGAAAGCTACCTTTGCGGCTTGCACCTACCTCAAGCAAGCCTATGAGCGGTTTGGAAACTGGAAAACAGTAGCAGCCTCTTATAATGCAGGACAAGGACGTATTTCCCAATTCATCAGTGCCCAAAACCAAGATAACGCACTGGACTTATATCTTTCCGAAGAAACTATGCGCTATGTATACAGAATAATGGCAGCCAAACTTCTCTTTGAAAACCCACAGTCTTTCGGTTTTCATCTGAGAAAAGAAGACTTTTACAAGCCAATCGCCACACGCCCCATAGCAGTAAGCGGTGGCATAAGTAACTGGGCAGAATTTGCAGAAAAATATGGAATGAACTATGCCACGCTACGCAGACTGAACCCTTGGATTATCGCTCCTTCCCTTACCAACAAACGAGGCAATACCTACGAAGTAAATATCCCCGTAGAAGATGCTTTACACTATGGAGTAGAACCTATGGATATTTACAATCCGGCTTGGATTAGCCAAGGAGAATAATTCATTTCATCACTTGTATGATAAAGGATTCTCATCGGATTCCATTTTCAAAAAATAACTTTTCCCCACAGAACAACAGGAGAAATAAGGATATAAGCAGCTTATTTCTCCTTCTAATAGCATACAATTCTGTGATAATCGCAAAAAAGAACGAATTTTCTTTTTCGGTATTCCATTCCTCACTATCTTTGTAGACTATTTTATGAATAGAGACCTCTGTAGTTCTACATAATAAAAACAGAAGTTGTACACATTTACTTCAAAATAGAATAAGCATACGAACTCTACATATAAATAACTTTAAGCATAGAGCGGTTAAGAACACAAAGACAAAAATTAAGCATGAAGAGTTTCGGTTGTTTATGATGCAATAAACTTAACAACAAGTCTATAGGAACAACAAAACATAAGATACATACTGAGACAGTATGCATCTCTAATCAATTCACATAAAAACTATACAATACCACGAAAGATGTAAACCTTTTACGTCTTGAGACACTAAAACTAAATGGATAGAACAAAATGAACGTTTTACAATTAGGAAAATTCTACCCTATAAAAGGTGGTGTAGAACAAGTGATGTACAGTCTTTGTTCAGGCATATCAAACCATGGTATATCTTGCGATATGTTATGCACTTCTTACAATGGTGCCACTGTAGAAAAACAAATAGGAGATCATAGCAAACTGAAAGGAACTTCTACTTGGCTTAAACTGGCAGCTACGACTATTTCCCCCACCCTCATCACACAGTTGCGCAAAGATTGTGCAAAGTACGATATAATCCACGTACACCACCCGGATCCTATGGCTGCATTCGCATTGCGTTTCTCCGGTTATAAGGGAAAAGTTATCTTGCATTGGCACAGCGATATTGTAAAACAGAAATACCTTCTGAAACTGTATAAGCCGTTCCAAGACTGGCTCATTAAACGAGCAGATCTCATAGTAGGTACATCGCCAATCTATGTACAGGAATCCCCTTTCCTGAAAAACGTACAGAACAAAATAGCCTGCCTCCCTATAGGTTCGGATTTCAACAATCACCCGGCAGATCCTAAAGCAGTAGAGTTTCTTCGTGCCATGTATCCGGGAAAGAAAATTATCTTTTCTATGGGAAGGCTGGTCGGTTATAAAGGTTATGAATACCTGATAGAAGCTGCCACTCATCTCAGCGATGAGTACGTAATCCTCATAGGCGGAGAAGGTCCCCTACGAGATAAACTCACTCAACAAATAAAAGATGCAGGTCTTACCGGAAAGGTAGAATTATTAGGCTACCTCAGTGATGAAGACCGCTATCTGTACTTTGCCGCTTGCGACTTATTTTGCCTCAGCTCCATACAGAAAACAGAAGCTTTTGCTATCGTACAAATAGAAGCTATGGCGTGCGGGAAACCCATTGTAGCTACGAACATACAAGGTTCCGGTGTTCCTTGGGTAAATGAGCATGGTGTCTCCGGAATCAACGTAACACCTTGCAACAGCATAGAATTGGCAGAAGCCATTCAGGAAATTTGTGCAATCGAAACTACGTACGAACGCTATTCAAAAGGAGCAAAAGAACGTTTCCAGAATTTTTTTACACAAGAGAAAATGATAGAATCTTGCCTAAACTTATATTATAGCGTATTGAATGGAAAAAAGTAAACGTTATCATTTAACCCCATTCCAGATGGGAGTAAAAACCTTCTTTGATAAGGTGATTGCCTTTTTTGCCCTATTGGTATTCTCGCCTCTATTTCTCATTGTCTATATAGCCATCAAATGGGAAGGAGGTCCCGCTATATTTCAGCAAGAACGTATAGGTTATAAAGGTCTCCCTTTTTTGCTCTATAAGTTCCGCTCTATGCGCTTGGACGCAGAACAAGGAGGTACTCCACAACTCTACCAAAATAATGACAACCGCCTCACTAAGGTAGGTAAATTCATTCGTACTTATCACTTAGACGAACTGCCACAGTTATGGAATGTGCTGAAAGGAGACATGTCTTTCGTAGGCTATAGACCGGAACGAGCATATTTCATAGAACAAATCATGAAAGAGAATTCGGATTATCAATATCTCTATGCTACACGTCCGGGAGTATTCTCTCATGCAACCCTTTACAACGGCTACACTTACAATATGGAGAAAATGCTCAAACGATTAGATATGGACCTAAAATACTTGGAAAACTACACTGTTTTTAGTGATTTCAAGATAATTTTGTTATCCGGCATCTATCTTTTATCCGGAAAGAAATTTTAATTTGTATTTTTGAATCTCCAAATCAAACTGTTTACTCAACATATAAGATATAAGAAACACATTTACACCATATGAAAAAAGCGTATATTTTATTCTGCCTCATCGTTATGGCAGCCGTATTCTCTTCTTGCCGCAGTAAGAAGAACTTTTTGTATCTACAGGATATGTATCCAGAAGTAGAATACCTTATCAATAATCGTCCGGAAACCACCATCAAGCGTGGAGACCGCATCAGCATAGTAGTTACTTCCAAAGAACCGGCTTTAGCCCTTCCCTACAACCTCAATGTTGCGACTGTTAAGATAGCAGAAACAGGAGCCATCAATTCTGTAGAAAAACGTGCACCTATCACAGGAACTACAACTACACGCAGTGAAGGTGGCTACAAAGTAAATCAAGATGGGAATATAGAATTCCCCGTACTCGGCATGCTCCGAGTAGAAGGACTTACCTTGGCACAAGTAACAAATATGGTAAGAGACAGATTGGTACAAGGAGGACACCTCAAAGAGCCTATTGTCATTACAGAGTTTCTCAACTTCAGATACTACACCCTTGGAGCAATTGCTTCCGGTGAACATACCGTAGATGGAGACAAAATCACCCTCTTGGAAGCTATATCCAAAGCGGGAGACCTCAGCAGTGTGGCAAAATTGGATCGTATTTTGGTCTACAGAGAAAGTGAAGGAGTACGCAAGGTCTATGTTACAGACATCAGATCTAAAGACTTTTTTGATTCTCCCGTCTTTTATCTACAGCAAAACGACATCATATATGTAGAGCCACGCTATCGCAAACGCGAGGCAGAACAAAACATTATGTACTATATGTCATTGGTTTTAAGTCCGGTTATGACTTTCGCTACACTTTACACTTTACTCAAAAAGAATAAGTAATGAAAAAAGAAACAAGAGCAGTTCGCGAGAAAGAAGATGTTAATCTTTTAGACTTAGCATATTATCTCTTATCAAAATGGTATTGGTTGTTGCTCTCAGCTCTCATTTTCGGAGCTATAGCATGGTACAAAGTAGAAAAATCTCCTTATATTTATAGTAGCACCATCACCGTTACTATAAAAGATACCTCTGTAGGAGCAACCATGGGAATAAGTCCTTCCGGTCGTACCTATAATAGAATAAATATAGCCAACGAAATTCTACAGCTAAAGTCCAAAACTCTACTCAAAAGAGCGATACAACTATCCGGAGCAAACGTATTCTACCAAATGGACGAAAACCTTCGCACATTGGAATTATACAGAAACGCACCTGTAACTGTAGCTTTCATAGATGAACCTGCTACCTCGGCGATCAATTTCAATTTAGAAACATTGAACGATAAAAAAGTACGTATCAATGGACTAAAAGATGAAAAAGGAACGCTAATCAGCTCGGTTACATTAGGAGATACTATCAAAACAGAATTTGGACGATTACTTATCAGTTCAAACGTAAGCTATAGTAACCCTATGTGGGCAGGGAAACAGATCAAAATCACACGCTTTAATCCGGAAAATATCGTAGACGCTTTCCACTCTAGATTAAATGTAGAACAAAAAGAAACCACAGCTTCTGTACTACAGCTCAGTATGGTAGATTTCTCTTATAGACGTGCCAATGATTTACTTCATGCACTCATAGATTGCTACAACGAGGAAGTGATAAAAACCAAGCGTGCCACAATGGACGCCACAGCCGAATTTATCAATGATCGTATAGCTGTAATAGGGGCAGAACTCGGAGATATGGAAGCACACATAGATAACGCCAAGCGTTCTAATCTCATGGCGGAACAATCTATGGAAATGTACATGCAAGAGTCCCAACGTAACAACTCTGCCGCTACAGAATTAGAATCACAGCTGAAGATTCTAAACTATCTGCGTAGCTATCTTATGAACCCTAAAAACAATCAATCATTATTACCTGTAGATTTAGGTTTGGAAGGGAATGAGCTTTCTACACAAATAGCACAATACAATAGTATGAAGCTACGCATGGATAAACTTCTTGAAGAAAGTGGAGAAAGTAACCCTGTAGTAACCGAAATGAGAAACAGCCTTTCTACACAAAAGCAAAACATACTCATCTTTGCAAACAACATGGCAAGCAGCTTGCAAAACCGTGTAACCGATGCAAGAAGTAGTGGTATGAATATGGCAGGAAGAGTGCATGGTATAGCAACAAACGAGGCATCAATCCTCGGTTCTGAGCGACAACAAAAGATAAAAGAAGCACTCTACACCTATCTGCTCAATAAGCGTGAGACCAATGCTGTAGAACAAGTAACAGCAGATGGTAGCGCACGCATCATAGACATTAGTACAGAAGGTGAATGGCCTATAGCTCCTAACAAAAAAACAACTGTATTCTTAGGAGTATTGATTGGTTTATTCCTCCCCTCGGTATTCTTTATCATAAAAGAACTCTTGGACAATCGTGTGCACACACGCAAAGACATAGAAGAACGCACCACTGCACCTTTCTTGAGTGAAATTCCATTTGATAAAACAGCAAAGAAGAAAACACTGCAAGAAGCCAGTATCAAGATAGATGGAACAGATATGCTTACAGAAGCTTTCCGTTTGCTACGTTCCAATCTCTCTTTCATGACAAGAAATGGTACACCTCCTAAGGTCATCACACTTACTTCTTTCCACGAAAGCGCAGGTAAATCATTCGTTGCTTACAATCTCGGAAAGAGTTTGGCATTTGCCAAGAAAAAAGTACTGCTCATAGACTTGGATATTCGTAAACGAACTCTTACTCGTCTCTTAAAGCTACAAAAACTTGGGGCTACAGATTTCTTGGTAAACCCATCGTACAACCCATTAACAATGGTAGAGAAAGCACCAGATTGCGAAGGACTTTATTTCTTATCTGCCGGTCCACTGGCACCTAATCCTGCCGAACTTCTCTTGGAGAATAGCTTAGACAAGCTGATAGAAGAACTACGTTCGGAGTTTGACTACATTATCGTAGACAATGTTCCTCTTGTCAGCGTAGCCGATGCCTCTATCACTAATCGTATAGCAGATATGACACTCTTCGTTATCCGCGCCGGTATGATAGACAAACGTCTGCTCACAGAAGTAGAACTCCTCTATAAGAGTGCAAAATTGGTTCGTATGGCACTTATCCTTAACGGTTCCAGCCTATCTAAGAAAGGTTACGGCTATGGATACGGTTATGGATATGGTTACGGATATTCTTATGGAAATCGTAAAAAAGGATTGCTTGCTCGTCTCTTCAAACGATAATGAAACACGCCTACCTCATTATGGCGCATACCGATGCGCCACTTTTAGGGATACTGCTATCTATGCTGGACGATGAGCGAAACGACATCTTTCTCCACATAGATAAAAAGGCAAAAAATCTGAACCCGAGAGTATTTTCTACTTCTCGGGCTCAGTTGTTTATTATAGAAGAACGAATTCCGGTATATTGGGGGCATAGTTCGCAGGTAGACTTAGAGATGCTTCTTTTCCGAACAGCAACAAAAAAAGGTACATACGCTTACTACCATCTCCTTTCCGGTACAGATCTACCAATCAAAACACAGGACCATATTCATACGTTCTTTTCTCAGCATCAAGGGAAAGAGTTCGTTACGTGTTGGACAGATGGAAGCAAGACTTTCACCCATAATCGTATGGCAAAATACCATTTGTTTATGGAATGGGAACAACGACAAAAAAGCTTCTGTGGTAGAGCTTTCGCAAAACTACGGACGCTTCTCACGCATCTCTTAGGAGAAAAGAATATCACATATCCTCTTATGACCGGTCCCAACTGGGTAAGTATAACACATGATTTCGTTTCTTATCTACTCAAAAAAGAGAAAGAAATAAAAAGACTGTGTCGCTATACAAGAAATGCAGATGAAATTTTCCTGCAAACAATCTTATGGGACTCTCCTTTCAAAGCCAATCTTTACAAGGCAGAAGAAGATCGCCCACTTTCTAAAGGTTGCTTGAGAGAAATTTTCTGGAAAGAACATCAAAACTCCCCGGAACTTATCACTCGTGCCTATTGGGAGGAGATAAAAAACTCAGAGTGTTTATTTGCACGGAAGTTCAGCACAGCAGCAGATGCAGAAATAATACAACGCATAAAGGAAACATACGGTTATGTCCACCAATGATTCTCGTACACATAAAAGCATGATGAATGCTTCCATTTCCCTATTGTTCTACTTCATAAATATTGTAGTAGGATTTCTCTTACGCAGATATACACTACATGCTTTAGGAGGAGAAATTACAGGGATGAAAAGTACTATCCAAAATTTTTTAGGAATGCTTTCTATTACAGAATTGGGGGTAGGAACAGCTATCGCATACGCACTCTATAAGCCACTACATAATAGAGACATCACAGAGATAAATGAAATAATCTCTGTACAAGGCTGGTTCTACAGGCGCATAGCACTCATATTTGCCTTAGGTGCATGTACTATTATGGCATTTTTCCCATATATCTTTGAGAAAGCAGATGTTCCTATGTGGATGACTTATGCCACGTTTATCGTGATTTTATTTAATTCCATGGCTGGATACTTAATAAATTACCGTTCCAGCGTTCTATATGCAGATCAGAAGGGATATAAACTCACTATATATACACAATCGGTCTACATAGGGAAAAACCTCCTCCAGTCCATTGCTTTACTTATTATAAAAGATCTGAACACGGCTTATGCCACATTCCTCATTTTAGAGTTCTTACTATCGCTATGGGGCATTTATATCTTAGAGATTGTACTAAGAAGAGAATATCCTTGGCTCAAGCCACAACCGGGTAAAGGGAAAGAGCTACTGCACAAGTATCAATTTATCATCACAAAAACGAAGCAACTCTTTGTTCACCAGCTTGCAGGCGTGGTTCTTAATAATTCCGGTTCTGCTATTATCTATGCTTTTACTTCCCTCACACTTGTTTCAAAATATGATAACTATATGATGTTGGCTCTGAGTTTGAATAATCTATCACATCAAGCACTGAACAGTATCAATGCCGGCATTGGAAGTTTGGTGGCAGAAGGAGATATAAAGCGCATTAAAAGCTTTTTTTGGGAACTTCTCTCTTTAAAATACTATTTGGCTACGGTTCTCTGTTTTGGACTTCTTATGTTCTCTCACCCTTTCGTTACTCTTTGGGTAGGAGAAGAATACCTTTTGGAAAATAGCATACTTCTGCTGATATCTCTATTCATTTTCATAGGCATTACGCGTACTACAGATGCCTTCACTACAGCTTATGGTCTTTTTGATGATATATGGGCACCTGCTACAGAATGCTTATTAAACCTTATACTCTCTATCTCTTTAGGGTATTTCTTTGGTTTGCATGGCATTATAATCGGGGTAATCACAAGCCTCATACTCATTGTCAAAATATGGAAGCCTTATTACTTATTTCACAGAGGTTTTCAAACCTCTGCCATAGAGTATTGGAAAAGATACATAAAGTATCCTCTTGTTTCATGGGGGATTCTATGTATTTGCTTTTATTTTTTACCGCCACTCATAAGTCATTTTGATACATTCCCAAAGTTAGTGCTTGCAGGAATTTTATACTCTATTCTATTTGCTATTGTTTTATTTGGGATTTACTATAAGATGGATCCTTCATTTAAGAATATCTCTCTTAGACTATATCAAGCTGTAATAAAAAGATTATTCTCATTCCTTTACAAAAAAGGACAATAATATCCTCTACCCTCATAAAAAGTTATGTACAAAAGCACATTTCATGTAGAAAAAATGGATTGCCCGTGCGAGGTTAATCTCATACGTATGACGCTGAATGAACTTACAGGTATACAACATTTAGACGCAGATCTTGCACAAAGACGGATAACGATCTTACATACGTGCCAAGTAGATATACTGACAGAAAAATTGCAAAGTTTAGCTCTCGGTACAACATTGGAAAGCTGTGAGCAAACAGAAGAAAGTCTTGCTTATGTTCCCACTTCCTCAGCACACCAAGAGAAAAAGTTACTCATCACGGTATTGATGGTCAATGCCATATTCTTCCTGATAGAGTCTATTATCGGATGGCTGTTTCAGTCTATGGGACTGATGGCAGATGCATTGGATATGCTTGCAGATGCTTTGGTTTATGGTATGGCACTGATAGTAGTAGGTAAATCTATCCTACACAAGCAACGAATAGCCCAATTCAGTGGTTATATTCAGATTACCCTCGCCATCATCGGGATAATAGAGGTTTTGCGCAGGTATATGGGTGCAGAAAGCTATCCATCTCCCATCGCTATGGCTACGATGTCTTTTTTGGCACTCTTAGGAAATGCTTATTGCCTATGGCTTCTCCAAAGAAACAATAGTCAAGAAGCGCATATGCGTGCCAGCCTTATCTTCTCTGCCAATGATGTACTCATCAATATAGGTATTATATTTACCGCATTTGCAGTATGGCTTACCAATAGTCCCCTACCCGATCTTATAATTGGGACTGTAGTCTTCGTCCTCGTCTTAAGAGGAGCTTGGCGGATATTACAAATAGCAAAATAGGTATATCCCCAATACTATCTGTAGTAACAATATAACAGGTACTCCCCAAACAAATTTCTTATGCTGGGTCTTGTGCCTAAAGCATTTCATACCACTCCAAGCACCGATACTTCCTCCTATACAAGCCAAGAGCAATAGGGTTCTCTCACTGATTCTTCGCCATTGCTTTTGAGCTTTCCACTTATCTATACCATAAAAGAAGAACGTAAGTACATTGATGCCTAATAAATAATATAAGAACGGCGCAGAAGAAATAAATGTAAGTAACTGTTCTCTCATTTTTCTACATTTTTACCGGCTTCTGTCCAAGACTGAAATCCACCGGATAATTCGTATACAGTCAAACCTATTTCTTTCATTTTGCTCACCGCCGTCTGACTACGCCTACCACTACGGCAATATACATAATAGGTCTTTTCTTTATCCAAAAGCCGAATGCTTTCTTTGAAACTCTCCGTATCCAAGACATTCAGGAGTAAAGCACCGGCAATATGTCCTTCTTTAAACTCTTCCGGCTTTCTCACATCTACCAATACAGCTGTGGTATCTTCCGCTATTGCCTGTGCATATTCCTCTACACTCAAGAGTGTCTTCTTTTCTTGTGCTATAGAACTACAACAAACGCATAGTCCTCCCACAAGGCATAACAACCCTAAAATCTTTTTCATCTTATCTTTATTGATTTGGGATACAAAGGTAAACTATAAAACAGCATTTCCTAAAGCTGAATTCATAGAATAAGTAAATACAAAGAGGAATTTCCGAACCTACAAGAAAACCATAAGCACCATTAAACAGAGATTTTCATAGACAAAAGTAGGTTTTTCCATAGAAAATAAGGTTTTTATGCTACTTTCATTTACTTTTGCGCACAAACACAAACAAGAAAACTATTGGATAATAAAAAATTATAATCCTTAACCCACAACAAAATGAAAAACCTCAGAAAACTTACGGCAACAGAGATTGAGCAACTTCAGTTACAATCTTGTACCGCTACAGACTGGGAACGTATCTCAGTATCCCCTTCTTTTGACACTTCACACATACACCACATTCGTTTCTCGGGCGATATCGTTTTGGGTAAATTTGAGAAAGAATTTGCTTTACCCGGTGGTATCAAGAAACACGCTGGATTAAGAGATGCCACTCTGCACAATGTAGTGGTAGAAGACGATTGCTACATAGAAAATGTACAAAACTACATTGCCAATTACCACATAGGAGAAGGTACCTTCATAGAAAATGTAGACTGCATCAGAGTAGAAGGAGTAAGCAGCTTCGGGAATGGCACTGCCGTATCTGTTCTCAATGAAACAGGAGGTAGAGAAGTATATATAAGCGATAAGCTATCTGCACATACTGCCTATATTATGGCACTCTATAGGTATCGCCCTCAACTCATAGAACGCCTCAAGAGCATCACAGATACTTATACAGAAAAACACGCGTCCGATAGAGGTAGCATAGGTCAAAACTCTTTTATTACCAATGTAGGAGTACTTCGCAATGTTCGCATAGGAAGTCATTGTACCATAGAAGGCACAGCACGTCTTTCCAATGGTAGCATCAATAGCAACGCAGATGCGCCTGTACATATAGGACATAACGTAGTGTGCGATGACTTTATTATCTCTTCCGGTTCTTCTGTAGACGACGGAACTATGCTTACACGCTGTTTTGTAGGGCAAGCCTGCCATCTGGGACATAACTATTCTGCTTCGGACTCACTGTTTTTCAGTAATTGCCAAGGAGAAAATGGAGAAGCGTGTGCCTTATTCGCAGGACCTTTTACCGTAACTCACCATAAATCTACCTTGCTTATAGCAGGTATGTTCTCTTTTATGAATGCAGGTTCCGGTTCGAACCAGAGCAACCATATGTATAAATTGGGACCCATTCACCAAGGTATTGTAGAAAGAGGAGCCAAAACCACATCGGATTCTTATATCTTATGGCCATCTCGGGTTGGTGCTTTCTCGCTCGTAATGGGAAGACACGTGAATCACTCGGATACGTCCAATCTTCCCTTCTCTTACCTCATAGAACAACAAAATACAACTTACTTGGTACCGGGAGTAAACCTCCGTAGCGTAGGTACTATACGCGATGCACAGAAATGGCCCAAACGAGACCAACGCAAAGACCCCAATCGTTTAGACTGCATCAATTATAATCTCCTTAGTCCTTATACCATCTCCAAGATGATGAAAGGCAGACAGAAGTTGCAGGAACTAAAACGAGTATCGGGAGAAGCATCGGAAATTTATTATTTCCATAGCGCACGTATCAACAACTCTGCCTTACACAAAGGTATAGGCTATTACGAAATGGCTATTCACAAATTCTTGGGAAACTCTATCATCAAACGCTTGGAAGAAACACATTTTCAAAGCAATGAAGAAATTCGCCAAAGACTCAAACCGGACACTGCCATAGGAGAAGGAGAATGGGTAGATATGTCGGGACTTATAGCCCCAAAGAGTGAAATAGAAGCCCTTTTAGATCGTATAGAAAAAGGAGAAATCAATACTCTGAAGGAAATCAATGCTTGCTTCTCTGCGATGCACCAACAATACTATACCTACGAATGGACATGGGCATACCAACATCTGCTGAATTTTTATCAACTGGAAGCAGACAAAATCACGGCAAAAGACATCATTGCCATCGTAGAAAAATGGAAAGAAGCAGTAGTAGGATTGGACAAAATGGTTTATCACGATGCACAAAAAGAATACTCCCTTTCCAGTATGACAGGTTTCGGTACAGACGGTACACAGCGTGAAAAAGAAGAAGACTTTGAGCAAGTACGAGGTGCTTTCGATAGTAACCCCTTCGTTACTGCTGTCTTGGAACACATTCGTATCAAAACAGACTTAGGAAACGAACTGATAGCACGCATCGGACATTTGTAATACGCTATCAAAGAAAAATATACTTTCAGCTCCCATATTCTACCACAGAGTATGGGAGTTTTTTATGCAAGTCCGTTTACTCTAATCTGTATAGGAAGTCTGTATAAACTTAAGTTCAGTTTATATAAACCTCCTACGAAGTTTATATAAACTCAGCCACGGAATAGAACTTGCACCACTCTAAGCCCATTTTCTGACAAATAGAGTGAAAAACACATCGCTATCTGACAAGATTGCAGACACTGTGGCATACTTTTTCTTCATCTCTGCTTATTCTGTGTAAAAAATAGCGTGGCACAGACTTTGAGATAAGATAGACGTAACCACGAGTTACCAAACGAATATTATCGCAAATAAAGAACAAATAAAATAAGAAAGATTATGGGAAAAATTATCGGAATTGACTTAGGAACTACCAACTCATGTGTAGCCGTATTTGAAGGAAACGAACCAGTAGTCATCGCCAACTCAGAAGGAAAACGCACTACTCCCTCTGTAGTAGGTTTCGTAGACGGTGGAGAACGTAAGGTGGGAGATCCGGCAAAACGTCAAGCTATCACAAACCCTAAACGCACAATCTACTCCATCAAGCGTTTTATGGGAGAAACTTATGACCAAGTACAAAAAGAAATATCTCGCACCCCTTATAGCGTAGTAAAAGGAGATAACAATACACCACGTGTAGACATCGATGGCAGACTCTATACACCACAAGAAATCTCTGCTATGATTCTTCAAAAAATGAAGAAAACAGCAGAAGACTACTTGGGACAAGAAGTAACAGACGCAGTCATCACAGTGCCGGCTTACTTCAGCGATTCACAACGTCAGGCTACCAAAGAAGCCGGAGAAATTGCAGGTCTCAAAGTACAACGTATCGTAAACGAACCTACAGCGGCAGCTCTTGCATACGGTTTGGACAAGGCAAACAAAGATATGAAAATTGCAGTGTTTGACTTAGGTGGCGGTACTTTTGATATTTCTATCTTGGAATTTGGAGATGGAGTATTCGAAGTAAAATCTACCAATGGTGATACACACTTGGGTGGAGATGACTTTGACCAAGTTATCATAGACTGGCTCGTACAAGAATTTAAGAATGATGAAGGTGCTGACCTTTCTACCGATCCTATGGCTATGCAACGCCTGAAAGAAGCTGCAGAAAAAGCAAAAATAGAGCTTTCTTCTTCCACTTCTACAGAAATAAACTTGCCTTACATTATGCCTGTAGGTGGTGTACCAAAACACTTGGTAAAGACCTTAACTCGTGCTAAATTTGAATCATTGGCACATGGACTTATCCAAGCATGTTTGGAACCATGTAAACAAGCTATGAGTGATGCGGGTCTCTCTAAATCCGAAATAGACGAGGTAATCCTCGTAGGTGGTTCTTCTCGTATCCCTGCTGTACAAAAGCTCGTAGAAGACTTCTTTGGTAAAACTCCTTCCAAAGGTGTAAACCCAGACGAAGTAGTAGCCGTAGGTGCTGCCGTACAAGGTGCTGTCTTGACAGACGAAATCAAGGGAGTAGTCCTCCTAGACGTAACTCCACTTTCTATGGGTATAGAAACTATGGGTGGCGTAATGACAAAACTGATAGATGCCAACACTACAATCCCTTGCAAGAAGAGCGAAGTTTTCTCTACTGCAGCAGATAACCAAACAGAGGTTACTATTCACGTACTGCAAGGAGAACGCCCTATGGCTGCACAAAACAAATCTATCGGTCAGTTCAACCTTACAGGCATAGCCCCTGCTAAGCGTGGTGTACCACAAATAGAAGTAACTTTCAACATAGATGCCAATGGTATTCTCAATGTATCTGCCAAAGATAAGGGTACCGGAAAAGAACAAAGTATCCGCATAGAAGCCTCTTCCGGTTTAAGCAAGGAAGAAATAGAAAAGATGAAGGCAGAAGCAGAAGCCAATGCAGATGCTGACAAGAAAGAACGTGAAAAAGTAGATAAGCTCAATCAAGCAGACAGTATGATTTTCACAACAGAAAATCAATTGGCTGAACTCGGAGATAAACTTTCTGCAGAGAAGAAAGCACCTATAGAAGCCGCATTGCAAAAGCTGAAAGATGCACACAAAGACCAAAATCTTGAAGCTATAGATGCTGCCATTGCAGAACTTCAAACAGCCTTCCAAGCTGCCAGCGCAGAACTCTACGCACAAACAGCACAACAAGGTGGTGCAGAAGCAAGTGCAGAAAATGCACAACAATCTTCAAGTACAGACCATGTGCAAGATGCAGACTTTGAAGAAGTGAAGTAATTCCACTTACAAACAAGTATCAAAAAAAATAGTAAATCGCAGTAAGGTACCAACTTACTGCGATTTTGTTTTTGATAGTTTCGTTTTATATTGATAAATCTCCTTCTTTTTATTCCCCATACAACAATACTTACTATATTTACCAATAGCAAAGAGTTACATTCCCATTTATGGAAGAGACGAAAGAACAACATAAGAAGTCAATCCGCTTCTTCAACGACCGTGAAGTAAGAGCGGTATGGGACGAGGAACAAAACTGTTGGTGGTTCTCAGCTACTGATATTGTACGAGCCATCAACAACGAACCAGACTACACCAAAGCTGGTAACTATTGGCGTTGGCTAAAACGTAAGTTGAAGCAAGACGGCATTGAACCTGTGAGTGCCACTCACGGCTTCAAGTTTGAAGCACCAGACGGCAAGTTACGCGTTGCAGATGTTCTTGATAGTGAAGGAGTAGCTTTATTAGCAAAGCACTATCCCAACAATCGGGCTAATGAATTCCTTGACTGGTTTACATACAGCGATAATACATTGGATGGACAGAGTCAAAAGAAAGCATATCAGCTATATGAAAGTGGTTTGCTGAAAAGTCTTGAGCCCGGCAGTATCAAATGTCTGCAACAGATCCACGCTTATCTCTTTGGAGGATTGTATGACTTTGCAGAACAAATCCGTACCAAAAATATTTCAAAAGGAGGATTCACCTTCGCTAATTGTATGCACTTCCCTGCTACACTACAAACGATAGAGCGAATGCCAGAAACCACCTTTGATGAGATTATGGACAAGTATGTAGAAATGAACGTAGCTCATCCTTTTATGGAAGGCAATGGCCGCAGTACTCGCATTTGGCTTGACCTTATGCTAAAGCATTCACTCAAACGGTGTGTAGATTGGAGCCAAATAGACAAGAACGAGTATCTGTTGGCAATGCATAAGAGTGTAGCTGATAGCACACACATCAAGGCTTTGGTACAGTCAGCACTTACCACCAAGATTGATGATCGAGAAATGTTCATGAAAGGTATCGATTATTCGTACTATTACGAACAAGAGTAAAAAATGATTATGGCAAAAGGCGTACAAGCAATAGTAACTAATATTATACTTGATTGTTGAATCCGCCCATTGCTGATATAACAGTAGATATAAAAAATGGAAGTAATTGAAAATAGAACAGGAGATTTTATATCAAAAGAGTATATAAAACAACTCAAACAAAGTAGTAATGATGCAATAGCTACTTTGGTTAAGGAAAACTATAAAAATAGTAAAAACCTTGTTTACATCCTTGAAAACTTAGGGCATATTCCTGCGAGTTTCAGTTATCAATGGATAGTTGAACTTTTAGATTATCCGAATGAAAATGTTCGTTTTTGGGCAGTCAAAGAATATAGGCAAACTAACTTCTGATACCTTTCTAGAACAATTATATAAAATTGCAACACACGATGAATGTACAATGGTTAGAAGGGAAGCTGTATCTTCAATCGGACGGATGAGAAATAAAAAAAGTATTCCCTTTATGGTAGGGATACTTTCAGACCCTGATCCCAAAATTGTATGTCAAGCAATTCGAGGTTTATTGGTTTTTAAAGGAGATATAAGTAACTGTTCAAAATTAATTTTATAAATATGAATAATTCACGAATAAGTTCGT
>JALEQJ010000010.1 GCA_022764505.1 Phocaeicola sp. | reverse complement strand
ACCATCTTTTTGTTCAAAGGTGTAACCTTGATAATAATAATCACTTTGTTCTTGCGCATTAACAGTAGTAAAGATAGTACCTAAACTACTTAATGCTACTACAACAAACTGTTTAATAGAATTCTTCATTGTTCTTTTTTTTATTGGTTAATTATATTTTTCCTTCTGTTATAGGTAAAAGTCTATGATTCGTCTTTTGTAACAGTTCAACATTCTTTTCCCTTGTTTTTCTGTTATTTCTTTATCTTTGTTCTCCGTCCACAGTTATCTATAAAATATGGAATCCAAGAATCCTGAATATCTTCGTCTGAATCACGAAATGCTACCCAAGGTATCGGAAGCAGATTATCTACAAGTGCAACCTTATATAGATGCAGCGCAAGCTATGGCTCAACTCACTTATAAGTCCGTCTACATCATAGACTATGCACGTATGAACTTCCTATATGTTTCAGAGAATCCACTCTTTCTGGCTGGAAGAACAGCTACAGAGATTCAAGAGTTGGGATATTCTTTCTATGCTCAAAGTGTCCCCGAAGACGATTTCCTTTTCTTGACTCATATAAATCAGGCTGGATTTGATTTTTTCCGTAACATACCTATCTATGAACGAAAGCGTTATAGCATTTCTTATAATTTTCATCTTCAAATAGCTCATAGCAAAGAGTATATTTTCATCAATCATCAGCTTACACCTTTAGTCTTAGATAGCGAAGGAAACATTTGGTTAGCACTTTGTCTTGTTTCCTTGGCACCTACAGAGGAGAAACATACTGCTTACATTTCTGCTGCAAATTCCCATAAGACGTGGCAATTTACGATGGAACGGAAACGATGGAAACTCTATGAAAGTATAGAGCTCACGGAGTCCGAAAAAGCCGTCATACAACTTGCCAATCAAGGATTCTCTGTAGGAGAAATTGCCTCTAAGATTCATAGATCTGAAGACTCCGTAAAAGGCTATCGCAAAAAGCTATTTGCCAAATTGGGTGTCAAGAGTATCTCCGAAGCCATTTCTGTAGCTACACATAGAAAACTAATCTAAGTCATCGCACTCACTATAATAATAGAACTTAGGGAAACTCTTGACATACTCTCCTTGCACTATTCTATAGACTACTGAGGTACAAATTCCCGCAGCATAGGTAGCAGCTAAGCTCATCTGTGGAAGTATACGGGGAGCTTTTTCTTTCCTGCATTTCGCCATCGCCTGTTCTATCCAAAGTTTGGGACGCACCCAATAATTAAAATAATCTGTAATGTATTTCACAGCCGTCAGATCTCCCAAACTTCGCATTTCACGTACAGAACAGACATTCGTCAATGAAGTTCCTCCCGGCTTTATAACCATAACTGCCACAGCAAAACCTATGTTGCAAGGGTGCAAAACATACAGTCCTTGCTCTGTAGCGATGCTATCCCACACCAAAGTAAATTCATCAGAAAGAGGCAGACAGTTTATGATAACATCGTTTTTATGGACTAACATAGAGATACCTTCCTCGCAAAGTTTCTCTGCGTGTACTACAATAGTAGCATCCGGGTTAATACTGAGCAAACGTGTCCTCAGTGCTTCCACCTTGGGTATCCCAACATCTATCATTGTAAAATTCTCGTAAGACAAGAGCTGTGCTTCTACTATTGCTGTATCTACTAATGTGATGCGTTCAAAACCCATTCTTAGCATAGTTTCTGCTATACTGCTCCCCATACCCATACCTACTATCAGCACTCGGAACTCCCTGATACGTGCTTGTGCTTCTGTGGATATGTAAATCCTGTTCTGCTCATAGCGTTTCATAAATCCTCCTATTTAATTATTGATTCATTGATGCTACAAAGGTCTTTCCTTATGTTTCGCTTCACAATACCCAAAAGGGTAATTTCTATTCCGTACCACGAAATACATAAACTATGACACGATTTATATAAACTTCCATTGAAGAACATATAAACTACACTAAGAAATAATGTATACGAGCAACTGCGTTTATTGGGGAGTATTATAAAAAACAGCTATAGGTAGAATAATATGCTCATATAGTCTAAAGAAATAGATAGAATCTTATGAATCCATTTATATAAAGAAAGCTCCAATAGTCTATTACCGACTATTGGAGCTTTCTTTATATAAATGAGCCTCTTAAAAAATATATCCGATACTTAACATCAATCTGGAGAAGTCCTTATGTGTAATGTTATATTGGGCGGATATATTGAAATGCTTTATTACATTAACTCCTAATTGAGGAGCAAATACAGTATGACATTTCTTTCCATTATTAAATACACCTCTATCCATATTATCAAGAGTAATTCCAACACCTGCACCTGCATAAAATTCTACTTGTGATGATATTGGGAAATTATAATTGATAGAAGGCAATATAACAACAGATCTTCCATTGAAAGGCGAATTGGAATATTCATTCATTACCACTGTGTAACTATCATAGCTGAGTCTAAGTTTAGCACTCAGTGGACTATTAGAGAAATTATATATCCCATTTGCATAAAAACCTATATGATTTTCTTTGTTTCCGTCTTTTTCCAATCCTATCGGATAGGTAAGACCTGTTTCTATTTGGAACGTTTTCTTTTGGGCAAATGCCATACAAGAAATACCAAGCAACAGAAATATTGTAAAAAAATTCTTCATAATAAAGTTATTTTTTAGAGATTTTCATACCACCCCAAGTCCCATTTATCTTTCCTGCTAAAATAATGCAACCACCTTTCATTCGTTTTACAGGAAGACTTCTTGCACCTGACATAAAATCTCAAGTTTATTTTTATAAAAATACGGTTGCAAAGATATACAGAATGCCATATAAACAAGAAAAACAATTAAAATTTAACCCCTATCATTCTAATAACCATCTCTTTCAAAATAAAAAACATTGATGTCATCTCGTTGTTAAATAATACATAAGTCAAATATAATACATCTTATTTACGTATGTTTATTCCCACATTTCACTTATATATTATGAGACAAATCATATTTTTTCTTAGTTTAATAACCTATGCGTTAATAGTTAGAGCCCAGAATGAGAAATCCTTTGAAAGAAATAGAATCTCTGTTGGAGGAGAGTTGACCTCGCATTATACATGGCAAGTAGATATTTCTTATCATTACATGGTTTCTCCTTATGTTGGAATCGGAACTTCAATAGGTATGTGGAAACAATTTACTGTTGAAGGTGTTCCAAAAGGGAACAGCTGGATCATAGCCGATGATTATAAAAACATAAAGAATATCTATCTGCACCCATCTTTACATATTGTGTCTCCTACATTGATGAAAATTTCTGATGGTGAACTCAAAATGTTCCTGGAGCCCGGCTTTATGATGAACATACCTTATTGCAACGTTTCCATTTATCTGTTGGACAATTACGGAATTGAAAATGATGTTAGAAATACCAGCACGAATAAAGGAAAATGGTATGCTTTTGATTGTAAAATAGGCTTTAGCCTAAATCTTGATAATATAAGTATATCAACCGGATATCAATATTCAACACTGGATGTGTTTTCTATGCGTCGTGAGCTTATTTATGACAACAAACGATTTGATGATTTCTATCCTAAGAAAAGTAACCTACACGGTGGATTCTTTTCTATTAGCGTCTACTTTTAGATTATGGAGCACTTGGATACAAGGCATGACAAAAAGGGAATAAAGTATTCTATACTAATACATGCCACGGTCCAAGAGGACTAAGACAAAAATGACAACAGTAATTTTTAGAAAAGAAATACAGCACTATAGGACTATAAAAAGAGTAAAAGGTCATACCAAAAATATGGTATGACCTTTATTATCATCTTTGTGAGTTTAATTTCTTACTTTATGATGTCCAATTTCTTGAAACACTTCAATAGCTTTTCTGCGGCACAGTCTACCTGTTCCTTGGTATGGGTAGCCATAAGTGCCAAACGTACCAAAGTATCTTGTGGTGCACAAGCAGGAGGTATAACAGGATTGATAAATATACCTTCTTCGAAAGCCATTTGTGTAACATAGAACGTTTTTTCCACATCTCTTACATAGAGTGGTATAATAGGGCTTTCCGTTTCACCTATCTCAAAGCCCAATTCACGGAAAACATTCAAAGCATAATTTGTTATCTTCCATAAGTTCTCTATACGTTCCGGTTCTGTCTTCAAAATTTGTAGTGCAGCACGTGCGGCAGCTGTAGCAGCAGGCGTATTGCTGGCAGAGAAGATATAAGAACGTGAATTGTGTCTAAGCCAATTTATAGTATCACTATCTGCCGCCACAAATCCACCTATAGATGCCAAAGACTTAGAGAAAGTACCCATAATGACATCTACCTTGTCTGTAAGTCCAAAATGATTGCAGACACCACGACCCTGCTTACCGAAGACTCCTATACTGTGTGCTTCGTCTACCATGATACTGGCATTGTATTTCTCACTCAAACGCACTATTTCCGGTAGGTTTGCTACATCTCCTTCCATAGAGAATACTCCGTCTACCACTATCAGTTTCACAGCTTCCGGACGGCATTTTGCCAATTCTTTTTCCAAAGAAGCCATATCATTGTGCTTAAATTTGAGCTGAGTAGAGAAAGATAAACGTCTTCCATCTACAATAGAAGCATGATCTCTATCATCGCAAATAATGTAGTCATTACGATCAGTAAGACAAGAAACTACGCCCTCATTCACGGTAAAACCTGTAGAATAAACTAAAGCATCGTCCTTTCCTACAAATTCTGCTAATTCTCGTTCTAATTGTACATGAAGGTCAAGCGTTCCATTCAAGAAACGTGATCCGGCACAGCCTGTTCCATACTTACGAGTAGCTTCTACTGCTGCTTCTATGATACGTTCATCATGTGTAAGCCCTAAATAAGAGTTTGAACCGAACATTAAGACTTTCCTGCCTTCCATCATCACCTCTGTGTCTTGCGCACTTACTATCTCACGGAAATAAGGATAAACCCCTTGCTCCATATAGTGCTGTGGCAATCTGAACTTGCTCAGCTTTTCTTGCAATAATCCCATATTTTTTACTTAAAAACTTAATAGGTTTTCTATAGATGAAGCACGTCTTCATCATTTCATTTTCCTATTTTTGTTGTGCAAAGATATACAAATACTTCATTGGTACTACTTTGCCACCCGAAAAATGCATATTTACAAGAAAAATGTGCAACTTTTAGGCACTAAGCTACCGAATTGCACTACTTTTGCGAACAACTCAGAATATGTATGACAAGTGTAAGATTTATTATCAATCCTATCTCCGGAACAAGGGGTAAGAAGAAACTCATTCAATATATTGAAAAAATAAAGTCCAAACTTCCCCACTTCCAAATAGAAATTTGCCAAACTGCTTATGCCGGGCACGCATTTGAATTGGCAAAAGAAGCTACATTAAAAGATATAGACATCGTAGTAGCTGTGGGAGGAGATGGAACTATCAATGAAATAGGTAGAGCCTTGATACATACAGAAACAGCCTTGGGCATAGTGCCTTGCGGCTCCGGGAATGGATTGGCAAGACATTTACATATCCCATTAGATGGGAAACAAGCGATAGATGCCATTTTTACAGGAGAAACTACCCTCATAGATTATGGGACTATAGAAGGACGACCTTTCTTCTGCACTTGTGGAGTAGGATTTGATGCTTTCGTAAGTATGACCTTTGCCAAGTCCGGCAAAAGAGGTCCTCTCAGTTATTTGGAAAATACCCTCACCAATTGGCTGTCTTATCAACCGGAAACTTACGAGATAGAAGACGAAAACGGCATCACACATTACAAAGCGTTTCTCATAGCTTGCGCCAATGCTTCACAGTATGGGAACAATGCGTATATAGCTCCTCGCGCCTCCTTATCGGACGGAGAATTGGATATTATTATCTTAGAACCTTTTACAGCGTTGGACATACCGACCCTTTCCTTCCAGCTATTCAATAGAATGATAGACCAGAACTCCCATATCAAACAACTCAAAGGAAAAAAAATCATCATCAGAAGAGAAAAACCCGGCGTTTACCACTTTGATGGAGACCCTATAGAGGGGGGGAAGAACTTGGAAGTAAACATCATTCCACAAGGATTGAAGGTGGTCATTCCTACGATAGTAACTACACCCATAAACATATCCAACCTAAAGGAACTACTGGGCGAATTTATAAGTAAGAATAACTTTTCTTATTCCTTTCCTGATATACCACAAGAAATAAAGAAACTCAACAAACAGTTGTTAGAGAAACTATCCGGAAAAAAGAAAAAGTAAATATCATCACAAAAACAATAGAATATGAAATTAGACGGAAGAAGAGAAAGCTCCAATGTGGAAGACCGCAGAAGAGGTGGCACAAGAAAAGCTGTAGGAACAATGGGAATAGGTGGCTTGGTCATTATGGGACTGATCACATGGCTTATGGGAGGAAATCCTCTCTCTGTCCTCCAACAAGCAGACCTTGGTTCTATGACACAAGCAGGAAGTACATACGAACCTACCGCAGAAGAAAACGAAATAGCTGTTTTCTCCAAAAAGATATTGGCAGGAACAGAAGATATTTGGACAGCAGAATTTAAGAAATTAGGACGTGTATATGAGGCCCCTAAACTCGTACTTTTCACAGGTAGCGTACAGTCCGGTTGTGGTGGAGCAAGCTCTTCTATGGGACCTTTTTATTGTTCTGCAGACCAGACAGTTTATATAGACCTTTCTTTCTTCACACAGATGAAAAAACAGTTAGGAGCAGATGGAGATTTTGCTTATGCTTATGTCATTGCTCACGAAGTAGGACATCATGTACAATACCTGTTAGGAACCCTCCAACAAGCACATGAACAAATGAGCCGTGTAAGTGAAAAAGAAAAAAATCGTATCAGTGTACGTTTGGAACTACAGGCAGATTTCTACGCAGGGCTTTGGGCATATCATGACAATAAGATGTTCCAATCTATAGAAGATGGAGACATAGAAGAAGGAATGAATGTAGCCTCTCGTATAGGAGATGACTATCTACAACAAAAAGCCCAAGGTTACACCGTTCCGGATGCTTTCAACCATGGTACTTCTGCACAACGTATGAGATGGCTCAAAAAAGGGCTTACCACAGGAGATATACGTGATGGAGATACTTTCTCTCCTCAATACGATACTTTATAAAGGATCTTTCCCTAATATAATACACATGAAAGAAGATATACAAGCAAGACTCAGCACACTAAGAAAGAAAATGAAAGAGGTAGGCGTACAAGCCTACATCATACCCAGTACAGACCCACATGCCGGAGAATATATTCCCAAGCACTGGGAAATACGTAAGTGGGTCTCCGGTTTCACCGGCTCTGCAGGTACACTCGTAGTTACAGAGGAAAAAGCCGCACTCTGGACAGATGCTCGCTACTATCTGCAAGGCACACAACAATTGGAAGGAACAGGCATCACTCTACAAAAAGATGGATTATCCGAAACTCCGTCTATCACCACATGGCTCACAGAAGTCCTACAAGCTACAAATAAAGTAGGATTTGATGGAGAAGTGAACACCGTAGCTTATATAGAGAGTTTATCTCAACATTTGGCTACAAAAAATATAACTGTAGAAGATACAGGAAATTTGGTAAAAGGCATTTGGACAGACCAACCTGCTATTCCTACAGAAAAAATACATTTACAAGAACTGCGTTACGCAGGCATAGGAGCCGACGAAAAAATAACTCGTATTCATTCTTTTCTCTCCACTCAAAATCCCAACGGTGCCATCATCATCACTGCTTTGGACGAGATTGCGTGGATACTGAACTTGCGTGGCAACGATGTGCCTTACAATCCTGTATTTATGGCGTATCTCTATATAGACAATCGGCACACCATACTCTTCGTAGACGAAAACAAGCTCACAGATAGCATAAAAGCCTACTTGCAAGAAAACCATATTATGGTACGCCCGTATGCTGAGATTTTCACAGGTATAAGTGCCCTGCCTGAGAAATACGTGTACATAGCAGGAACAGCCAATTATAAACTGAAACAAGCTCTCCTAAGTATGGGGAAAACACCCGTCGTTCACCCCTCCCCAATCCCTCCACTCAAAGCAGAAAAGAATGCCATAGAAATAGCCGGTTTCCGTTCTGCAATGGAAAGAGATGGTGTAGCCTTGGTGAAATTCTTGAGATGGCTCTTGCCTGCTGTATCCAAAGGAACAGAAACAGAAATCAGTGTGAGTGAAAAGCTGGAAAGTTTCAGAGCACAATCTCCCTTCTACAAAGGAGCCAGCTTCCACACCATAGCAGGATATGGTGCCAATGGAGCAATAGTACATTACAGTGCTACCCCTACACAATATGCACATATACAAGCCAAAGGTTTACTCCTATTGGATAGTGGTGCCCAATATGTAGACGGAACTACAGACATCACCCGCACCATTGCCGTAGGAACCTTGACAGAAGAAGAAAAAAGAGATTATACACTCGTGCTCAAAGGCTTTATCGCTCTTTCTCAAGCCTCTTTTATAGAAGGTACTTGTGGCACACAATTAGACGTTTTGGCAAGACAGTTTATGTGGAAAGAGGGTATCAATTATGGACATGGTACAGGACATGGCGTAGGGCATTATCTCAATGTACACGAAGGTCCTCATCAAATCCGTATGAACAATGTACCTGCGCCTATTCTTGCGGGCTATACAGTAACCAATGAGCCGGGTATCTATAGAGCAGGCAAACACGGTATCAGAACGGAAAACATCTTATTGGCAGTGCGGGATAGAGAAAGTGAATTTGGAAAATTTCTTCGTTTTGAAACACTGACACTATGCCCTATAGACAAAACACCCATCTGCACAGAGATGCTTACCACAGAAGAAAAAGAATGGTTCAACCACTATCATACCGAAGTCTACCGTCGTCTTTCTCCTTATTTGGATAAAGAAGAATGTACTTGGCTGAAAGAAGCTACTTCGGCTATTTAATTAATAAAAAACATATATGGCACTTATAAAATCAGTGAGAGGCTTTACACCCGTCATCGGTGAGAATTGTTATTTGGCAGAAAATGCCACTATCGTAGGAGATGTAGTTATGGGAAGAGATTGCAGCATTTGGTTCAATGCAGTCTTACGTGGCGATGTTAATTCCATTCGTATGGGAGACAGAGTAAACGTACAAGATGGCTCGGTACTCCATACACTTTACGAAAAGAGTGTAGTAGAAATAGGAAATGATGTAACCATAGGACACAATGTAACTTTACACGGAGCTTGTGTAAAAGACAACGCCCTCATCGGTATGGGTTCTACCATACTGGATTATGCAGTAGTGGGCGAAGGAGCTATTGTGGCAGCCGGAGCCTTAGTTCTAGCAAACACTGTCATTCCCCCCAATACACTCTGGGCTGGCGTACCTGCTAAGTTTGTGAAAGAAGTAGACCCGGCACAAAGCAAAGAACTCAATCAGAAAATAGCAAACGGTTATCTGATGTACGCAGGCTGGTTCAAAGAAGAAGAGAACAAATAAGTCATCACTTTCTTCTCAACCAATAAAAGTGTATCAAGCAATAACAGCTTGATACACTTTTTTCATAAACAGCCATAAAACATTCATATACACACAAGAAAGAATTTTATAAAAGACGGTATTATCACTTAACCCGCGCAGCTCTTTACGCAAATTTTATCAATAAAAAAAGCCCATCGTTTGAGGTCTTTTTTATATTTTTGCAAGGACATGTATTTTTCTCATAAAAGAGCTATCTACTTTACATGCCGGTAGACTTGAGAAATAAGCAGACAATATATTACAGGACATAAATACCACATACGAAAATAGAATAAGTTCTATTTCAAAACTAATAAGAGAGGAGACTTTGGCATAAATGGCTCCATAATATACTTTTACTCATAAAGGGACAACTAGTAAAGACTTCGATAAGACAATGAAAATAGCAGTAGCTGGTACAGGATATGTAGGGCTTTCAATAGCCACACTTTTAGCTCAATACAATGAGGTGGTAGCTGTAGACGTGCTTCCTGACAAAGTAGAGAAAATAAACAAACGCATATCACCTATTCAAGATGAGTACATTGAGAAATTCTTTGCAGAAAAGGAGCTAAATTTACGAGCTACGTTAGATGCGCAGGAAGCCTATAAAGATGCGCAGTTTGTAGTGATTGCAACACCTACGAACTATGACCCTCAGAAAAACTTCTTTGACACACATCACATAGAGAGTGTTATAGACCTAGTTTTGGAGGTTAATCCTGACGCTACGATGATTATCAAAAGCACTATCCCTGTAGGCTATTGTCGCTCTCTCTATGTCAAATATGCCCAAAGATTCAAAGAGCAAGGTTGGGATAAAGATCGTAAATTCCGTTTATTATTCTCTCCGGAATTCTTACGAGAAAGTAAGGCTTTGTACGATAATCTTTATCCAAGCCGTATCATCGTAGGCTATCCTAAGATGATAGAACTGTTCGGTGAAGAGAATGAAGCCATCAAATCTATTGCAGGCAATCATTTGGCAGAAGCCGCTCGTACGTTTGCGACACTGCTTCAACAAGGAGCTCTGAAAGAAAATATAGATGTCCTCTATATGGGTTTGAAAGAAGCTGAGGCTGTAAAACTTTTTGCGAATACCTATTTGGCTTTGCGCGTCAGTTATTTCAACGAACTGGATACCTACGCAGAGATGAAAGGTTTAGATACAAAAGCCATTATTGAGGGTGTAGGTCTTGATCCTCGTATTGGTACTCATTATAATAATCCGTCATTCGGATATGGAGGCTATTGCCTGCCTAAAGATACTAAGCAACTCTTGGCTAACTATGCAGATGTTCCACAAAATATGATGACAGCCATCGTAGAAAGTAATCGTACTCGTAAAGATTTTATAGCAGAACGAGTTTTAGAACTGGCTGGTGCTTATGAAGCAAATAGCAGTTACGATGCAGCAAAAGAGAAACAAGTGGTCATAGGCGTATATAGATTAACTATGAAAAGTAATTCCGACAATTTCCGTCAGAGTTCTATTCAGGGAGTAATGAAACGCATCAAGGCAAAGGGTGCAGAAATCATTATTTATGAGCCTACATTGGAAGATGGAACTACTTTCTTTGGCAATAAAGTCGTAAATAATCTTTCAAAATTCAAGCAGATGAGTCAGGCAATCATTGCCAATCGCTATGACACAAGTCTTGATGATGTAAAAGAAATTGTCTATACACGCGATATATTCCTAAGAGATTAAACGTTATGGTTACATACAATATCAATATAAACGAAAAGGTTGTTTTAGTAACAGGTGCAGCCGGATTTATTGGAGCAAATCTTGTAAAACGTTTACTCAAAGATTTTGATGGGGTAAAAATTATCGGTATTGACAGTATCACAGATTACTATGATGTCCGTTTGAAAGATGCACGTATAGAAGAATTATCAAGCTACGGTAATCGTTTTATACTTATCAAAGATAGCATTGCCAACAAATGTGTCGTTGAAAATATCTTTAAGAAATATGCGCCACAAATTGTCGTGAACTTAGCAGCACAAGCAGGAGTTCGCTATTCTATCACCAATCCAGACACCTATATAGAAAGTAATCTGATTGGATTTTACAATATATTGGAGGCTTGTCGTCACTACGAAGTGGAACATTTGGTGTATGCTTCTTCCTCCAGTGTCTATGGTAGTAACAAGAAAGTGCCATATAGTGTAGATGACCAAGTGGATAATCCTGTGAGTCTTTATGCTGCAACAAAGAAAAGCAATGAGTTAATGGCTCATGCGTATAGTAAACTCTACAATATTCCCAGCACAGGGTTACGCTTCTTTACTGTATATGGTCCCTGTGGACGTCCTGATATGGCATATTTCGGCTTTACCAATAAGCTGATTGGAGGTGAAAAGATTCAAATCTTCAATTATGGTAATTGTAAACGAGACTTTACCTATATAGATGATATTGTAGAGGGAGTTGTTCGCATTATGCAACATGCACCGGAAAAAGTAAATGGGGAAGATGGTTTACCCATTCCACCTTACAAAGTCTATAATATAGGTAACAGTAAACCTGAAAATTTACTGGACTTCGTCCAAACTCTGCAAGAAGAGCTGATTACAGCAGGAGTACTTCCGCAAGATTATGACTTTGAATCACACAAAGAACTTGTTGCGATGCAAGCAGGAGATGTGCCTGTAACTTATGCGGATACTTCTGCATTAGAACAAGATTTTGGGTTCAAGCCTCATACTCCTTTACGAGAAGGACTTCGCAAATTCGCAGAATGGTATAAGCAATTTTATCCAAGCAAACAAAAAGAATAAATACATCATCTATTATATATAATCTATGAAAGGAATTGTCCTCGCCGGTGGTAGCGGCACACGTTTGTATCCTATCACAAAAGGTATTTCAAAGCAATTGATGCCCATTTATGACAAACCGATGGTCTACTACCCTATTTCAGTCTTAATGCTGGCGGGTATTAGAGATATTCTGATTATCTCTACTCCACACGACCTTCCAGGTTTCAAACGTCTGTTGGGTGATGGTAGCGATTATGGTGTACATTTTGAATATGCAGAGCAACCCAGCCCCGACGGACTGGCACAAGCATTTACTATTGGGGCTGATTTCATTGGCAATGATAGTGTTTGTTTGGTATTAGGCGACAATATATTCCATGGTGCAGGTTTTACAGCCATGCTTAAAGAAGCTGTTCGTGCTGCTAATGAAGAAAAGAAAGCTACAGTGTTTGGCTATTGGGTAAACGATCCCGAACGTTACGGTGTAGCAGAATTTGACAATAACGGTATGTGTCTCTCTATAGAAGAAAAGCCTGTTCAGCCTAAATCAAACTACGCTGTAGTAGGTTTGTATTTTTATCCTAACAAAGTGGTAGAAGTAGCCAGAAATATCAAACCATCTGCGCGAGGTGAATATGAAATCACTACAGTCAATCAACATTTTCTTGCAGACGGAGAGTTAAAAGTACAAACTCTGGGGAGAGGTTTTGCATGGCTTGATACAGGAACCCACGATTCTCTTTCTGAAGCATCAACCTATATTGAAGTATTGGAAAAACGCCAAGGCTTGAAAGTGGCTTGTTTGGAAGGCATCGCTTTTCGTCAAGGCTGGATTTCCGAAGAACGCATGCGTGAATTGGCTCAACCTATGCTCAAGAACCAATATGGACAATATCTACTCAAAGTAGTAAACGAACTAAAAGAAACAGGTAAACCCAATTTGGAATAACGATGGAAGTAATCAAAACAGCAATAGAAGGATTAGTTATTCTTGAACCTACGGTTTTCAAGGATTCTCGTGGATATTTTTTTGAAAGCTTCTCACAGAGAGAATTTCAGGAAAAAGTACAAAAGATCAACTTCGTACAGGACAACGAAAGTATGTCCAGCTACGGGGTAATGCGTGGTTTACATTTCCAACGCCCTCCGTTTGCACAAAGTAAATTAGTACGATGCGTACAAGGAACTGTATTAGATGTAGCTGTAGATATTCGTAAGGGCTCACCTACTTACGGACAACATGTAGCTGTAGAACTTTCTGCAGAAAATCATCGTCAATTCTTTATACCAAGAGGATTTGCACACGGTTTTGTAGTCTTGAGTGAAACGGCTATTTTCCAATATAAATGTGATAACTTTTATGCACCTGAAGCCGATGGAGGAATCAATATCAAAGACGAAAGTCTTGGTATTGATTGGCAGATACCTACAAACAAGGCATTATTATCAGAGAAAGACACTAAACATCTCTGCTTAAAGGATTTTGATTCGCCGTTTGATTACAATACAACACTTTATCCCGAATTTGAATAGCAATAAAAAGGTTCCTTACAAATCCAACAACCTATTGCAAAAACAGTAAACCATTATGGCAAAAAGAAACATTATAATTACAGGTGGCGCAGGCTTTATAGGTAGCCATGTAGTGCGCCTTTTCGTAAACAAATATCCCGAGTATAACATCATCAATCTTGATAAACTCACATACGCAGGAAATCTTGCTAATCTTAAAGATATAGAGAACAAAAGCAATTATAAGTTCGTAAAGATGGATATTTGCGACTTTGACGCTTTCTACCGGCTGATGCAAGATGAGAAAATAGATGGTATTATCCACCTCGCAGCAGAAAGCCACGTAGATCGTTCTATCAAAGATCCATTCACCTTTGCAAAAACAAATGTGATGGGAACGCTGGCTCTTCTCCAAGCAGCTAAGCTTTATTGGGAAAGTCTGCCTGAGAAATACGAAGGCAAGAAATTTTACCATATTTCTACAGATGAAGTGTATGGTGCGCTCTCTATGAACCACCCAGAAGGTGTAGAACCCCCATTTTCTACTACCGCCTCTTCTTCGGAACATCACTTGGCATATGGCGATGATTTCTTCTATGAAACTACAAAATATAATCCTCACTCACCATATTCTGCATCAAAGGCATCTTCAGACCACTTTGTACGTGCCTATCATGATACATACGGTTTGCCGACTATCGTAACCAACTGTTCAAATAATTATGGTCCTTATCAGTTTCCGGAGAAATTGATCCCCTTGTTCATCAATAATATTCGTCATCGCAAACCTCTCCCGGTATATGGCAAAGGAGAGAATGTACGAGACTGGTTGTTCGTAGAAGATCACGCACGTGCGATAGATGTTATTTTCCACGAAGGTAAAATAAATGATACTTACAACATCGGTGGTTTCAATGAATGGAAGAATATAGATATAATCAAAGTTGTTATCAAAACTGTAGACCGCCTCTTGGGAAATCCGGAGGGGCATTCACTGGAGCTGATAACATACGTTACAGACCGTCTCGGACACGATGCTCGCTATGCTATAGATTCCACTAAGCTACAGAAAGAACTCGGTTGGGAACCATCTCTCCAATTTGAGGAAGGTATAGAAAAAACTGTACGTTGGTACCTTGATAATCAAGAATGG
>JALEQJ010000046.1 GCA_022764505.1 Phocaeicola sp. | reverse complement strand
GGATATTCATTGTCAGTTCTTTTGATTTTGTTCTTTACGTTTTTTATTTCTAATGTTCCGTATTTATTGGTGGTTATTTCATACTTATTTTCTTTGCCTTGGTAATAGCTTATTTGCTCATCATTCTGTGCATGGAGTGTGGAAAAGTAAGCTGTAAGGCATAGTACACATGCTATCGCTATGTAGTACCTGTCGTTTTTTAGGGTTTTCATCGTAAAAGTCTTCTCCATCTTTCTTCATTTATCCTATCCCCTTCTTTATATAGAGAACGGAACCTAAGTGCCTTGTATTCTTCCGGAGTGTTACTGCTGTAAATCTGCCATATATTCACAAAGTGTGGAAACCCGATGTAGGTCATTTTCGCGTTGTCCGGTGTTTCAAAGTACCTTCTATACCTTGGGGTGCTTTCTGCTTTGATATACTTGATGGCAGCAAACATGGCTTTTTCTATCTCCTCGCATACGGAATAAGGTAGGTTTAGTTGGTTACCTACGTAGAATTCTATTTCCTTGAGTTTTCCTGTGGTATCCAATAGTATGCGTAGTTCAAAATCTGTATTCTCTAGATCCATTATTTCTGCGGTGATATAAGGTTTTAGATGTGTGAATATGATTTCGTCTACTATGTCCCTGTATCCCTTGTCGTCCACAAAATAGAAACGCTCCGTAGGATATTCATTGTCAGTTCTTTTGATTCTGTTCTTTACGTTTTTTATTTCTAATGTTCCGTATTTATAGTCGATGATTTCGTACTTATTTTCTTTGCCTTGGTAATAGCTTATTTGCTCATCATTTTGTGCATGGAGTGTGGAAAAGTAAGCTGTAAGGCATAGTACACATGCTATCGCTATGCAGTACCTGTCGTTTTTTAGGGTTTTCATCGTAAAAGTCTTCTCCATCTTTCTTCATTTATCCTATCCCCTTCTTTATATAGAGAACGGAACCTGAGTTCCTTGTATTCCTCCGGAGTGTTACTTCTGTAAATTTCCCATATGTTCACAAAGTGTGGGAACCCGATATAGGTCATTTTCGCGTTGTCCGGTGTTCCAAAGTACTTTCTGTACCTTGGGGTGCTTTCTGCTTTGATATACTTGATGGCAGCAAATATGGCTTTTTCTATTTCCTCGCATACAGAATAGGGTAGGTTTAGTTGGTTACCTACGTAGAATTCTATTTCTTTGAGTTTCCCTGTGGTATCCAATAGTATGCGCAGTTCAAATCTTGTTTTTTCCCTATTCATCACCTCAGTTGTGATATAGGGCTTAAGATGTGTGAATATAATTTCGTCTACTATGTCCCTGTATGGTCTGTCGTCCACAAAGTAAACATACTCTGTAGAGTATTCATTGTCAGTTCTTTTGATTTTGTTTTTTACGTTTTTGATTTCTAATGTTCCGTATTTATAGTCAATAATTTCGTACTTATTTTCTTTGCCTTGGTAATAGCTTACTTGCTTGTCTTTCTGTGCATGGAGTGTAGAAAAATAAGCTGTAAGGCATAGTACACATGCTATTGCTGTGTAGTATCTGTAGTTTTTTAGGGTTTTCATAATGTCTTGTTTTGATTACATTTAGTAGATAGCACTTTCATAATGTTTCTTATAGAGTGGAATGAAAATTTTGCGTCATACGTGTATATTCTAATATAGTGAGGAAGAGAAACTTTATATAGTTCAAGAAAATGCTTGATTTCATTGTCAGTGAGGTGTGAGGTGGGGTAGGTAAATCCTTGTTGAGTGATAGAGTCTAACCATACAAAATAATCATCTCTTTGCTTGTCTGAGGCATAATCTTTGATCAATGAGTTATCATCTTTATATCTCCAGAACCTGTTTTTTATACTAGTTTTTATTGAATCTGCTTGTGTATCTTCAACTTTTTTCTCTTCATATATGATTTGCGCTGTTTTAATATAATTACAAATGTCTGCAAATATGGCACGCTCATATTCCATCCAACCTATTTGACTGGAATTTATTTTATCTTTATGGGTTTTGTATTGATAGAGATGAAATAGCTCGTGAAACAAAATTTCAGGAGTAATAAATTCATCATTTTGAAAGGATAAGTATCCTTTTTTGCTATAGGAGGAGTTCCCCATTTTTTCATCAAGGATGCGCACCTCGTTTACTGCAAATTTCTTGTCCTCTAAGTGCTTTAAGAAAGACTTAGAGAAACAGTCCTCCTGTAGTTTTTCCCAAGCTTTCTCTAATTTTTTCATATCCTCATCAGTTAAATTGTTGTTGCTTTTGATGAGTTTTTTTAGCTGGGTTGGAATCTTTGCTGGAGTTTCTGTAGGAGGATTCCAACCTCCACCTCCTCCGTCTGATGGATTGGGAGATCCTCCACTACCTCCTCCATATTCATCGGGCTCCGTTATAGAACTGATTTCTACCCAGAACGTTCTGGATTTACAACGTCGCCCTTTGTAAGCATAGTCTTCTACAGGAGTGTTTTCTCCCGCTCCTATATAAGCGTCCCAACAAGTTTCTACTTCAACCCATGCTCTGGACTGTCTTGCAGGCTGGAACATAACATGTTCTGCGTTTTCTTTTCCAAATACTTTGTAACTAAAGTACCCACAAAGCCATGCTTGGTCATAGAGAATGACATCTTCGTCTGTTTTCTTTCTGATGCTTTGATAAATGTCCCCGTCTTTATTCTTATAGAAGAACCAAATAGCATGAATACTTCTTCCATACCGATGATGATGTAATGGTACAAAGATAAATGTATCTCCTCCTATATGCTCTATGTCTGCATAGTCCCACATAGGTTTACCTATACGTATTACCATACTCTCTATGAATGGGTTGGTTACTTCCTTCTCCCTAACCCATTCTATGAAAGGAGCAAGTTCTCTTTTGCTACACCATAAGTAGCTTTCTGTGCTTTTTTGTGGCATTTGCGGGGTTTCTTGTAGTGTACAATGTACTAAAAGAAGTCCACAAATAGCCATGAAAAGCCAAGTTTTCCGGTGTCTATACAAATATTTCATGGCTGATTAGATTTTTTAACTTGACAAATATATTTTTAGTTTTTCTACTTTCCAAATTTTTTCTTTAATGATTTGTAACCAAGTTTATTCCGTACTACGAAATATGTAAACAGCAGTGGAAGTTTATATAAACTATAGTGGAAGTCTATTTAAACTCGCTCGTGGAATAGACTTCTGGTAGACGTACTATCTGATTATGTTTTTGAGCAGGTTGAGAATAAAGAACATCAATAAGGAGAATAATACACCTCAAAAAAACTACAACTTTTCTGAGATGTTTTTTACTATATGTTTATGTTTAAGTGAGATTCGTTGAACTATCTATTTTTAGTCGCCGATTGAATCCTCTATTTATGAGGAGTAACTGTTCTCGGATTCTTGTCTTACTTTCTGCGATCGTTCCTCTATCCTTTTAGGCATAGGTTTTTATCCTATTTCGTGGTTTTTTCTGCTATCTTCACTGTAAAGTATAAAAGGAGTTTGTAGCTCGCTTCCTGTCTTGGATATTTTGACAGGTATTTCTATTCTTGTATGTATGCGAGATGTCCATTAGAAAACTTTACGATTTTATAGGGTCATTTCACTTGCACTCTCTCCTATCTTTGTAGCCGAATAAAAGTGTAGCTCTTTTTTATATGGTCTGCATAGTATCGATGTAGATTTCTTGCTTCTGCTTCGTTTCAGAACACTACACATTATTGTATAACAAAATATAAATACCGCAATTTTATGAAGAAAAGAATCACTTTTTGCGTCTTGGCTATGCCTATGCTACTCTTTGCACAGAATAATGTGACAGATAGCATTCGTCGTATAGACGAAGTCGTAGTAACTACCGCACGCAGTAAAAGACCTGCAGCTATTAGTAAAATAGAAGCTCCTATCAAACAAGTTCCAATAACCGTAAACAGCCTTTCTGCAAAAGAATTGCGTATCAAAGGTTATAACGATGCGAGTGAAGCTTTGAGAGAGATACCGGGAGTACACAGTTATCGACAGTATGGAGCTTTTCATATGTTTCATTTACGTGGGTTTTATGAGTCTTTGCTTATCAGCGATGGAATGAGAGATGAACGTCATACTATCTGGCAATCCGCTCCTATCACAGGATTAGGTTCTGTAGAACGTATAGAGGTACTCAAAGGGGCAGCTTCTATGCAGCAAGGACATTCCGCAGTAGGTGGAGTTATCAATTTGGTAAGAAAGCCGGTACAAAGCAAACCTAGTGCTTATACTCGTCTCTCGTATGGTAGCTATAATACTCTACGTTTGAGTGCGGGTGCTACAGGAGCTGTCTCTCCTCATCTCTTGTTACGTGGAGATATAGAGCTTCTCAAAAGTGATGGCTGGCGTGAGAATTATAGCAAGGGATATAACGCTAGTTTTGTGGCAAAATGGCTTATGAATACTCGTTCTTATCTACAATTTTCTCTCTATGCAAACAAGAATAATTATGGAGGGGATTATGGAATCCCACGTTATTCACAAGATGCTTATCGCGTAAGTGATAATAGTCTTGTAGTACGCGCAGGAGAGCAAAACCCTGCATTGAACAGAGAAACTGTACACGGATTTTCACAAGATGATTTGGGGCATAAGAATATCTCGGGACAACTCAAATATGAATATAGATTCGGCAATAATTGGCGTCTTACAGAGCAGCTTTATTTATCAAGCGATGATATACGCTATATGTCTACGGACTTCTACGGTTGGGTAAGTACAGATACTCCGACTAAAGACACACCTTATTATTTCCTCAATAATGGAAAGAAACGATATACGGATCTTAACACCTTGGAACGTGGAGGTTTTGCTTTTGATTATACTACACGTAGTTTACAGAACCAATTGGAGGTAAATGGAAAATTCAATATAGGAGAAAGTAAGCACCAATTACTGCTGGGTTACAACTATCTATATATGGATATGATGCGATACGATAGAGCAAATATGAGTGGCGTGGGTTATACAAATCACATTACATTGCTTCGTCCTGTACGTTATCAAGGAGAAATGACTTGGAAGTTTACTCGTGGACAACAATATATAGACAAAACGCATGGATTTTACGCTCAAGACTATTTGCAATGGAAACAATGGGCTGTTTTGTTAGGTTTACGCTTGGATAATTTCCAAAGAGATTATACTGTGTCTGATACAGATGGAAAACGTATAACCGATAGCAAAGGAACACAAAGTTTGAGCAATGTAGCACTTACTTATCGTGCAGGATTGGTTTATAACATAAATAAGGACATCAACCTCTATGCTTCTACCTCCAATTTCTATAAGCCACAGAAAATAGCTCTTTCGTCCGAAGTGGCTTATCTTGATGCAAATGGAAAAGAAATGGGAGCAGATGAACTGGCAAAATTACCTCCTATGAAAGGAAATCAGATAGAAGTAGGAACTCATATAAGCATAGGAAAGAAATGGAGTGTGGATGCTGCATTATTTTACCTTACCTTGAATAATAAACTGAACTCTTACTTGGGACGTTTGGACAATGGTAAACGTCGTGGAGCACTTGTTGATGGATATGTGAGTAAAGGAGTAGAATTGAATGCTACGTATCGTCCTTGCCAACAACTCGGATTTGAATTGGGATATGGATATACAGATGCACGAGTTCGTGCCACAAGTAATGCTAATAGCAAGTATGCCAGCAACGACGGGCATTCAGTAGAGCATACACCTAAACATAAGCTTACAGCATGGGGATTTTGGGATAAGGATATAGCAAAAAAAGGACAACTTACTTTAGGCTTAGGGGTAGAAACAGCGAGTAAGTTTTATACTTCGGAAAGCAATGAATATAGTATGCCGGGATATGCCATACTGAAAGCGATGGCTGCTTATAAATATGGGAATTGGACTTTGCAACTTAATGCAGATAATCTTTTGGATAAGGATTATACTCGACATGTACTATATGATGTACAATACATTCCAAGTCCCGGACGTAATGCGACCATTAGTATTTCTTACGTCTTATGATGAGTAAGTTTTTCTTTAAAATACATAGAGTGCTGGGGAGTATCCTCAGCCTCTTCTTTTTGATATGGTTTGCATCTGGATTTGTGATGCTATTCCATACATTCCCCGGAATGAGTAAGACGGATCGTATAAAAACTCTGCAAACTCTTGCTTCTTTAGACAGTATTCGCATTTGTCGGTTGGATAGCTTGTTTTCCCTACTTCCATCTGAAGGAATTACTGCACTTACGTTGCGTAGTCATCATAAAGAAAAGGGAGATTATCAGCTTAGTTGGGAGACGAAAGGAGAAAAAGGTACAATGGGAACAAGAATGCTCCCATCTGTAGATTATACAGATGCTTTGGCTTATGCCCAACGCTATTCTACTGCTCCGATCTTACGTGTAGACACAATTCATGAACCGGATACATGGGTACCTTATAAGCGAGACGAATATACTTTCCCTATTTATAGATTTTTTTATGCAGACAGTCTCCATACAGAACTTTCTGTAGCTGCACAGACAGCAGAGGGAGTTCAGGCAACAACACGTAGTAGTCGTTTTTGGGCTTATATGGGTGCTATTCCTCATTGGATTTATTTTTCATCTTTGAGACAACATCGGGAGCTCTGGAGTGCTTCTATTATTGTCATAGCTGCGCTTGGTACTCTTATGTGTTTGGCTGGTATCTATATAGGGGTGTGTTCCTTTTGGAAAAGTTACAGTTCTTCTCGTGTATTGAAGATTCCTTATAAGCGAGGGATTTATCGTTGGCATCATATATTGGGTTTTGTGTTTGGCTTATCTGTTCTGTCTTTTATCTTCAGCGGTATGATGTCTTTTCGGGAGGTGCCACAGAGTGTGTTTTCTGCAGATGGTAGTGTGATAAGAAAATTGGAGCAGCAACAGATAAAAATAGACAAGCGCCAAGAATCTATATGGATAGATAAATTGATTCGTATGTATGTAAATGAGCAACCGAAAATGATCAGTTGGCACACTTTGGGAGATATTTCTTATTGGGAAGTTTTTACAGCCAAAGGAAGTTATGCCATACGTTTGCAAGGGAATAACTTGGTTCCGCTTAATCTCTCTGAAGCCGAAGTAACTTGTTTTGCTCATAATCTTATGGGCACAGATGCTTCTGTAAAGTTACTTACGCATTACGATAATTATTATATTGATAGAAGAGGAGGTTTGCTGCTTCCTGTTTATTTATTAGAAGGGAAAGATGCAGATTTATCTTCTTTGTACCTTCAGCCATATACAGGAGAATTAAAATATTACGATGAAAATAGTCGCTTATATAGGATTCTCTATCAAGGTTTGCATAGTTTGATTTTCGCACCACTTATTGCACGCCCATGGCTATGGTGGGTACTCATTCTTCTTTGCCTAACGGGAGGGTTACTCCTTTCGTACACAAGTGTAGTTTTATCGCTACGTAAAATTTTTAGAAAATGGAGAAAAACGAGTAGGAATAGACCGTAGTTTTATTGATGGAGTTTCTTTATGTTCTTTTCATATAGCGTACTCGTCACGATTGTTGTTGCAGATATATGTTGAAGATACTCCATAGAACAAGTATTATTGTAGTATTACTTGGTAGCATTGTGGCTTATGCTGTTTATATAGGAAGGAGTGGAGTTTCCGGAGCAGGGAAAGAACGAAGCTTTCTCTTTTTTCTATGCGTATATATGCTTGTCATCATAAAAAAAACTTAAAAACGCTTTTCTGTCAATATGGAAATGAGCTATATTTGCAAACTTGAATAAAGAAGAGAGGTGATGCTTGGTTTTGGATTTCATGTATACCTCTACAGAAGACGGAACATATAATAAATAAAACAACTAATATGCAAAACAAAGGATTCGTAAAACTCTTTGCGGGATTGCTGACCATAGCATGCGTTTTTTACTTGTCTTTTTCTTTCGTTACTCGTCATCATATGAGTAAGGCAGAACAAGACCCTAAAGGCGCACAACACTATCTCGATTCTATCCAAAATGAGAAAGTGTACCTCGGTCTTTACTCGTTCAAAGAATGTCGTGAGATGGAAATCGGTTTAGGATTGGACTTGAAAGGCGGTATGAACGTTATCTTGGAAGTCTCTGTCCCCGATGTAGTGAAAAGCTTAGCAGATCACAAAGAAGACGAAGTGTTCAACAAAGCCATTGCGCAAGCAAGCAAGGAACAAATCACCAGTCAGGACGATTTTGTTACCCTCTTTGTTCGTCATTATAAGCAATTGGCACCCAATGCTTCATTGGCAGAACTCTTCGCTACACAACAACTCAAGGATCGTGTTACAGTACGTAGTACAGATGCAGAAGTAGAAAAAATTTTGCGTGAAGAAATACAGGCTGCCGTAGATAACTCTTTCAATGTAATCCGTCAGCGTATAGACCGTTTCGGTGTAGCACAGCCTAACATTCAAGCTTTGGAAGGTAGCATAGGACGTATTATGGTAGAACTTCCCGGTATCAAAGAACCGGAACGTGTGCGTAAACTCCTCCAAGGTTCTGCCAATCTTGAGTTCTGGGAAACTTATACAGCACCCGAGATCTTGCCTGCTATAGCTTCGGCAGATACACGTGCTCGTGATATCCTGAATAGAAAAGAATCTGTAACTGAAACTCAGACAGCGCAAGTAGATACTGCTGTAGTAAAAGCAGAAGTAGAAATGGCTGCGAAGGAAGCAGAAAAAGCAGTTGGAGAAGCTGTTGCAGATACTACAAAGAAAATTGATATAGCCAATGCACTGAAGAAAGAGGGAGAAGCTCCTTCTCAAGTAGCAGATGAGCAGCTACGTAAGGAACACCCGCTCTTCAGTATCTTCTCACCTAACCAAGGTGGTGGCGGTGCTGTGGTAGGTTTTGCCTTAGCAAAAGATACGGCAGAAGTAAATCGTATACTCCGAATGGAAGGCGTAGCAGATGTATTGCCACGTGATTTGAAACTGCTTTGGGGGGTACGTGCTTCCGAAATGGACAAGACCGGACAACTCTTTGAACTCTATGCTATCAAATCTACAGAACGCAATGGACGTGCTCCATTGGAAGGAGACGTGATAGTAGATGCCCGTAATGAATTTGATGAATTCAATAAGCCTTGCGTAGGTATGACTATGAACTCAGATGGGGCACGCCGTTGGGCGCAACTTACTAAACAAAACGTTGGTCGTGCTATCGCTATCGTCTTGGACGGTTACGTGTACAGTGCACCAAACGTGAACGGAGAAATCCCTAACGGACAATCTCGTATCAGTGGTAACTTTACTCCGGAAATGACCAAAGACTTGGCAGACGTTCTTAAATCCGGAAAGATGCCGGCTCCGGCACGCATCGTACAGGAAGACATCGTAGGCCCATCTTTGGGACAAGAATCTATTAACCAAGGTTTGATGTCTTTTGTTGTAGCCTTGATCGTCTTGGCTGTTTATATGTGTGTGATTTATGGCTTTATACCGGGTATGGTAGCCAATAGCGCACTTCTTGTAAACATCTTCTTTACCTTGGGTATTCTTGCTTCTTTCCAAGCGGCACTTACTATGCCGGGTATTGCAGGTATGGTGTTGGCTCTCGGTATGGCAGTAGATGCCAATGTGCTTATCTACGAACGTACCAAAGAGGAGCTGAGAGCGGGTAAAAATGTAAAAGATGCAGTAGCAGCAGGTTATTCCAATGCTTTCTCTGCCATCTTTGACTCAAACTTGACTTCTATCATCACAGGTATCATCTTGTTCAACTTTGGTACAGGACCTATCCGTGGTTTTGCTACTACACAGATCATCGGTATCTTGGTGTCCTTCTTTACTGCAGTGTTCTTGACACGTATCGTTTACGAACACTTCTTGAACCGTGATAAATGGCAAGGTCTTTCTTTCACTACTAAATTTTCAGAAAATCTCCTCCAAAATACCAAGTTTAATTTCATCGGTGGAATCAAAACTGCACTCATGGTATGGGCTGTATTTATAGCAGTATCTTTTGTTTCTTTCGCTACAAGAGGACTGTCTCAAAGTATTGACTTCACAGGAGGACGTAACTTTGTAGTACAGTTTGAACAAAACGTACAACCCGAAACTGTGCGTGCATTGCTTCAAGAAAAGGTAGGTGATGCCAATGTACAGGCTATTGCCTTGGGAACAGATGGACGTACAATCCGTGTTACTACCAACTATCGTATCACAGAAGAAAGTCCTACCATAGATGCAGATATAGAAAAATTCCTCTACGAATCTCTTCGTGATGGCAAACTTTTGGGAGAAGGAACTACTTTGGACGTCTTTATAGACAGAGATAACCGTGCAGGTGGCTCTATTATCAGTTCTCAAAAAGTAGGTCCAAGTATTGCAGATGATATTAAGACTTCGGCTATTTGGTCTGTGATCTTGGCTCTTATTGCTATTGGTGCATATATATTGCTGCGTTTCCGCAATATAGCTTATAGTATAGGTGCTACAGTGGCTTTGACTGTAGATACTATTCTCATCTTGGGTGCTTACTCACTCTGCTATGGCTGGTTGCCAGTTTCTTTGGAAATAGACCAAACATTCATAGGTGCCATATTGACTGCGATAGGTTACTCTATCAATGACAAGGTGGTTATCTTTGACCGTATTCGTGAGTTCAGTGGCTTGTATCCCAATAGAAGCAAGGCTGATTTGTTCAATGAATCGCTCAATACCACATTGGCACGTACTATCAATACTTCGTTCAGTACGCTCATCGTATTGATCAGTATTTTGCTATTGGGTGGAGATAGCATTCGTAGTTTCTCTTTCGCCATGATTTTGGGAGTAGTGATAGGTACACTTACTTCTCTCTTTGTAGCAGCTCCTGTAGCTTATCTCTGGTTGAATAAAACAGGAAAAGCGGAAGTAGAAAAGAAAGCATAAACCTCTCTATAAAAGGAGAACCCAACAGAAAATTTCTCTTTCTATGATAGAAAAGGACGCACTATCCGTTATGGATAGAGGCGTCCTTTTCCTTTTTTATGTAGTGCAAAAGATGTTGTGCGAAGAAAAATGCTATTTTTGTGAAGAGCTTGTCTTTTTTCTAAAACTATTTTGTTGTAGAACAATCCTTAAACCCTTGGAAAACTGAATTTGTAAGAGTGATATGAAAAAGCTTTGTTTAATAAGTATTTTCCTCCTTATGGCTGTAGGGGTGGAAGCGCAATTAGTACATAGTTCGGAATTGGAGAAGTATGCTAAGGAGAATTATGGGAAGAAATGGAAAGATGCAGCCAAAAATCTCTCTATGGAGTTGAGTCTGGATAAAGATGGTTCTCTTACCTATGTACAAGTCATACCTTGTCCCGGCAAAACCAAAGAGCAACTCTATATTCTGCTAAGCTATTGGTTTACGAAAACTTTCTGCAGTTCTAAAGAAGTGATACAACTCAGTGAGAAAGAGGCAGGAGTAATTATAGGAAAAGGATTTGTAGAAGATGTAGCATACCATGAAGGAGGGGTGAATATGTATAGAGTACACTTAATTCCCGTAATCAAAGTAGATATAAAGGACGAGAAAGTTCGTGTTACCTATACTATCTCTACTTACGAAGTGGATATTCACTCCGGAGCAGGTATTGTGGGGGAATTGGTAGATGCCCCTATAGGTTTTGTTTCCACTCGCTGGGCAATAGATGATTGTTTTCCTTTTACTCCTTTTGATAAACACCCTAAAACTTCTGCCAAAGCTTTTGTGATGGCAAATGCTTATTCTAATGTAATTATGGATAGGATAGAAGAGGCTGTCCGAGGAGAGGTAATGAGAAATGATGATAATTGGTAATTGTGCAGGAAAAATGTTTACTCTCATTGTTCATAGAGTAGAGATGCTTATCTTTATGACTTCAATGAATAAATCTAACGTCAGCGTATGAAGACAGCTTTTATTACGGGAGCAACTGCGGGAATCGGTGAAAGTTGCGCCCACTTATTTGCCAAGAATGGTTTTAGAATTGTACTTAATGGTAGAAATCCCGAAAAACTGAAAGCGCTTACCGATGTGCTTGTAGAGAAATACAATGTACCTATTATCCCCGTTTGCTTTGATGTGCGTGATCGTGAAGCGGTACGTACTGCTATAGAAGGGCTTCCTGCGGAAGTGAGAGGTGTAGATGTACTGGTGAACAATGCAGGGCTTGTATTGGGTGTAGACAAAGAGCACGAAGGAGATTTGGAAGAATGGGATATAGTGTTGGATACTAATATAAAAGGTTTACTGAATGTAACCCGTTTGTTGGTTCCTTATATGGTAGAAAGGGGAACGGGACATATTATCAATATCGGCTCTATAGCAGGAGATGCAGCCTATGCCGGCGGTAGTGTTTATTGTGCTTCTAAGGCAGCAGTAAAGGCACTTACAGACGGATTGCGTATAGACCTGGTAGATACACCTCTCCGTGTAACCAATATCAAGCCGGGGTTGGTAGAAACCAATTTCTCTATCACTCGCTTTCATGGAGACAAGGCAGCTGCGGATAAAGTATATCAAGGGATTCGCCCACTCACAGGAGACGATGTGGCAGAAGTGGTATATTGGACGGCTACAGCTCCATCGCATATACAGATAGCGGAAGTCTTGTTACTTCCTACTCATCAAGCTACAGCCGGTGTGGTATATAGGAAAGGATAAACTGAACATCTATTATAAATTATTAGCGAAACAGGCATGACAAAGGGATATGTAAAATACTATATTTGTAACCATGAGTAAGGTATTTCTATCCCTATTGTCCACCCTTGTTTTGGTGAGTTGTGGTAGTCAGTACGCTATCACAGGGGAAACTTCTGTGCCTGCATTAGATGGAAAGATGGTTTTCATCAAGGCATTGAAGGGCAATGAATGGGTGAGTATAGACTCTACAGAAGTGATACATGGAACTTTTGCTATGGAGGGAAATGTGGACTCTGTTCTTCTGGCGACCTTGTTTGCAGGCGATATGCAGATTATGCCGTTTATCTTAGAACAAGGACATCTTAATTTGAAAATAGAAAATGCAGGCTTTTCTCTGCAAGGGACTCACCTGAATGATGTACTGAATGACTTTATTCTGAAAAAAAGATGCTTAGACGATAAGGCTTACTATTTAGATAGGGAGGAAAGTAAGCTGATTATGGAGGGGTATACTTTGGAAGAAGTGCAAGAGCGTCTCAGTAAAGAATATGAGCAACTGGCGGACGAAATGCGAAACTTGGTACGTACTTTCGTAAAGAGGAACTATGACAATGTCTTAGGTCCCAGTCTATTCTTGATGTTAGGAGGAAGTCAGCCTTATCCCACACTCTCTCCACTGATGAAAGAAATCCTGAGTTCTGCTCCAGACAGCTTTTTGCAGCATCCCTATGTGCGTATTTATACGGAGTATCTACCGGAGAGTGCTGATATGGTAGTGGAATAATTTTTTTCTCGTGGAAAATTAATTCCTATTTGAAAAAAAATATCCAATTATTTGGCTCAATAAGAAAAACAGCTACCTTTGCATTCGCAATTGAGAAATACCAATCTCAAATAAAATTGCATAAGCGGAAATAGCTCAGTTGGTAGAGCATAACCTTGCCAAGGTTAGGGTCGCGAGTTCGAATCTCGTTTTCCGCTCACATATTGGAGGAATGGCGGAATTGGTAGACGCGCTACTTTGAGGGGGTAGTGACAGTTATGTCGTGTGAGTTCGAGTCTCATTTCCTTCACATCTAATGCGGAAATAGCTCAGTTGGTAGAGCATAACCTTGCCAAGGTTAGGGTCGCGAGTTCGAGTCTCGTTTTCCGCTCTTCTAAATCTAAAGGTTTATTAGCCCAGGTGGCGGAATTGGTAGACGCGCACGTTTCAGGTGCGTGTGTCGCAAGGCATGCAGGTTCGAGTCCTGTTCTGGGCACCACAAACAGTTGTATCTTTTTGAGGTATGACTGTTTTTTTATTAGGGCAGAGCTGAGAGATAAATACTTATACAAGATACTATACCGGCTAAGATATATATCTTTGTATGTATGATTTTTCAGCTTTTATATTCCACTCTCAAATGAGGTGATGAATTTTTTACTTGTTCTTTATGTTACAACTTCATACAGACAGATTTTATAGCCGTGTACTATTGTTGTTGTGGGGACTTACGCTTTTCACACAATGGCTACCGGATTTTGTAGGGATTCGTTATATCTTCTTTCGTGCCGTTTATGTGGGGGTTGCTTTTGTGGCGATGCTTGTGAGCTGGGAAGAGGTAAGAAAGAATGGTTTACTGTTGGTTTCTTTAGTCATTGCTTTTTTATTGGCAGGCATTAAACTCTATACAGATACAGGAGAGGGAAGCCGTGCGCTAAGTTTGCAATTTATAGGAGCTGTAATTGTCATTGCAGGACATAGTAGGCTGTTTTTTAGAAAGCCGTTGTCTGTAGACAGACTGTATTTATGGCGGTTACTGATTGCTTTTTTTGCAGTGTTTTTTGTGCTGGAGGTAGGCTTATCTTTGGTAGAGCGCATTATTCAATACCCTCTGTTGGATCCTTTTTATGAAGTTCGTGCACATTTTCGCAGTCGGGCTTTTTTAGGGCATCCTCTCTACAATGCTTTGGTGGTCTCCACTATGATGAGTTTTATACTGACACTTCCTTTGAGAACAAAGTACAAATATGCTTTGTGGGGGTTGGGCTATGTGGCAATTCTATGTTTTAATACACGTAGTACTATTGTATTGAACGCATTTTTCTTTGGTTTACACCTCATTTATACGCTGTACTGGGATCGTTCTGTAGGGCAGAAACTACGTAAACAAGCTTTGATCTTGGGAGTAATTTCTGTCATTGCAGGCTTGATTTTACTCTTTGGCGTCGGATTAGGAAGCCGTCTGCTGGAGATGGGATTATTGGACGAAGATAGCGCACAGGTGCGTTTAGATGTTTGGGCACTGATAGATATGGCAAGTATGGAGCAGTGGCTTTGGGGAATAGATTTTGAACAGTTGCAATGGCTGATGGAAAGTTCCCATATCCCCATTATAGAGAATTTCTGGATAGAACAAGCACTGCGTATGGGTTTATTACTTTGTGTTCCTTATTGGGTTGTTTCCATCTACTTGGGTTATCGGCTTTATAAAGGCTATGCTTTTTTTCCTGCAATGCTTACGTCTATAACTTTCTTGACAGTGGCATCTGTAAATAATTCTTTGGCTGTGAATTATACTGCCTTAGGGCTTTATTATGTGCTGATTTTACTTTTGCACCCACGCTATATCTACAATCTGCTCCCTCGTCAGTTCCTATTGGAACGTTATACCTCTAAAGTTGTAGAGGAGTAGCTCCTCTTTGGTAAACGATAAGTTATGCTTTTTTGCAGTATTTGTGGCGAATAGCACGGATATAAGAACGGAAGTAGCAATAGTAGAATAGCAACAGTGCTTGACAGCCTTTTCCAAAATGTGCTGTAAAATGTGCTTTTACCTGTGCTTTTTCTTGTGCGGTACTGTGATTGTGTAGAAGATATAGTGCATCTATCAGCATGTGAGAGATGTAGGGGAGCAATGCTTCTACGTAGTGGTTACTATTGTCCAAGCGAAAGAATACGGTGGGGTGGAATAAGCGCATACGCAGGTATTGTAGTGTATATGCTTTCCAAGGCTTTCCTTTTGTGGGTGTGCTTAAATCCCAGGAACGTATCCATCTATCCATATAGCTGATGCTATCTATAGAATGAAGACAGCGAAATACATTCGCCTGATGTGTGACAGAGAGAGCATTTCTTCTATAGACATATACGGCAGTTTCTATGGCTCTTATTTTGCGTATAGATGTCCAAATAGAAAAGAAAAACAGAAAGTCTTCCGAGAATTTGAGTCCTACAGGAATGCGCAGTTTATATTTGTGAACGATTTCTGTGCGCAGTAGATAGCTGGCAATCATTCCTCCATATTCCCCGAAATGGCGTATGTCCGGGGTGTATATGCCTTCGGTTAGTATTCTTGCTTGGTGCTTTAATGTACGTATCCCTCCTTTTTCTTCGTAATAGTAGCTAGTGTAAATCAGGTCTATTTCTGTGTTTAGTACTGTTTGCTCATAAAGTGTCTGCAAGGTCTGAGGTAGGAAATAGTCATCGGCATCAAGGAAAGTAACCCATTCTCCTCTCATTGTTTCAAGACCTTTATTTCTTGCCACACTGGTTCCACTATTTTTTTCTAAGCAGATGAGGCGAATCTTTTCTGGAAATTTTTCGGCATAGGTACGTGCTATAGCACAGGCATTGTCTGGACCACAATCGTCTATGAGGATAAGTTCCCAGTCTGTGAAACTTTGTGCCAATACGCTTTCTATGCAGTCTACCAGATAAGGCTCCACATTGTACATAGGCGTGATGATGGAAATGAGAGGAAGCTTTGTCATACCGGACTATTCTTTTCTGTAGTATCTTTTTGAAATAAATCCTTGCTCAATATCCAGATAGCACTTAGCATAGTGAATAGTATAGTAGATACTAATATCGTCATAATACGCCCTATACCTATGGGTTGAATAGGAATGACTGCAGGTTCTATGACAGCAAATATGGGAAGTGCTTCTTGGAGCTTTATGCGTGCCATTTCTACTTGAGAGGCTATCTGGCTGTAAGTTTGGTAAGCTATATCCAATTCATCTTTGAGCATATCTCTTTCTGTGAGTGCAGTTTGTAGTACTATTCGTTTATTGCTGTCTATATAGGAAGCATAGCGTTCTTTGATAGCTTGGTATTCAGCTTTTCGTTGTGCATATAGTGCTGTCAAGTAATCATAATTTTGTTGTGCTTTGGCTATGCGATAGTGAGTGATGTAATTTTGGAGTTGTTCGGTGATTAAGTGTGCTAATTGGGCAGAAACCATTCTATCTGTCGCAATGGCTGATATAGAAACAATGTTTTGCTTTTCGTCTATCACTACAGATATATGCTTCTCTCCTAAGGCTTCCATAATTTTTTGCTGTTTACGAGGTACGCCTATTACGGAAGGTTTCTTCTCTGTGGATATAAGGAGAGGAGTGTCTTCTGCCGGGTTGATAAACTCACGTACTTCATTGGCTATGGTAACAGGTATGCCTATGACGGTTTCAAGTAAAGACTTGCGTTCTTCTTTTATGTAATTTTCTACGGTCAAGGTATCTCCTTTTTCCGTTACGATTTTTTCTTGTATCAACTCTAATAAGAAAGGTGTAGAGCATACGATTTGGGGATAAAAGGTAGCGTCAAAAGCATCTATATCTGTAGAGGTAGCTTTGTCTAATGAGCTATTGAGAAGAGAGGATAGCCCTTTCAGACCTTCACTTGTTTTCTGAGTAACTTCCGGAGAAAGTTCAACGGTAGTTTGATAGGTTTTAGGATTGCCAAAAGCAAATATGATTCCTACAATGAAACCAATGATTCCCCAATAATATAAAGTGCGCTTTTTTGCTTTGATTTTTTCTATATAGGTGGAGAGCGAAAAGGAGAATAAAGGTTGAGGCTCTTCCCAAATGACATTTTTAAGGTCTTCGTTATGATAATGTTTAGAGTTCATATAATCAGTATATTGTTTATATTTAATATGAGATAGATAATGGTACCTTATCGGAGTGAACGATAGAGGCTTTTTATGTGTTCTATTTGTTGTTGTTGAGAATAATTTTTCGTGATAAGTTCGTAACTCTGTTTACTCATATCTAAGCGTTCTGTAGGTGTGGTACAGCTTTGTAAGATATATTTTCCTAAGCTGTCTATATCCCCGGGTGTGATAAGATATCCTGTGATATGAGGTTTGACAACTTCGGGGATAGAAGCTATCCGGGTGCTGATGTTGGGTATCCCACGTGCCATAGTTTCCAATATAGCCATAGGAAAAGCTTCATGATAAGAAGGTAAAACGTGCAGTAGCGTCTGGGCTAAGATCTCTTCTCTTTCTTTTCCGCTTACCCAACCTATATGTGCAATACGATGTGTGATACCTAAGCGTGCTGTCGTAGTTTTCACTTCTTCTACGTCTCCATCTCCACAGAGGGCAAATTGTATGTGACTTGGGAGCATCTTGTCTATTTGCTTAATGGCTTGAAGTAAATCATAAGTTCCTTTCCTCTTCCCTAAACGTCCCATCGTTGTTACAAGGTGTCCTGTACCTGTGTATGGATTATTCATTGTCGTATTTACGGCATTGGGAATTACTATGAATGGTGCATAGGGGAGAAATTTTTTCATTTCGTTTTGCAAAGTAAGACTGAGTACGATATTGCTGTCTACATTGTTTACGATGTGTCTGAATAGGCATTGTCCCCATTTAGGAAGATTTTGATAGAAAGGAAGGAGACTGGAACCATGATGATGTAGTACAACCTTAATGCCCAATGTTTGAAGGAGGATAGACAAGATGCCTTTCCGAATAAAACTACCTTTAATAGCGGTGTGTAAGTGTGCTATGTGTGGGCGATAGGTACATACAGTCCATAGAATGCGTAATAGCGACCATAAAAAATAAAGAGCTACTATAGCTTTGTTTCTTTCTATGTGAGTGGGCAAGAAGCGTATTTCTACCTCTTCCCATTCTGTGGAGTCTAACAATACACGAATGACAGAACTCATACCTCCTTTGGTTTGAAGTGTAGAGCCACACATCAGTACCCTGATTGTTTTCTTATTGTTCTTTCTTGTCATACTATCTCAATAGTCGCATGTAGAGTTGTAGATATTCTTGTGCTACACGTTCCATACCATATGATTTGCTTATGTGAAATGCGGCTTCTTCCAAAAAATCCTCTACAGGATATTCTTTCATCAGTTGTTCTATAGAAGAAGCACAACTCTTAGCATCGTTTAAAGGGAAATAAGCTCCGTACTTACCCTGTTCAATAATGTCCATAGGCCCTTGATTGGCACTTACTAAAACGGGTAGGCGAGCCGTGATGGCTTCAGCCACTGTTAGTCCGAAACCTTCCCATCGTGAGGGTTGCACGAAGAGGTCATAATCTGCCAAGTGTTCATAAACATAATGCCGAGGCTGATTTCCTAAGAAACGGACTTCTTTTTCCAAGTTCAGTGAAACTGCCATGCTTTTTAGTTGTTCTAAAGAAGAGCCATCACCGATAAAGTCTAAAGAGAAGTTGGATACACCCTTTTTCTTAAGTAAGCTCAATGCTTGCAACAATAGGTCTTGTCCCTTTGTTTCGTGTTCCAGTCTACTTACTTGTACGATACGCATCGTAGTAGGTATATGGTAAACTCGAGGGCGTATAGAGGAGATTTCTATACCATTGTCTATACGCACTACGTTTTTGAACTTTTCTTGTTTCAGATACCTTTCTACTGCCGGAGATATGGCAACCATACAGTCTGCATGTTTGAATTTTTGAGGAGAAAGCCCTTTTTCATGTATCGTATGTATGGTGTGTAACATCTGGGTTCTCTGTATAGAATGTATGGTCCTTTCTATACCATTTTCCATATGGAAATGAACAACTTGAGGGCGGAATCTTACGTTTATGAACCAAAATAACGGAAGAAGGAAGAAAGGGTTCTTGCTTCCGGGTATTCGCTTTCCGAAATAGATGTGGCAAAAAGGAGATAGGCGTTCTAAAAGGGGAGGATAAACACGGTCATTTATTATGATGAGTGCCACGTCTGCTTCTTGAACTTGCTTGTTGATTAAGTCTACCAATAAATTTTCCAGTCCTCCATTTTCTAAGCTCCAAAGAACATGTGCTATACGTGTAGGCTTAGTTTTTGTCATGAGAAGTAGTGTCTATACTATTTATGTTGCAAATATAAACCTTTTAGAGAATGCGGAGATTTATTATATACTTAAAAATGTGTTTTTTAGAAATGTGAGTTATGCCGAAACATACTCAAGACATCTATTTTAATAGAGATGATATTCTGCCGGATTATTGTAGCTTTGGTTTTACTTATATGGTAAAATATGGGTATAGAAAAGGAAATCTAATGGAAGAGCATATGTATTTATATCGAATAGTATTGGACTAAGCTATCCGAAGAGTGCAATCAAAAAGTAATCACCACAAATAAAAAGGAGTTAAGTCATTGACTTAACTCCTTAATAATCATCAGTCGGGGTGACTGGATTCGAACCAGCGACCACACGCCCCCCAGACGTGTACTCTAACCGGGCTGAGCTACACCCCGAATTGCGGATGCAAAAGTACGCTTTATTTTTTAATAGCAAATAAATCACTGATAAAATATATATGGACGCATCCTAATATTGTTGTATCTTGCTTATTATCATCTATATATATGCATGCTTCAAGTCTTTATTTAGACATGATTTTAAATAGTATCCCGTGTGTGTCGGTGGTTGTTTTGTATCCTACACAGTGCAAAATACATGCAAAAAGCCTCGTTTTATTGCAATAAAAAGCGTCTAATCATCCCGAAACCTTAATCAAACCTTAATCGAAAAACAGGACGAACAATTGGGATGCAAATAGACTGCAAGGTTAATGTAGGTTAAAGTCTGTCCCAATTTCGCAATGTTTTAAGGAACCTTCCTTGTTGAGCCATTGCAATGATGTAGTTTT
>JALEQJ010000043.1 GCA_022764505.1 Phocaeicola sp. | reverse complement strand
GCACAGAAGATTTCAATAACTTTGTCTATGGTAATCATCGCTTTTTTGATTGTAACTAACTGGTTTATAAATATAAAGTTACAAAAAATAAGCGAGATTACCGCTTTTTATACCTACTTTCTTATCCCGAACTCACGTATTATATACAGCCGTATTTTCATATTGCCTTTTCTTTCGTTGATAAGATATGCTCCGTATCATGATAGCGTTATAACGCTATCGCGATAGCAAGCCTTGCTATCACGATAAGATATGCTCCGTATCAACCCACTTTCAGAAGGTGCTGTGGCGAGGGTATTTTATGGAGCAAAAGGTATTAAAAGGGTAGAGAGAGAATGTTAATATATTTAGTTAAACACAGGCTCTTCTTTCTGCAAAAGAAGAGCCTGCACAGAGAATAATCTTGCATTCCTCAACCTGCAAGGACAATTTTAGTACTTTTGTCCTCAATTTTGAAAATCTTACAGAAGACTATAAAATGAGTACGCTCAGTAAAAATGCTATTATCGGTTATCCTGCAGGAATTATCACAGGGATTACTTATGGTCTGAATCCGTTATTTGGAGTACCACTGATGAAGAGTGGAGCTTCTATAGCCTCTATACTTTTCTTTCGCTACAGTTTTGCTGTGGTGCTTTTGATGGTTTTTCTCTGTCTCAGCAAACAAAGTTTTAAGGTTTCTGCCAAGCAAGCAGGCGTACTCCTGATATTGGGGCTATTGTACACCTCCAGTAGTCTTTTTCTTTTTGAAGCCTACCATTATATAGCATCGGGACTGGCTACTACGCTTATATTCCTCTATCCGGTCATCGTGGCTCTGATTATGGTTTTCTTGCGGGTAATTCCATCGTGGCAAGTTTGGGTGTCTATCGTGGTAACCTTCTTGGGAGTATTACTGATGACAAAAAGCGACACCTCGCAAGCCATCAATCCTATAGGCGTATTCCTCTCCTTAGGTTCCGCCATCGTATATGCACTGTTCATTGTTATTATAAATAGGAGTAAAGTCATCGGCAATATTTCCAATACCTTGCTTACGTTTTATGCCTTGTCTGTAGGCTCTGTGATATTCTTGGGGAAAATTCTATGGTCGGACACAGAGCTCACCGCAGGCATTCAGGGTAGTACAGCTTGGCTCAATCTCGTAGGCCTTGCCTTGCTCCCCACCATCGTATCTACCGCCACGCTCGCTGTAGCTACCCGAAATATAGGAGCTACGAAAGCTTCGGTTTTAGGGGTATTTGAACCTATCACGGCTATCGGAGTAGGGACACTCGTCTTGGGAGAGTCCCTTGCCACGAACATTATTGTGGGAATTTTACTCTCTGTAGTGGCTGTTACGTTTATGATAGTCTCTACAAAACGATAGATCCTGAAAAAAGCAGTACCTTAGCAACGTATTTCGGGAGTAATAAGAATTTAAGAATACCACATTGTGTCTATGACCATCACAGCACCAAGACATACTTTCAAAAAAAACGAGCGTCTACACCACCGGAAGGTAATAGACCAAATGTTTACAGGAAAAGGGAAATCCATTCCGGTATTCCCGCTTCGTGCTGTTTTTATGGAAATAGAAGGAGCAGACTATCCTCCTGTATCTGTACTCATCAGTGTACCCAAACGAAAATTCAAACGAGCCGTACACAGAAATAGGATAAAAAGACAAATCAGAGAATGCTACAGATTGCACAAGGAAATTCTTATTCCTACCATAGCGAGCCAAGAGAAGAAACTGGCTGTTGCTTTTCTATGGCTATCGGACGAGTTTTACGCTACAGCAGAACTGGAGAAAAGAATGGTACGTCTACTCCATATTATAAAGGAGAAGTGCGTATGAAAAATCTGTTCACTTCTCTTCTCCTACTTCCTATTTACTTCTATAGAAATTTTATATCCCCGTTTACGCCTGCTTCTTGCAGATATACCCCTACTTGCTCTGCCTATGCCGTAGAGGCTCTGAAAAAGTATGGTCCTATCCGTGGGCTTTATCTTGCTATCCGAAGGGTGCTTCGTTGCCACCCTTGGGGAGGAACCGGCTACGATCCCGTACCTTGAATGATATGTATTTCGACTTTCATACTCACCATTTACAAGAAACTCCTGCCCTACTGAGTGCTTATCCGCACGAACACACGGAAGAAGCACTTGCACAAGCTGCTTATCTGTCCGTAGGTGTACATCCTTGGTACATCACAGCAGAAAATTACGCTATGCAAATAGACTGGGTAAAGAAACAACTGCATCGCCCTACGGTCATCGCCATAGGAGAATGTGGATTGGATAGGGCTTGTGCCACACCTTGGGAACTACAGATATGTGCTTTGGAAGAGATGATCGCCTTGTCTGAAGATAGAGAACTCCCCTTAATTCTACACATTGTAAAGGCACACGAGGATATACTACAGCTTCGCAAAAGACATTCACCGCGCCAAGCGTGGATTATACACGGTTTTAGGAATACCTCTACGTGGGTGCCTCGGTACGTAGCAACAGGTTTTTACCTTTCTTTCGGAGAAAAGTTTCAGGAAAATGCTTTGTGTCAAACGCCCATAGACAGACTGCTCATAGAAACAGATGACTCAAAGTGCGACATTGCAGAAATCTATACCCGCATAGCCCATCTACGAACAGAAGCAAATCTTGCCTCCCATATAAAAGACAATCTTCTGCATCTTTTCCCCACTTTGATTTACTAAGTATATACAAAAAGCAGTGTCCGAGTAAACTCGGACACTGCTTGCATTTATTTTCCAATAAATTTAATGTGCAGATTCAAATTGCTCTAAGAACAAAACATCATTTTCTGAGAACAGACGAAGGTCGCTTACCTTATACTTAAGGTTTGTAATACGTTCTACACCCATACCGAAAGCATAACCTGTATAAATTGTGCTGTCTATACCGTTGGCTTCCAATACAGCCGGGTCTACCATACCACAACCTAAAATTTCCACCCAACCTGTGTGTTTGCAGAAAGCACAACCGGTACCTCCGCAAATATCACAACTGATATCCATTTCTGCGCTCGGCTCTGTAAAGGGGAAATAAGAAGGACGCAAACGAATCTTGGTTTCAGCCCCAAACATTTCTTTCGCAAACTGTAGCAGAACCTGCTTTAGATCTGTGAACGAGACATTCTTGTCTATATACAACCCTTCTACTTGGTGGAAGAAACAGTGCGCACGATAGCTGATAGCCTCATTTCTATAAACACGTCCGGGACAAATCACACGGATAGGAGGCTGTGTATGCTCCATCACTCGGCTTTGTACGGAAGAAGTATGTGTACGAAGAATTACATCGGGGTGATGCTCTATAAAGAAAGTGTCTTGCATATCTCTGGCAGGGTGATCTTCTGCGAAATTCATAGAAGAGAACACGTGCCAATCATCTTCTATTTCCGGTCCATCTGCTATAGTAAATCCCATACGTGAGAAAATTTGTATTATCTCTTCACGCACCAGACTCAATGGGTGTCTTGTTCCCAATGCAACAGGATAAGCAGTTCTACTCAAGTCCACTTCGTCTTGGGATTGACCTTGTGCCTCAAATGCCTCCTTGAGCCGTTTTATTTGCTCTTGTACTTTATTCTTGAGTTCGTTCATCTTCATACCGATTTCTTTCTTTTGGTCGGCAGAGACATTACGGAACTCATTCATCAGTTCATTGATAGCACCTTTCTTGCTCAGATATTTGATGCGCAATGCTTCCAATTCTTCTGCGTTCTTGGCGTGAAGTACTTCTACTTCTTTCAGGAGGGCATTTATTCTGTCTAACATAAGTTGTTCTTTTATTTAGCTGCGCAAAGTTACACTTTTCCTCTCTGAAAAAGACAGAGCAAAGTCTTAAAATAGTGTTCTATGAAAAGAGAAGGAGAAACGGAGAAAAGAATATTTATCAAAGGAGGCTGTTGTAGAGCCTCACAACAATACGAAGATATGTAGAGATTTTGCAAATAGGCTCTAAAGAAAGAGCATAAAACGGTAGGAACAGGCATAAAAAAAGGAGTACCGCTGTACTCCAACCTTTGTTAACCTTAAATCTAATACTATGAAAAACACAGTACAAAGGTAGGGGCTTTTCTCTTCTCTCCAAATTTTCCTGCCGAAAAAGTTTGCTTTATAACAAATTTTAATACTGTGATTAGATTTTCACCTTTTGTTTTAGATTTGTTTACCCATTCACAGCACAGTGTATCTACTTTATCTTTCTAAAAATCACTCGCAAAAAGAAATATAGATGCAAGAGAGAAGTGGAAAAACAACCGTAATGTTTACACATAATGCGAAATCTCTCTTTGAGCGATGCACGATGGTTTTTTGTAGTCGCTCCTTCGTGTAGATAATTGATTACAGGATAAGGCAGAAAGAGCGCAGTATCTATCTGTTTCAGTACACGAATGCACCAATCCACATCGGCAGAAAAGCGATATTGCAAATCGTAAGTCTGTGCTTTTTCTTTCTTCACCCAAAATGCCTGATGACACACCAGCATTCCCCACTTAAAACTCTTCCAAGTAAGCCGTTCGGGTGGTCTGTGCGTACGGAGATGAAGAAACTTTCCCTCATTGTCTACGATGGCGGTATCTCCATAAATCAGATCCGGTACAGTCGGTCGTTCAGCTACAGCTGCCAAGGCTCCCGAAATGGTATCTGTAGCAAAAAAGGTATCTCCGGCATTGAGAAAGCAGACATAATCTCCGCTACAAAGAGCCAAACCTTTGTTCATAGCATCATAAATACCACGATCCGGTTCACTTACTACACGAGTTACCACCGACTTATACTTCTCCACAAGTGCCAAAGTAGCATCTTTAGAAGCTCCATCTACAATAATATATTCTATGTGCGGATAGTCTTGCTCTGCCACACTTTTCAAAGTACGCTCTATGGTTTTCTCTGCATTGTAGGCTATGGTAACTATAGAAAACAGGATAGGTTTCATACGTGCAATAAGGATTCGTAAAGTTGTATGTATTGACGAGCTACAGTTTCTTCTGCATACTTCCGGATAGCTTTATCTCGGGCAGAACGTGCCAAACGTTCATAAGGAGCCTCCGTAAGCACCCATAAAACGCCTTCGGCTAAATCTTCTGCCGACTTATATGTAGCTACATAGCCATTTTCTTTGTGGTCTATCATCTCCGGAATACCTCCCACCTTAAAACCTACACAAGGTAATCCGCAAGCTGTGGCTTCTGCTATAGTATTGGGGAGATTTTCTTGGAGAGAAGGAGTAACATAAACATCTACAGCACGATAAATAGTTGCCAATTCTGCCTCCGAATGCACGTAAGATAAACTATAGAAAGGAAAAGGAAAACACTGCTGAAATTCCGCTGTCCCCTCTCCCACCAATACTATGCCCCACTCTTCTACGGAGGTAGGATATTTTTCTACGATGCACCTACACGCTTCTATCAAGTAATCTATACCCTTGCGCTTATCGGTTGTCTTGGCTGCACTGAAGAGCAGAAGTTTCTTGTCCGCAGGCAAGTTAAGTTGCTTACGAGCTATAGCCTTATCTTGAGGAGAAAAAAGTGTCGTATCCAAAGGATTAGGAATGGAACAAACTGGTTTTGTTCCTGTAAGTGCACTCTGCATAGCCAATGTTTCCAGCCATTTACTGCACGCCACAAAAGAAAAATTTCCTGTTTCGTAAATCTCTTTCTTCTTCCGAAAGACACAAGCCGAAAGATCTTTTTCCGATGGCAGTTGCAACTGTGGACAAAACTTACACGCCACCTTATAAGCCTCACAATCCACTGAATGATGACAAATACCCGTACTTTGCCACATATCGTGCATAGTCCATACGATGGGTTTACCCGTAGCCGCTATGGCACGTATATTATCCATAGAAAGCATACCCTGATTTACCCAATGCAAATGCACGAGGTCTGCTTCCCGAAAGAGAGGGTGCGCTGTAATATCTGTACCGACATTGGCTATATCTACCTCAAATAGTCCTTTTCTGGAGAAGCCATTGTGCTTCCAAATAGTAAAACACTCCCACAAAAAATGCCACTTTTTTTGCCATTTACCGGAGAGTGCGTGTACGTGTGCATCTGTGGTAATCTTATCTCTCACCAGCATATCCGCATTTACACCTTGTTTTTGCAATGCGTGCATAAGTCTGCGTGCTGCAATAGCTGCTCCTCCCTTCTTCTCCGAAGTATTGACGATTAGAATGCGCATCAGTCGTAGCGTTGTCTACCGAGTAATTTACGCACACGATTTCGTAGCGAAGTCCCGATGCGTTGAAAGTTTCCTTTGCGCAAATTGATATAAAGCTCTTCCATACTATATTTTATTTTACGCCAAGGGTGTCCCCAAGCCATACGCTTGTAGGTACGTTCTTTGTAATCCGTATTTTCTATAATATAAGGAGGGTGATTCAGAGGAAAAGAAATTTCGTGGTACTGCATCTCAAAGATTTCCCGAATAGCCTGCGGAAAATCATCATTGCTACCCGAGACGTGTACACCATCTCCACTTGCTCCCAAATTCCTTATCATATTTTGGCGTGGTACGATGCTCAACCCGTGTTGCAAGAAAATAGCTGCCTGAAATATGGTTTCATAATACGCCTTTCCTGTACGCTTGTGGTATCTGCAAGTTTCTATGAAATCGGAACGCAATCTGTTTGCTTTAATGTACGATTGCATTTGTCGGAGATTAAAATCATCTTCCAAGAAGGTATAATGCTCGTCCCATTGGTCTATGACTCTTCGCCACGATGCCCAGCCCGAAATAGAAAAGGTCTTTGCAAAGAAGTAGTCGTAAGGCATATCAGGCGTTACTTCATCATAATTGAGACCCGATATAATACTGATGCGAGGGTCATATTCATACTTGTCCAGCATCTCCTTACAGAAAGTAAAGAAAGAAACAGAAGGCACATCATCGTCTTCCAGCACTATACACTTGTCTACGAGAGAAAATGCCCATTTCTGCGAAATAAACTCGGAAGGATCACAGCCGTAGTTTTTCTCTTGATAGAGATGATGTACCTCGCATTCCCAATCTATGTCCGCCACGATTTTCCTGCACGCCTCCATTTTCTCCCGGTCTTTTTCGTTTCTTGCACCATCTTGATAGAGGAACAAACGGGAAGGGCGTGCTTTCTTCACTTGCTCAAAAACCAGTGCCAGAGCATCAGGTCTATTGAAAAACAATATCAATACCGCTACATCTATGAGGGCAGGGTGTTTCATAAGGCAGGAGTTTATTAAGGGGTTTCTTCTATGAGTTCCGGGTGGATATAAATAGCGTGTATGATGCGCTTTTCTTCGGGAGGTATCTCCATATAATTTTTGTACAAATCCGAAAGATAGGCGTGTGGATCCGCTGGTGCACTGAAAGTTTTTCCCTCAAAAACAATTTGTCCTAAAGGAAAAACCGCTTCATTCCTGTGGGTAATGCCGTAACCATTGTTCACCAAAACATTGGAGATATACCGGTCTTTTCTGCATATCATACAGAGTATCGCCCACGTACTTCTACAAAGCAGGTACTTGCCTCCGAACCAAAAAAATTCTGCTACAGCACGTAGCGAATAAACATGAGGCTTTTTCAGAATAGACAGACTACGAGAGATGCCCAGCGTGAGTCTCTTCACCCAAGAGCGTGGTAGCGAGGGATAATCTATGAAAGGAAAGATGTCTATAAATACGCCTTTCTCATAAGGTGCAGAGAAATCATCGCCCGCTTCTATGTAGAGTGAATTAAGGTCGCGTATTTTCACAATGGTTTTTTTGGACGCAGGATCTGTTTGAGGAGTCTGTAGAAAGAGATTTTTACTCAGTTCTGTAGGGGCTATGGCAATGAAACGTTCCAAATCTTCTTTGCGCATCGCCACATCTATATCATCGTCCCAAGGAATAAATCCTCCGTGCCGTACAGCCCCCAAGAGTGTCCCCCCATCTAACCAATAAGGGATACCGTGCTGCCGACAGATACGATCCAATTCTTCCAATATGCCAAGTTGTTTCAACTGGCAAGCACGCAGATTTTTCTTCAGATAGGCTTGTATATATGGTTGTTTCATCATCACAAAGGTAAGGGGAGTTTTTTTCTCTCCCAATATATTATAGAGGCTTTTCTCTACGATGAACTGTTTTTTCTCAGAATCAGATTGACATTCCTCCACAGAATGGAACAAAGACCTGCTATCAAGCAATTCTTATTTAGGTCTGAGATACACGAAATTTCCTTGAGCTTTGTACGCTTTTTTATTCCGTACCACGATTTACATCAACTTTGATGGAAGTTTATATAAACCATAGTGGAAGTTTACATAAACTTAAGCACAAAATAGAGAATGAGAACCATAAGATGAAATAAGTATTGTACCCAAGACAAGTAGCGAGAGAATGAATATAATAAACCTTATATATTAAGGAGAAAAGCTGTAGTTTTGTTTACAAAGTCTTTTTATTACTTCCGAATATCTCTACTTTTGTCTTCCAATAACCTGCTATCGTAGAGTAAAACAGAAAAAATGATTTCCGTAGAAGGATTAAAAGTAGAATTTGGAGCCACTCCACTCTTTACCGATGTGTCGTTTGTGGTCAATAAGAAAGAGCGCATCGCTTTGGTAGGAAAGAATGGTGCAGGAAAGTCCACTATGCTCAAAATTTTGGCAGGACTACAAAACCCTACAGCCGGTATAGTGGCACTACAGCGAGAAATGACTGTAGGATATCTGCCACAGGTTATGAAACTGAGCGATGGAAATACCGTGATAGCAGAGGCAGAAACGGCTTTTGCGCATATTTTCCAACTGCAAGACAAGGTAAAGCGTCTTCATACTGAAATGGAAGAACGTACGGATTACGATACGGAAAGCTATCAGGAACTGATAGAACGTTTCAGTTACTATACGGAGAAGCTCCAAATGTTCGGAGAGAATTACAAGGCAGAGATAGAGCGCACACTTCTGGGTTTAGGCTTTTTAAGGAGTGATTTTGAGCGTCCTACTTCCGAGTTCAGCGGAGGCTGGAGAATGCGCATAGAGCTTGCCAAACTTCTACTCCAACGCCCCGATGTTCTTTTGCTGGACGAGCCTACCAACCACTTGGACATAGAGTCCATTCAGTGGCTGGAGAACTTCCTCAAGAACAGTGCAGGAGCAGTTATCTTAGTCAGCCACGACCGTGCCTTCATCAATAACGTAACAAACAGAACCATAGAAATATCGTGCGGACGCATCTACGACTACAAAGTGCCTTACGATGCCTATGTGGTGCTCCGCAAAGAAAGACGAGAACAACAACTCCGTGCTTACGAAAACCAACAGAAAGAAATCAAGGAAACAGAAGATTTCATAGAACGATTTCGCTACAAAGCCACCAAGGCTGTACAAGTGCAGAGTAGAATAAAACAACTGGAAAAAATCGTTCCTATAGAAATAGACGAAGAAGACAACAGTGCCTTACATCTTAAATTTGCCCCTGCTACCCGTTCGGGCAGTTACCCTGTGATTTGCGAAGAACTACGCAAAGATTACGGCACACATACCGTTTTCCGAGATGTACAACTCACCATTCACAGAGGAGAAAAAGTAGCCTTCGTAGGAAAGAATGGCGAGGGGAAATCTACCTTGGTAAAATGTATTATGGGAGAAATTCCTTACGAAGGGAAGCTCACCTTAGGACATCAGGTACAGATAGGTTATTTCGCACAGAACCAAGCCCAGTTATTGGACGAGAATCTCACTGTATTTGATACCATAGACCGTGTGGCTGTAGGAGATATTCGTACCAAAATACGAGATATTTTGGGAGCATTTATGTTCGGAGGAGAAGCTTCAGAAAAACGTGTGGGTGTACTTTCCGGAGGCGAACGCAGCAGATTGGCTATGATCAAACTGCTATTAGAGCCTGTGAACTTCCTCATACTGGACGAACCTACCAATCACTTGGATATGCGTTCCAAAGACGTATTGAAGAAAGCCATTCAAGAGTTTGACGGAACAGTCATCGTGGTTTCTCACGATAGAGAGTTCTTAGATGGTTTGGTAAGCAAAGTTTACGAGTTTGGCGGAGGTGCAGTAAGGGAACATATGGGAGGCATTTACGATTTCCTGCAAAAGAAGAACCTTTCTTCTCTTCAAGAATTGTCTACACGAACCTCCACTCCAAAGGAAACACCCAAAGAAGTAACCAACGAAGACAGCAAGCGTTCTTACGAGGAGCAAAAAGAGCTCCAAAAGAAAATCCGCAAAGCAGAAAAGAGTTTAGAAGAAATAGAAGAGCGCATCGCTACAGCAGAAGAAAAACTCGCTCGGATAGAAGCAGAAATGGCTACACCGGAAGGAGCATCACGCACAGACCTTTATACACAGCACAGCGCACAAAAAACGCTCATCGCACAGATGGAAGAGGAATGGGAAACTGTAGCTATGGAATACGAAGAGCTAAAAGCAAACTCATAATCACAATTTCAATCAATAATAGCAAATGAAAAAGATGAAAATGTACGCCTCCGCAGCATTATCGCTCGTGGCAATGGTGGCTTGCAACAGCCCCGAAAAGAAAACAGACACAGGTGGAATAGACTTGGCATCATTGGATACCACAGCACTACCCGGTACAGATTTCTATCAATATGCTTGTGGCGGCTGGATAGCGCAACACCCCCTTACAGCAGAATTTTCTCGCTATGGCACATTTGACAAGCTCAGAGAAGACAATGATGTAAAGGTACAAAGCCTCATAGAAGAACTGGCAAAAGGAAAACACGAAGCAGGCAGCGTAGCACAAAAAATCGGCGATTTGTATAACATCGCTATGGACAGTGTAAAACTCAACTCAGACGGCGCAGCTCCTATACAAACACAATTACAAGAAATTGCCGCTCTTACCAATAAAGAAGACATCATAGGGTACGTAGCAACAATGGCAAGAAATGGCATCAGTACTTATTTCAATGCGTTTGTGTCTGCAGACGCTATGAACAGTACTATGAACATTTTCCAAATGGAACAAGGAGGTATCAACCTCGGAGAACGCGATTATTATCTCAATACAGACAGTTTGAGTTTAGATATACGCACCAAGTACGAAACTTACATAGGCAAGCTCTTTACCTTGGCAGGATTTGATGCTGCCGTAGCGGCACAAAAGGCAAAAGACGTATTGGAAATAGAAACCGCTATCGCAAAGGAATCCAAGAGCTCCGCAGAACTTCGGGATCCTATGGCAAACTACAACAAATATATCTACAAAGGTTTCCAAGAAGTATTTGCCGGGCTTCAATGGGACAAGTATTTGAGTACCTTAGGTATAAAAGACGTAGAAGTCATCAACGTACAGCAACCACGAGCTATACAGGAAGTTATTCGCCTCATCAAGACTTTACCTATAGAGAAACATAAGGCTTACTTGGAATATAACCTCATAGATGCAGCCACAGCATATCTAAGCGATGATTTTGTAGCCGCTTCCTTTGATTTCTACGGCAAGACACTCTCCGGTAAAGAAGCCAATCGCCCACGCTGGAAACGCAGTGTAAGCACCGTAAATCAAGCTTTGGGAGAAGCCGTAGGAAAACTCTATGTAGAAAAGCACTTCCCTGCAGCAGCTAAGGAACGTATGGTAAAACTCGTAGACAACTTAAGCGTAGCATTGGGAGAAAGAATACAAGCACAAGAATGGATGAGTACAGAAACCAAAGCCAAGGCTATGGAAAAACTCGCTACCTTCCACGTAAAAATAGGCTATCCGGAAAAATGGAAAGATTACAGCACACTGGAAATTAAGAATGACAGTTACTGGGCAAATATCTGTCGTGCCGCACAATGGGAAACAGCAGACAACTTAAGCCGTGTAGGTAAACCCGTAGACAAAGACGAATGGCTGATGACTCCTCAAACCGTAAATGCTTACTACAATCCTGCTACCAACGAAATTTGCTTCCCGGCAGCTATCCTGCAATATCCTTTCTTTGATATGGAAGCAGACGATGCTTTCAACTATGGAGCTATCGGTGTAGTGATAGGACACGAAATGACACACGGATTCGATGACCAAGGTCGCCAATTTGACAAGGACGGAAACCTCAAAGAGTGGTGGACTGCAGAAGATGCGGCAGGCTTCAATACACGTGCGCAAGTTATGGTAGACTTCTTCAATAACATCAATGTACTCCCCGATTTGAAAGCTAACGGAAAGTTTACACTCGGAGAAAACTTGGCAGACCACGGAGGCATCAAGGTATCTTATCTCGCATTCCAAAATGCTACAAAGAACAATCCTCTCCCTGTGAAAGCAGGCTTCACGCCGGAACAACGCTTCTTCTTAGCATACGCAGCTCTATGGGCTGGCTCTGTAAGAGATGAACAAATCCGCGTATTCACCAAGACAGACCCGCACTCCTTGGGTAAATGGCGTGTAAATGGAGCACTTCCACACATAGATGCGTGGTACGAAGCTTTCGGTATCACAGAAAAAGATCCACTCTATATAGCACCAGAAAAACGAGCTAAAGTGTGGTAATGCTATAAAAAAAGCAGATAAACAACTTAAACGGGCGCAACGAACAAAACGATTGCGCCCGTTTTTTATTTGAGAAAGAAAAGAGTTATCCCTCCCTTACAACAAGAACAGAGAGGCGTGTATTGTTATAACATTGAAAATAAATTACCTTTGCACCCAATATCTAAATAAACATAGCACATAAACCTTTATGAAGCATTATGACAAGGTAAACAATATAGTAGGCTGGTTGGTTTTTGCCATCGCCGCCTTTACATATTGTAGTACGGTAGAACCTACTGCCAGCTTTTGGGATTGCCCTGAGTTTATCACCACAGGATATAAATTGGAAGTAGGACACCCTCCCGGTGCACCTTTCTTTATGCTCACAGCCAATCTCTTTACACAGTTTACCGATGATGTTTCTCAAGTAGCCTATATGGTCAATATTATGAGTGCCCTGCTTAGTGCTACGTGTATTCTTTTTCTCTTTTGGAGTATTACAGCTTTGGTTCGTAAACTATTGGTGGTAGACGATACACAGATGGATACAGCTCAGCTCATCACTATTATGGGAGCAGGCGTAGTCGGTGCGTTGGTATACACGTGGAGTGATACCTTCTGGTTCAGTGCAGTAGAAGGTGAAGTTTATGCGTATTCCAGTCTTTTCACTGCTGTAGTCTTTTGGCTTATTTTGAAGTGGGAACGTCGTGCGAACGAAGCGCACAGCGACAAATGGCTTATTCTGATAGCTTATCTTATGGGGCTTTCCGTAGGCGTTCACTTGCTCAATCTCTTGTGTATCCCTGCTATTGTTTTGGTATATTATTACAAGAAATACCCCGATGCAACTCTTAAAGGTAGCTTTTTTGCTCTCATTGGGGCTGCGGTACTTATTGTGATGATTATGTATGGCATTATCCCGGGTATCGTCAAAGTAGGTGGCTGGTTTGAGCTTCTCTTTGTCAATGGTATGGGTATGCCGTTCAATACCGGTTTGTTCATATATTTGTTCCTCTTGATCAGTGCTGTTATTTGGGGCATTTATGAGAGTTATACAGAGAAGAGTAAACACCGTATGAACCTTGCATTCTTCCTTACCTTTGCCCTTATGGGTACACCGTTCTATGGCTATGGTTGGACTACAGTAATTGTAGGTTTGGGTGTATTGGGAGCTTTGGCATACTACTTATGGAAGTACAATGGTACTTACAAAGTATCTGCCCGTATGCTCAATACCGCTTTACTCTCTTTTATGATGATTTTGGTAGGTTATTCCTCCTACGCCCTCATAGTAATACGTTCTACAGCCAATGTGCCTATGGATCAAAACTCACCGGAAGATATTTTCACACTGGGAGAATACTTAGCACGTGAACAGTATGGCACATGCCCGTTGCTCTACGGACAAACCTATGCATCTGAGCCGGAAATAGTACGCAATGAGGAAGGTTGGGTATATAATACCGTAAAAGGAGCACCTGTATATCAGCGCAAAGAAAAAGCAGACCCTACAGAAAAGGACAGTTATGAGATTGTCCGTTATAAGATGGACTATAAATATGCTCAAAATATGCTTTTCCCACGTATATGGAGCAAAGACCATACGCAAGCCTACGAAGATTGGTTGGGAGGCGTAGATGGACAGCTTGTACCTTACGATAGAGCCGGAGAAACCGTTATGGTAAAAATGCCTACACAATGGGACAATATACGTTTCTTCTTTATCTATCAGGTAAACTTTATGTACTGGAGATACTTTATGTGGAACTTTGCCGGTAGGCAGAATGATATACAGAGCCAAGGGGAAATAGAACACGGCAACTGGATTACAGGCTTCAATTTTATAGACCAATTCCTCGTAGGCGACCAAAGCACACTTCCTTCCGAACTAAAGAACAATAAAGCACGCAATGTATTCTATTGTTTGCCTTTGCTCTTGGGTATAATAGGTCTTTTCTGGCAAGCCAGCAGAGTACATACTCGCAAAGATGCTTACGGTACGACCATAACAGATCCCGTAGGAGGAAAACAGTTTTGGATTGTATTCTTCCTCTTCTTTATGACAGGTCTTGCCATAATCCTTTACCTCAATCAGAAACCGCAAGAACCCCGAGAAAGAGATTATGCCTATGCCGGTTCTTTCTATGCCTACGCTATTTGGATAGGAATGGGTATAGCCGCTTTGGCGGAAATCTTGCGCCAACGTATTAAAATGTCTCCTACCATCAGTGCTGTAATAGCTTCCGTATTGGGAATTTGTGTGCCTTTGCAAATGGTAAGTCAGACTTGGGACGACCACGATAGAAGTGGCAGATATACTTGTAGAGATTTCGGACAAAACTACTTGAATACATTGCCGGAAGGGTCTTCTCCTATCATCTTCACCAATGGAGACAATGATACGTTCCCGCTGTGGTATAATCAAGATGTAGAAGGCATACGCACAGATGTACGTGTGTGCAATTTAAGCTATCTACAAACAGACTGGTACATAGACCAAATGAAGAGACCGGCTTACAATTCTCCTGCACTACCTATCACTTGGAAGCGTATAGACTATGTAACAGGAAAGAATGAATATCTCCCTGTAGACGAAACAGCACTACCTACTGTGCAACAATATCTCAAAGATAACAAAGAAGTATTCTATCAGGAATTTGGAGACAATCCTTATGAATTGAGCAATATCCTGAAGAAGTGGGTACGCACAGAAAAAGAAAGTGATTTCCATCGCTTCCCTACAGATAGCGTACTGCTGAAAGTAAACAAAGCTTCTGTCCTTCAATCCGGTATGATGATTCCTACCGCAGGAGATTCTATTCCGGACTATATGCACATCTCTTTCAAAGGGAAGAAAGGTCTGGACAAGAGTGAGCTGATGATGCTGGAGTTCTTAGCAAATGCAGATTGGAAACGTCCTCTCTATATGGCTATCACAGTAGGAAAAGAGAGTCAATTAGGACTGAGCGACTATGCTGTGCAAGAAGGTTTGGCTTACAGAATTACTCCGTTCAACACTAAGCTCACAGGTAAGAATGTAGATACGGAACGTATGTACGATAATCTTATGAACAGATACAAATATGGCGGTATAGACAAAAAAGGCATTTACTTGGACGAAACCAACTTGAGAATGTGTAATACACACCGTCGTCTTTTTGCCTTGCTGGCAAAAGAGCTGATCAAAGAAGGCAAGACAGACAAAGCCCTCAAAGCATTGGATTACTGCGAAAAGGTAATCCCTGCCTATAATGTTCCTCACGACCATATTTACGGTAATTCCGCAGACCTTGCTGTAGCTTATTTCCAATTAGGAAAGCCGGATAAAGCACTATCCATACTTGAACCTATGGCAAACAGCTCTGTAGAATACCTTACTTGGTATCTTGGTTTGAGCAATGACAAACTACTTGGTTCTACAGACCGAGTACGCCTGCACTTCTATCTTTTGAGTGATATTTGCACCAAATTGGAAGCTATGAAAGAAAGCGGAAACAAGAAATGTATAACAACCTATACACACTACGCTACCCTATTGGGTAACTTACTGAAAGCCTTTGAGGGCAGAATCCAATAAACAATGTTTATAGAACGTCCTCCCCTACTGTTTCGTCTTCTCTATCCCTCTGCTCTGTGGAGGATAGAGAAGCAGGAACGTGCCGTATTTCTTACTTTCGATGATGGTCCTATCCCTGAAGCTACACCTTGGATTTTGGATACACTGGATAAGTATGGAGTGAAAGCCACATTCTTTATGGTGGGAGACAATGCAAGAAAGTATCCACATCTACACCAAGAAGTGGTACGCAGAGGGCATCGCATAGGAAATCATACTTATCACCATTTGCAGGGTTTCAAACATAGTGTAGAGAAGTACCTCAAGGATACAGAAGAGGCAAATAAAATACTCCGCACCAATCTATTCCGTCCTCCACACGGACATATGACAACTGCACAATACAAGCACTTACAGAAGAGTTACACAGTGGTGATGTGGGATTTGGTAACCAGAGATTATAGTAATAGGCTCTCCGAACAAGAAATTCTGGAAAACGTAAAGCGGTATACACGTTCGGGTTCCATTATCACTTTCCACGATTCTCTCAAGTCTATAGAAAAACTGCACTACGCCCTTCCACATGCCATAGAGTGGCTACAGGCAGAGGGCTATACGTGTAAACTTATCCCTTGAAACAGTAAGTGATACCAGCCGGAAAAAGAAAATTGAAGTTGCGAAACTAAACAGCTTTTTCTGTACTATTTCCTTCCTTGTTTATATACTTCTATATGTACATTGATACGGAGCATATCTTATCGTGATAGCAAGGCTTCTTTCCGTGATACGGAGCATATCTTATCACGATAGCGAGCATATCTTATCAACACCCCTGCGAGAAGACATTGCAGACAGGTTTTCATCAGAAGAAAAGTATCATATATTATTTGTAAAAACAAAGAAGAGAATTAACTAAAAAAGCACCGACTCTATGAGTCGGTGCTTTTTTAGTTTGGATAGCTTATTTTACGGGCTTCAGTCCCATCTTTTCTGCTTTCTTCAGCATATATTGGAAAGCAGCATCGTGTTCGTTCGGGATTACGCCATCTAATATCGCATCTTTGATAGAACTCTTCAGACTACCGATTTCCTTACAAGGAGATAAACCAAAAACTTCCATAATTTCCGCACCATCTACGGGAGGCTGAAAATTGCGAATACGGTCTTTCTCTTCAAGGTCTTTGAGTTTTTGACGTACTATTCGGAAGTTCTCAAAAACTTTGCGCTTTCTCTGCTCATTCTTGGACGTGATATCTGCTTCGCAAAGTGTCATCAGATCATCTATATCATCTCCTGCTTCAAAGAGCAAGCGTCTTACCGCAGAATCTGTTACTTCATCGTCTGCGATGGCAATGGGTCTCATATGCAGTTCCACCAGTTTTTGGACGTACTTCATCTTCTCGTTCATAGGCAGTTTCATTTTTCTGAAGATGGTTTCTACCATACGTGCGCCTATGTAGTTATGATTATGAAATGTCCAGCCGGCTTTGGGCTCCCAACG
>JALEQJ010000041.1 GCA_022764505.1 Phocaeicola sp. | reverse complement strand
GCACAGAAGATTTCAATAACTTTGTCTATGGTAATCATCGCTTTTTTGATTGTAACTAACTGGTTTATAAATATAAAGTTACAAAAAATAAGCGAGATTACCGCTTTTTATACCTACTTTCTTATCCCGAACTCACGTATTCCTTTATCGGATTAGAGACTATTCATAATGGTACCCACTACGCTATTAACTTGTTTTTTTGTAAGTCTTAGTGCAACCCACTACGGTATTATCTTTTGCACCACTGCGTTTTAGTAATCCCCATCGGAGGATTTGCTGTTGGTAGAGCAAATTCTCAAAGAGGAACGGGAACCCTGCCTATACACGTGTATAAGAACAATGCCATAGGTATTGTGTTATAAGATTTTTTCTAACTTCCTACCTATTCAAGAGAAGGTAATATGAGTATCTTTATTCCGTACCACAGTTTATATAAACCGCAATGGAAGTTTATATAAACCATAGTGGAGGTTTACATAAACTCAAGCACGGAACAGAACTTCCCAATGATAGGATACAAAAGAACGAGGGTGTTGCAAAAATATATTTTGATACACCCTCGTTCTACTTAAGTTATTTGTTCGCTTGTTACACCTTCGGTTAAATAGACAATTCTTTCAATACCGTAAGCAACTCTTCGTCTATAGGCTTATTTTTTTTCACAGCTTTGGCAAAAGGAACATAGACTATTTTATTATCCTCTATTCCTACCATGATATTGCGCTGTCCTTCCATCAGTGCCTCTATACTGGCTACTCCCATACGACTGGCTATTATTCTATCGTGAGAAGTGGGTCTACCTCCACGCTGAATATGTCCCAAAATAATGACACGTACATCATATTGTGGATATTCATTTTTGACACGTTCAGCATAATGCATAGCTCCTCCTGTATGTTTACTTTCTGCTACCAAAACTATAGAACTGTTCTTAGATTTTCGGAAACCATTCTTGATAAACTCTTCCAGCTGGTCTACCTCTGTACTAAACTCCGGAATGATAGCAGCTTCTGCACCTCCCGCTATCGCTCCATTGAGTGCTAAGAAACCGGCATCTCTTCCCATCACTTCTACGAAGAACAGACGTTCATGAGAACTGGCTGTATCTCGAATCTTATCTACAGCATCTAATATCGTATTGAGGGCAGTATCATATCCTATGGTAGTATCTGTACCGAAAAGGTCATTGTCTATAGTACCGGGTAAACCTATGCAAGGAACATCATACTCCTGAGCAAAGATACGTGCGCCTGTAAGAGAACCATCTCCCCCTATCACTATCAAGGCATCTATTTCTTCTCTTTGCATAGTTTCGTAAGCTATCTTTCTACCTTCCGGAGTATGAAACTCCTCACATCGGGCTGTTTTCAGTATAGTCCCTCCTTGCTGTATGATATTACTTACGTTTTCGGTTTTAAACTCCTTAATTTCTCCCGTAATAAGTCCTTTATATCCTCTATAGATACCCTTTACACGCAGTCCGTTATAAATAGCCGAGCGAGTTACCGCACGAATGGCAGCATTCATACCCGGAGCATCTCCACCCGAAGTCAAGATACCTATACATTTCATTCTTTCCATATCTTTCTCTGATTATTTCTAACGAATACTAATGTTTGCAGACGAAAACTCTTGGCACATTTCTTCTATTCTTTCCTTGCAGGCTTCCATAAGCCAGCGAGGAGTAGAAGTAGCTCCGCAAATGCCTATATCTTTAGCATCACGAAGCAGTGATGGATCTATTTCATCGGGACCATCTATCAGGTGTGAGTTTCTGTTTACTTGTTTACATTCTTGGTATAAAACCTTACCATTGGAACTTTTTCTACCGGAAACAAAAAAAACCAAATCGTGCGTAGAAGCAAATTTCTTGATATTCGGCATTCTGTTTGCTACTTGTCTACAGATGGTATCATGGTACTCAAATGTAGCAGACGGTTCTATATGTTCCGAGATATACTGTACAATACGCCCAAATTCTTCCAATGATTTTGTAGTCTGAGAATAGAGGCGAATATCCTTGCTCATGTCCAAACGGCTCACTTCTTCAAAGTGTTCTATAATAATGGCTTTATCCTCTGTTTGTCCTACCAGCCCTAACACTTCTGCATGCCCATTTTTCCCATAAATCACTATTTGTTTCTCTCTATCCGGTTGCGTAGCATCATACTCCTGCTTGATGCGTTTCTGCAATCTTAATACCACAGGACAAGTAGCATCTATCAATTCTATATTGTTTTGCTTAGCTATTTCGTAAGTAGAGGGAGGTTCTCCATGCGCACGGAACAAGACCTTTACATTTTTCAGTCGGGCAAATTCTTCATGGTTAATGGTAATCAGTCCATGCTGTTTAAGCCTGTCGCATTCCCTGCCATTGTGAACTATATCTCCCAAGCAATACAATATGCCGGTCTTCTGTAATTCTTCTTCTGCTTTCTTTATAGCTGTAGTTACTCCAAAGCAAAAACCGGAACCTGGATCTATTTCTATATTATTCATTTGCAATACGTTCAAACTGTTCCTTAAGCCATGCTTTTTGTTCGGCTATAGTCATTTCACTATTATCCAAGAGAAGTGCATCTGTAGCTTTCCTCAAAGGACTCACGGTTCTATTTTGATCTATATAATCTCTTTCTTGTACGTTCTTTAGGATTTCTTCGTAAGGTGTTTTATCTCCTTTGGCTTGTAATTCATCGTATCTGCGCTTAGCACGAACTTCCGGACGAGCTGTTACGAAGATTTTTAACTCGGCATCCGGAAAAACCACAGTGCCTATATCTCTGCCGTCCATAACAATGCCTTTTTCTTTGCCCATAGCTTGCTGCATCTCTACAAGTGCTGCACGTACAAAGTCCAAAGCGGCTATCAAGCTTACTTTTGAAGAGACCTCCATACCTCTGATATCCCTCTCCACATTCTCACCATTCAAGTAAGTTTGTGGTAATCCTGTAGTGGGGTCTAATCTGAAATTTACCTTAATCTGAGGCATTCTTTGAAGCAGTGCTTGTTCGTTTATTTCATTCTTATCTGTTAATAAACCTTGTCGGATAGCGTATAAGGTTACAGCCCTATACATAGCACCGCTATCTATATAAATATAATTGATACTCTTTGCCAAATCTTTTGCCATGGTACTCTTTCCGCAAGAAGAGAAACCATCTATAGCGATCGTTATCTTTTTCATCTTAACTACGTTGTTTTGGAAGACCAAAGGTAAGCAAAACTAAGGCGTAATTTCTCTTTTTCTTCTTTTTGCAACTTTTTTAACTTGCATTCTAAGAATACGTCGCTCTACAAAAAAAGCATAGCCTCTCCCCTAAAGGAGAGAACTATGCTTTCACTTTATTTCGTGTAAATACAACCTTTTACATCACACCTGTTTCACGCAGATGCTCTTGCCATTTCCAGGCAGAACGCAAGACTTCTTCTATAGGAGTATCTGCACGCCAGCCCAACTCTTCATTAGCGTGGGTAGGATTAGCCCAAACTTTTACTATATCTCCGGCTCTACGTCCTACTATCTGATAATTTAGTTTTACACCTGTAGATGTTTCAAAGGCATTGATCAGTTCCAATACGGATAAACCTCTTCCTGTACCCAAATTGAAAACTTCTACTTTTTCTTTTTGCTTATCTGCCAAAATACGGTTCATAGCAATAACGTGTGCTTTTGCCAAATCTACCACATAAATATAATCGCGTATGCAAGAACCGTCCGGTGTATCGTAATCATTGCCAAATACGCTTAGCTTCTCTCTGATACCAATAGCTGTTTGGGTAAGGAAAGGAATCAGGTTTTGAGGTACACCATTGGGAAGCTCTCCTATTAACGCTGTAGGGTGCGCACCTATAGGATTAAAGTAACGTAATAAAATAGCACTTACCGGTGCACCGGATTTTACAAAGTCTTGCACTATTTCTTCGTTTACCTGTTTTGTATTGCCATAAGGAGATTCTGCTACCTTGATAGGTGCTTTTTCTGTAACAGGCAAGATATCCGGCTGACCATATACAGTACAAGAAGATGAGAAGATGATACCTTTCACCTTGTATTTGGGCATCAATTCTAAGATATTGATGAGGGAAACCAAATTGTTCTTATAGTACAACAAAGGCTTTTCTACAGACTCTCCTACTGCCTTACTCGCAGCAAAATGAATCACACCTTCTATGTGAGGATATTTTTGGAAGACAGCTTCCAGTTTGTTATAATCACAGCAATCTACTTCCTCAAAACAAGGACGTATACCTGTGATTTGTTCTATATGATCTACTACATTGGCTTGCGAGTTGGACAGATTATCTACTATCACTACTTCGTAGCCTTCGTTTTGCAATTCTACTACAGTATGAGAACCTATATATCCCGTACCTCCTGTTACTAAAATTCTTCTCTTCATTCCTTTATGTCTTTGTTTAATATCTATAGCTTTCTAAAAAGCCTTACAAAGGTACGAATACTTTCTCAATAACATAGACTAAGAAACCCCATAGGATTCCTACCTATCTATCTCAATTCATCACAATAATAGCTAATCTGTCCACCGGAATCCCCTATTTCCACATCAGCCTTATACCAACTAATGAGTTGTATCTTAAAGTATCGTTTCCCGTCTGCCGTTCTCACTACATAAGTATGAAACGATGGGGCATATACCGGTGGAGGACCTGTAAAGGTCATTGCTCCTGCCAAAACAGGGTTAGCATCGGTCTGTGTAGTAGCCGGTCCCTTATTAGGATCAAACCAAGGGTTCTGCTCAAAATCAAGATGACGAGCTATCAAATACTTATTCCAATCATTACGGGACATAGTGATGTACACCGAATGGTCATCTACTACCCATTGCAGATCGGTAGGCAGTTGTGATATGGAAACCCACTTATCATACTCTCCATATCCCAAGTCGGCAGCTGCTCCCTGCCCATTTCCAGATGTGCCACTATTGGTACGCATACGATATCCACAGAAAGCAATATCCCAGTCTAAACGTCCTCGTTGCTCTCCTTCGGTAATATCCTCGTTCGCTTTATTTCTATTGAAAATCTCTCCCGTGCACAGATTGATATACAGCCAGTCGTTCGTTACACCTGTCGTATAACCGGTAACTCTCGGCAATACCTTTCCTGCGAATGGTTCTGCATCATATTTCACACAGGAAGTCAATATCATTATCACTACAAGTGGAATATATAAGCTACATTTCATTTCTTTCGTTTTAATGATTTTACAATATCGTCTATCAAGAACTCCAACTGTACATATCCTCTTGCTCCACAAGTAGCCGGTACATTGAATAAGGTTATGCCGGAACCTAAGGTATGCGGCACATAATTGAACAAATTATTCATACCTACCGTTAGCTTTACCTTATTGTAAAAAGTTTGTACCACAGCGAGATTACAGAGGACGTACGTAGGCAGTGTACAACGGAAATAAGCATCGTAACTTCTCTGATGTTCTTCTACCCATACCCGATCCTGTACATCAAAGTTTTTCTCACCCATCAGTGAGGCACTAAAGATGGTTTTCAGTCTGTACTTGGGACGATTAAGTGTATAGTCAATACTACCCGTAGCCGCATGAGGCGATGTAGTATTGACTTGTATGCCCTTTTGCTTACTCACATTGACATAGCTATATGTACCATTGAGTGTTAAGTTGTCTGTTATGCGCCATTTCAAGATAGCCTCTACCCCCAACATACGTTGGCTTTTCAAGTTCATATATTCAAAGTTGTACTGCATATCATAGATACGCCACACTCCTTCTATTTTTTTCCGAAAGAAATTACCATAAGCATTTACATTGATAAAGAAACGATCTGTACTGTATTCCGTACCAATAGAGAAATAATCGTTTTTTTCGGGTCTTAACTCTTCGCTCCCTCTTATTTGGAACATGCCCAAGTGATCCCAATTGAAAAACAATTCCTTAATGCTTGGCGCACGATAACCCATTGAATAGTTGGCACGAATAGCCCATTTATTATCCGGCGAATATTTTACAGCCAATTTTGGCATCCACATAAAGCCGAATGCCTTAGAGAAATTTGTACGTACACCGGCAGAAAGTATCAAGCGTTCATTCACCGTCCATTCATCTTGTGCAAAGTATTCTGTTTCATGAAGCGAACGTGTGGTCATTTTACGATTTACAAAACGATCACTTGTGAGATCATCTGTCGTATGCTCCACACCGAGTATCATACTATGCCCTTTGAAATAATGACTCGTCAATGTAAGACGAGGTTCAAGAATTCTGCTTTTATAGACTTTTTTTCTGTGATCTATACGCTCATGTCGTTTGAAACGATCATAGAAATCGCCATGCAAGCTCAAATTTACCGTGAGCCAATCTTTTATCTTGTAATGTGCTTTCAAACCTGCCATAAAATCACGACTTTGAGAAAATGCCATATCTTGTATCATATCATACGAATTCATGAAGAACATAGAACCATACGCTTGCAAAGAAAGATTTTCGTTTGGTTCATAATAGCATTTTTGAGCCACAGAGATGTGTTCCGTTCCCTCTATGCCCATAGGCGGACGTGAAGCCACGCTCGTCAGCTGTATGTCATGAGGTAAAAAAGGATTGGCTTCTTTGGTGTACATCTTTTTATCGTTTTCCGATTGGTACATATAAAAAGCATCACTTTCACTGTACCACACGTCTGTCTGCGAAGTGAATGCCCCTTGTTTCATACCAGCCGATACCCATGCTTGTAAGTTGGGACGATCGCTGTTTTTCTCAAACATATAAAGAAAGTCTTTGGGCTGTGGATGCTTATAGTTTCGTTCGTTCATTTGCGCCCATCTCACTCCCGCTTGTATATCCAATGGTTTTATGGTCTTTTTGGATATAAGGTTTATAACTGCCCCCGATGCACGACTACCATAAAGTGTACTGCTGGCACCTTTCACTATTTCCACACGATCAATAGCATGCAGGTTAAAACGTTCGTAATCAAGATTGCCGGCCATATCTCCTGTCATACGTTCCCCATCTTGCAAGAATAACACATGACGTGCATCTAATCCCTGCATAGATATTTCGTTGCCAAAGCCCACTTTCTGTATATTCAGTCCCGGAGTTTCTTGTTGCAAAGCATGCTGTAAATCGCAATAACCGGCGTCCACAAGTGCTTTGCCTCCCAATACCTGTGTCGTGATAGGAGATATTTTTACAGGTCTTTCCGTTTTAGAGCCTGTTACCACCACGCTATTCAGCTGCATCACATCTTCGTTCAACAGCACATAAAGCTCTTTTTCCGAAGGGGAAATTGTTCCTGCAGTTTGAACAAAACCTACCAAACTTACCTTATAATAATATTGAGTGTTCCCTTTTTCCAATCGGAATACCGCTTTGCCCTCTACATCTGTAACAGCCACTTGTGCATCTGTCAGTTCTTTATGAGTAGACAGACTGATATATGCACCCATTAGGGGTTGCTGTGTGCCTTTTTCCAAAACTGTGATTTTCACCTTTCGCTGTGCAGAAAGATGTATAGAAAAAAACAGGAAGGATAGAAATAAGATTATATACTTCTTCTGCATATTCTTTTTAAGTTCAAAGAAAGGAAGTGGAGCTACGATTTTTCCACCTCCCTTTCAAATTGCTTTCTTATAAGCCATGTTCTTTCTTATAGGCAGCAAGGTCTTCTTCGTACTTCTTAAACTCTACATCGTAGTTCTTTATACGGTTTTTGTCTATAACCTGCAAGAAACATTCTGAACGTACATTCATCATATTGTAATCTATGATGAAATTTATTTCGTGTGTTTTCACGTTGTAATAGCCTTTTACCATACTGCCTTTTGCCGTAGTATTGCCTTGCCCTTCTTCATCGGCTACCACATACCCATCTTCGCCTTTGAATTTTATCCAACCTTTTCCTTTGTATTCATTCTTTTCCCAAGAATTAAGTTGCATAATTTGCACATCGCAAGCGAAAGTGATAATAAACGGCATATTCCCGACGGTGAAATTGTTCAACTTTATCGTGAAGCTATGTTTGTCTGTTTTACTCCAACTAAAATTGAATTTTGTAGGGCAACCTTGTGGCAATAAGGTTTTGTTTACGCCACTCATAGTAGCGTGTGTACTAAGTACAAAATCACCATTCAAAAAGCTCTTCGCTTCTGTAACCAAAGTTTCGGCAGTTTCCTTCTTTTCTAAGTTCTCATCGGAAGAACAAGATGCAAAAAAGAAAAGAACTGCGAATATCAATAAAAACTTCATCTGTTTCATACGATCTATTCTATTACGGTTTCTGTATTTATGGGAAGGAGAATGTGCAACATACGCCACTCATAAACAAGTGTCATACATAAGCACATTCTCTTTTTATCTCTACATAATATCTATCGGGGTTACTCCTTCATTCCCTTAAATCCTACGATAGCAGAAAATGGTTTCCCCATAAAAGAAGCATCACGACTGGTAATGGTATAAGTCAAGACATTGTTTATCAATGTACCGGTTACTATGGCATTATACTCTGCTTTCATAAAGCCCTTTATCTCCATTTTGATGCCATTAGCAACAACTTGATTGAAAGTACCATCTGAATTGAGCACTATGTTTTCTGCTGTTACTTCCACAGTTCCCGGCATTTTTCCTATTTTGAAAGGAGCTATTTTCATAGTAATCAGTGATTTTGTCTGAGAAACTACCGTAAAAATACTTTCCGTAGGTACAGACTTCTCTCCATTCATATAGATACGTGTGAATTTACCTGCATAATCTCCATTTACGGCTTGTTGTGCAGAAATTGTCAGAGCCACACTGAAAATCATAATGGCTATAAATAATATCCGTTTCATCATCTTAGCGTAAAGAATTTAATACTGTCAATAACTTATTCTTCTAAAAGCGACAACCACGATACTGCTCCAAACTTTTGATTTGAACTATATTCATCATCACAATACTTTCCGTATTTTCTTATAAAATCTCTAAATGCTTTAGTTTCAAATATTTTTTGAGAAATACTTATATTAACTTTTTCTCTGTCGGTAGTTAATTCAAGTTTCTTTCTTTGACCATTGCTGAAGTAGTTTTTCAGTTGAGGGTAAACGACCTCTGTATCACCTAAGAATAAGTACAAATAATCTATAGCAGTGATTCTACTCAAATCTATTTTCTTCAGTTTAGGCAGATCTTCTAATATAATTCCAGCCATACAATCAGTACCGGGATTAGGGAAAATAATCTCTTCCAAATGAGAACAATGATGCAAGTCTAACACATTAGAAAACATTACATCGAAATCTTTAATTTCTTGGTTGCAAATCTTTGTTTTGGACAAGTCAAGCACTTTCAGGTTAGAGCAATGAGAGATAGACAATGCGCCCAGACTGGTCGCTTTGGACAAATAGACACCTCCCTTGAAATCAATCTCTGATATTCCTAAACCTCTGATATTCTCTCTCGGCATCAAAGGAGCATCTGTAACAGTGATGTTTTCAAGATCTCCTAAAAGTACACTCATACTTCCCAAAAAAGGATTATTGATAATGTACTCAATCCCCTCAAAAGATTTTATATCTTCATAACCATAAAACATCATAATGTTTTGTCCTGTTTCAGCAAGTGTTAAGTGCTTAGAAAAATCCAAATGAGAGTCATCTATAAACATACTTGGATAAAGACCTTTCAAGTAACTATGAAATGCGGGATCGGGGATTTCTCTTATCGTGTTATATGGTTGCATTTTTCCGGTAGCATCTGCCATTTGCATATCAACGTCCTTTTCTTTGGCTTCGTAGAAAGGCAATAGGTCTTCTATATTATATTTGGCAGTAACAGGAAGATAAAGTTTGCTTAGCTTGTGAAGAATGGTGGTTTTTCTTTCTTCGTTCTCCACTTTCACATCTACCAATCCTTCAAAGTCGTAGATATTATTCCCTGTAAGGTCTACACTTGTGATTTGCGCAGGTAACTTCGCGAAATCAAAAATAGGTCCATAACCATTGTCGGAGAGCTTTACCTCTTTGAGATTGGGAAGAATATCCAGTCCTGTGAGGTCTGTGAGTTTCGTACCACTAAGGTCAAGAGATATGGTGGAGGTAGCTATATTATTCAACTCCAATTTTCCTTCTTGATTAAAGGTAAAACCTTTGGACTTTAAGACATTCATCAGCTCCATATTCTGTAACGCTGTAGAGCTGTAAGAAAAGCTATCGTCTTTGCTACACGAACTAAATCCCAAAACACAAAGTGCTATGAGAGGTAAAATAATTCTTTTCATTTTCATTTTTTTTAGATTTATAACTATCAGCAAAATTATGGGCATCGTACTATCTATACAATCCCTATTTATGATGATTTTACAGAAACTTACTCCTATCCACAAATAGGAAAAGTATCTATGCTATACCTATTCATGATGATTCCATAGCATATGTTTGTTACGCTGATAGCGTATGATCTTATCATAATACGAAGCATATCTTATCGTGATAGCAAGGCTTGCTATCAACGCCTCTACGAGGCAGAATTGTAGCAAGCTTTTTCCTTAGAAGGAGATATATGACCGATGATGAAAAGAACAATATAAACTATTAAGAAAAGCAATGAAATGTCTCTATAAAACAGAAACCACTTACGTCTCTTATATATAAGAGGCAAGTGGTCTCCAGTCTACAAATAATTCAAATATATATCTATAACTAAATTACGATGTCATAATAAGACAATATACCCTACTCAAAACAATTTATTCTTCTTGATTGAGATAAAGCTTTTACTTAAGTGTGATCTTCAATACTTTTTCAACAGCAGGAACAGGGAATATATTTCCCACCTTGCTTATTACATTATTCTCTACGGCAGACTTTCCTCCGAAAAGAGCCTGTCGGTTTCCTGCTCCGGGGAATTGATCTACTCCAGTACCTGAATCAAATAACCCTGTTTTCTTTGTAATATCACCTTTCAAAGCTGCGGAAACACTTTGCTCATTTGCATAAAACCAGTCATTTGAAAATCCGAACATTGTAGCATAGGCTAATAAATCACCCTTTTCAGCTTTATATTCTCCCATAGCTTTTTGTCCGGGAGCAATCGGTGAATTTCCTATTATATATATACCCTTTACACCTTTCATTTTTTTCAAACTTTCCTTTAATTTGTTTGCGTTCCCATTTTGTGCCAAGTCTTTCAATCCCAATCCCGAATCTTTCTTGCCTAATTCATAAATAGGATTCTTATCCCCTTGATACACTACAAGAAGTACAGGAGATATTCCTGTAATAATACCGGTATTTGAATCTACCTTGGCTTTCAACTTGTCTATATTTCCCATTTGAGCAATATCTGTAATTTCCGGATTAGATTTTTCTCCGGGAGAGAAGAACGGTTTTTCTGCAAGAAGTTTTTTCCCATCAAATGTAGAAACAGCCCAAACACCAGGAGAGAAAGGAGTCTCATTCTTGGTACCACCTGAAATATTCTTAATAGAGAGCGTAAACTCTGAGGTCGCTTCTTCGTACGCCAGCACAGCACGCATCAGTCGGGATACATCTACACCTTTAACTTCTGTAATAGGCTTAGACTCTTTTGCTCCGGACTGATCATCTTTCGTACCATTATCCCACAGTTTTACTTGAGAAGACACATCTCCTATCATAGCTTTCCCTTGTTTATCAAACAGTTTTATTCCAGGCTGTTCAGATGCAAAAAACCAATCTTTGGAGTTTCCATACATAGTAACAAACATCAATGCTTGCCCATTACCAGCCTTAAATTTGAAATCAATACTCTGTCCTGGTAGAATAACAGGAAGATTTACTTTTTCACTGCCAACTCCTTTGAAAGAACCACTCTCTACAAACAATTTGGGAGTAACAATATTCTCAACTGTAAAAGTGTGTACATCGCTCTTCATCGGAGCTTTCATCTCTTCATTCTTCTGACAAGAAACAAATAATGTCGTACTCATCAAGACAATTGCCGAAAAACTGGCTCTTAAACTTTTCTTTTTCATTTTCAAACTGTTATTATATTTATAATTATTTATTTAGCAAGAAGATATAATTTTCATATCCTTCTTCTTTCATTTTTTCTTTGGGAATAAAACGCAAAGCCGCGCTATTGACACAATACCTCATTCCACCCTTATCTACAGGACCATCATTGAAAACATGTCCCAAATGAGAATCTCCTGTTTTACTACGTATCTCCGTCCGAACCATACCGTGTGAACGATCTGTTTTTTCTACTATAAGAGATTTATCTATTGGCTTGGAAAAGCTTGGCCAGCCACAACCGGAATCAAATTTATCTATAGAGACAAAAAGAGGTTCTCCTGTGATAATATCTACATAAATACCTTCTCGAAATTCATTCCAATACTCATTATGAAAAGGTTTCTCCGTTGCATTATTGTGGGTAACTTCATACTGAACAGAAGACAATCTTTTCTTCAAAGCAGCATCATCTGGACGAATGAATTTCTTTGTTGAAGAAGCTGGATTCGCAGTCTTTGCCATTTGAAATAACTTTTGAGGAATATGGCAATATCCATTAGGATGCTTATCCAAATAATTTTGATGATACTTTTCTGCCGGATAATAATTTTCCAGAAGCTTATACTCCAAAGCAAGTGGAAGAGAAAACTTGGCAGCAAGACGATTTATTGAAGCTTTTACAATAGATTCATCAGCCTTATCCGTATAGTAAATGCCCGTTCTATATTGTATACCGACATCATTACCCTGTTTATTGAGACTTGTAGGTTCTATAGTTTCATAAAACAGATCCAAAATTTTCTCCAGACTGATCTGCTCAGCATCATATTCTACTTTAACTGTTTCAACAAACTTATTCTTTCCGGTCGATACTACTTGATAACTCGGGCGACCACCTATTCCATTAGCATAACCGACTTCGGTATTTATCACTCCTCGAATTTGCTTCAAAAAATGCTCAGTTCCCCAGAAACAGCCTCCAGCTAAATAAATGACTTTTTTCATTTTGACATTTTTCAAGTCCTCTCCCATATTTTTATTTACTTGCATAGCATTGGTTTTCATAACTATAAGACATATACCCACAAGCAAGAGGAGCAAAATATTTACCTTTTTCATTTTATTCCTATTTAGATTTTATCATTTGAATGGCTGAACAGCATTATCCCAAACCCCAGATATGCAATATCTTTAAGTATGAAATAATCCGTAATAATCACCCCGTCTTTTACTCTCCACATATCAGGAGTAAAAAACAAAAAGCTTAACGTAGTGAGAAATATGAGAACCATTCCCACTCCGGCATATCGTTTTAATAAGGGAAAACAAATAGAGAGAAGTAATAAGAGACCTACCGAAATCTCTATAATACCCACAAAATTGGAAACTGTTTGTAAACTGAAGTATCTGTACACCCAAAACGTGAGAGGGTGATGCTCCAACAAAGGCTTAATAGCAAGAGCCTCTGTTAAAGTAAACTTAAATATCCCAAGCCATATAAGAATGGTAGCAGAACCTAAAAGAATAAGATAATATCCTGCTTGAGACACTCTCTTTCCGGAGAGTATTGATTTTACGAAATTCATCTTGTCAGTTTTTATTTACGTTGAAAGTGCTTACTAATTATCAAAAGCCATCATAGAGCTTTCTGACTTTATAGTCGGCAAATTCTCGTAATCCTGACAAGTATAAAAAGATTATTGAGTAATTTTTTTCTTAACTACATCTTTAAATCGCTGAATTTCATCTTCTTTGAAAGATTCTTTTTTTTCGTCTCTCATGTATTTTTTTGTAAGCAAGTCATCTATTAGTTCTACTTTCTTTGCATAAGAACTACACCACTTACATACAAGTAAATGCATATAGAGGCGTATTCTCTTAAAGAAAGAGAGTTCACCTGCATTCCGTTGCTCAATCAAAGCCGGCACTCGGCTACATGGCATGATGAGAATATGAATCAATCTATTTATTAATACTTTCATAGTTTATCAAACCAGTTTAATTCAAGACATTTTCTTAGTTGCATACGGCTACGCTGAAGTATTTTCCACAAATTTGTTGTAGCAATATCCAATTCACGACAAATATCATGAGCTCTTTTCTCATCAAGATAATAAAGCTTTACGGTAGTTTTCCATTGTAGAGGAAGATATTCTATACATTTATCCAAGACACTCATCAAAGCCTTCTGTTCCTCTGCAGAATCACCATTCAATAACCACTCATTAAGAACGGAATCATCTGTCCACCCTCCCGATTGATCAAAAAAATTGGTTATACTGATTGTCTGAGGTTTGCGATACTGAGTTCTGTAAAAGTCTGCTATTTTATTTTTCAATATAGTTTGCAACCATGTTAAGGGAGTACTCTTCTTCTCAAAAGTATGGTAAGCAGACGAAGCAGAGATGAAAAGTTCTTGTACTAAATCCATGGCATCATCTTTATTGTCCACCATGGTCAAAGCTTTATTTAATAGAGGCTGTGAGTAAAGTTCAACCCATTTACTTATTTCTTTATCTTCCCGTTTCATCTGATGAGAGATCGCATATTGCTGATACTGGAGACAAAGTTCCTGTAATTTTAGAATGAACACGTCTTTCGGGAGTAAAATTTCACTTTTATTAAAGAAGAACCGTAAGTTCAAAATAAATTTTCAGCGAATGGAGAAGAAACAGACAACTATTTAACAAAAAATCTCCTTGCAATTGATGAGCAAGATTCTTTTTTATAGAGATGAAAAGACCTCTTTCTTACATTTTGTGAGTAAGCAACGGAATAATTGTTGTGTTTTTTCGCTATTTAGCTTACCTTTGGCGAGGTTTTCTGTCTTCTTGAGTATGACCACAAAAACAGTCTGCTTCATACATAGAGAGAGCCATAGGTTTCGCATCTATTTAATAACAAAATAAAAATTCAAGAGTATGATAAATGCACAAGACATTAAAATCGGAACAGCTATCCGTATGGACGGTAAGTTGTATTTCTGCATTGACTTTCTCCATGTAAAACCAGGGAAAGGAAACACTTTTATGCGTACTAAACTGAAAGACGTAGTAGATGGCTACGTTTTGGAACGTCGTTTTAACATCGGTGAAAAATTGGAAGATGTGCGTGTAGAACGTCGCCCTTACCAATACCTCTACAAAGAAGGAGAAGACTATATCTTTATGAACCAAGAAACTTTTGAACAAGTACCCATTGCAAAAGAGCTTATAGAAGGTGTAGCTTTCCTCAAAGAAGAAATGATCATAGATGTAGTATCCGATGCTTCTACAGAAACTATCCTTTTCGGTGAATTGCCCGTAAAAGTTCAATTACGTGTTACTTACACTGAACCCGGACTAAAGGGAGATACTGCTACCAACACATTGAAGCCTGCTACTGTAGAAACCGGTGCAGAAGTACGTGTGCCTCTCTTCATCAATCAAGATGAAATCATAGAAATAGATACACGCGATGGTTCTTACCAAGGTCGTGTGAAAGCATAAGGATATACTCACCTTATCCACAAAAAACTCTCTTACATCACAAAAATGTAAGAGAGTTTTTTATTATGTATCTATGCCTGCTCTATCAAGGTTTTTGCAGTTCCTCTATGGCACGCAGATAAGTAGGATTCAGCACATTCGTTACTTGGAAATACTCGGACAGTCCCCAGAGATCTCTCCCTATAAGTCCTTTTATTTGGTGCATCAGGAGTGTTTTGGATTGTTCATATTCCTCTTTTTTATAAGGCACATCTGCTGAATTTCCGAGAGCTATCATACGGTGTAGCATATCTTCTGTTACTACAAACTTCTCTAGGAAAAGAGCGAACGTAGGATATTTTTTTCTCCATTCTGCTCTATGCTTATCCACAAGTTCCATACTCAACTTGTTCACGATACCTGCATCTCTCAAGTATCTGTAATAAGGTGTAAAGTAAGTGGTATCTATCGGCACAAATATATCCGGCATAATACCGCCCCCTCCATATACAGTTCTACCTTTCTTCAGTGTAGTATAGCGGATAGAGTCCGGCAAGTGAATACTATCAGCACTACTCATCTCTCCTCTATTGTATCGTTCTATAAAATCCTTGGCATAACTTTCTCTACTTTCATAAGGACGCTGAATAAATCTACCGGCAGGTGTATAATACCGAGAAACGGTAAGACGTATCATAGACCCGTCGGGAAGGTCAAAAGGTCGTTGTACCAATCCTTTCCCGAAAGTACGTCTCCCTATAATCACTCCTCTGTCCCAGTCTTGCACAGCACCTGCTACTATTTCGCTGGCAGAAGCTGTAAAGTCATCTACGAGTATCACCAGTTTTCCTTCTCGGAAAGCTCCTGTCTTACCAGTACTATAAAAATCTCTACGAGGCGATTTTCTACCTTCTGTATAAACAATTAACTCCTGTTCCGGTAAAAGCTCATTGCCTATAGATAGTGCAGAAGCAAGTACCCCACCACCATTTCCTTGCAAATCAAAGATAAGGTGTTTCATACCCTTCGTTTTGAGATTTATCAAAGCATCTTTCACTTCTTTCCCCGTAGTAGCAGAAAAGTTATTCACACGTATATAACCTATACTGTCATTGACCATATAAGCCGCGTCCATACTATAAAGTGGTATTTTGTCTCTTACTACTTGGAAAGTAAGTAAGTTCTTAGCTCCCTTTCTTAGTACTTTCAGTGTTACAATACTGCCTTTCTTACCACGTATCTTCCGTGTGATGTCTTCCGTACGTAGTTTTACTCCGGCTATCAGAGTATCATTCACCATCAGGACTTTATCTCCTGCCAAAATACCTGCTTTCTCTGCGGGACCTCCAACTACGAGCTGAGAAACATATAGAGTATCTGTAAGCATATTGTATTGAATCCCTATTCCTTCAAAGTTTCCTTGTATAGATTCATTGAAGCGACGCACATCTTCTGCCGTAACGTAAGAAGAGTGAGGATCCAAGTCTTTGAGCATACCTTGTATAGCTGCTTCTGTGAGTTTATCCTCGTCTACAGTATCCACATAAAGTTCCTGAATAATGTATTTGGCTGTCTGCAACTTCACAGAAGAACGTCTTTCACCTTGCGCCCATAGCATAGAAATACTCCAGAGGAGCATACCACACAGGCTGATAGTTTTCTTGGATAATAATGTCATTATATATATGTTTAAAAAGTATCTATGCTTTTTTTCTTACCTGTAGTTGCAAGAGGGTTTTACTGAACTTGAAAAAGGCATAAATAAGAATTGAAAAAAAGATAATAGCAGCTCCAGAGGGAACGCTCAGTTTATAAGAAAGGAGCAAACCGCCTATGCAACTGATCCACCCAATAAGAATAGAGATAAATATCATATTGCGGAAGCTATGCGTAAAGAGATTGGCAGTCATTTGAGGTAAAGTAAGCATAGAAATTACCAGCACAATCCCTACCATACGCAGACACGCTACAATAGTGAGGGCAATAAAAGTCATCATCAGATATTCAAAAAGCAGGACAGGCATACGCTGTGAACGTGCAAACTCCCTATCAAAAGCGATGGTGATAATACTGCGCAAAAAGATAAAGAAAAAGAGTCCTACTACTGCTACCAAGACTCCCAAAAGGCAAATATCTTGGTAGGTAATGGTAAGGATATTGCCAAAAAGATAAGAAGATAAATCTGAGGCATAACCGGGTGTAAGGAAACTGAAGATGATACCGATAGCCATACCGAAAGTCCACAATACAGCAATAGCAGAATCTTCTCTCATATCACTGCGCTTACTGAGCCACTCTACCCCAAAAGCAGAAAGTATAGAAAAAACAGTAGCAGAAAGCAGAGGAGAAATTCCCCAATACAGCCCTAAGCCGATGCCTCCAAAAGAAGCGTGCGTAATCCCTCCGCTGATGAATACCAATCTGCGTGTTACGATATACGTACCTATCATACCACACACAATACTTGCCAAAAAACTCCCCCAAAGAGCATTTTGGAAAAAGGTAAATCGTAAAAGTTCTATGAGTTCTGTCATTTTCCTGATAATCCTAAACGACGTTCACCGAGTATAAGAAAGACTTCTTCTTTCAGTGCAGTGGGTAAAGCTACACCACGCAACTGTAAACTCCTACACCAACCTGCCACCTCTATTTCTTGCATAGTATAGAGTATATCACGAAACTCATCTATTTCTTCTTCTGTGTACTCATCTTCCGATTTCCCTATATGCCTATCCAATTCTTCGTCTTCGTAATACACGATCTCTTTACTCACTGCAGCCAGCAGGCTATCTTTCTCGCAAGTTTCGTGTTGTCCGCAACAACCATTATCTATCGGAGTGGGAGGTGTATATTCGGGCTGTTTTCTCTGAAAATATCCTATTCCCATAGCTATCGCTAATAAGCACAAAAGGGCTATGACAAAAATCCACATACTATTTTTCTTCTACTATCAATGTACAAAGATAGTGTAAGAATACGCAAACAGGAAGTTATTGAGCTCACGCTTATACTTATTTATTATTTCTGTAAAAATTTCAGTAAGTGTCTTTTATAGGTACTTAAAGTCTCCGACAGATTAGAGCAGACTATACAGAGAGAAAAAAGAAGAACATTAGTACTATTTTTTTGAGTAAAAATCGCTTTCTATATTGGATTTGGTACAAGTGAGATATATAAGCATTACCTTTGAAGCGATTTTCTAAAACGAAACAGAGAAATGACAGGATACCTCAATAGCGATGATCGTAAAGTAACGACTCATCGCTTGGCAGAAATGAAAGCAAGAGGAGAAAAAATCTCTATGCTCACCGCTTACGATTATACTACAGCACAAATAGTAGATGGTGCCGGTATGGACGTAATCCTCGTAGGAGACTCCGCCTCCAATGTGATAGCAGGCAATGTAACTACTCTTCCTATGACTGTGGATCAAATGATTTATCACGGGAAATCTGTGATGAGAGGTGTACAGCGTGCCTTGGTCGTAGTGGATATGCCTTTCGGATCTTATCAAGCAGACCCTTACGATGCTGTACGTAACGCTATCCGTATGATGAAAGAAACACATGGAGATGCTCTGAAATTGGAGGGAGGCTCAGAAGTCATAGATAGTGTAAGACGCATTATTGCAGCCGGTATTCCTGTGATGGGACATCTGGGACTTATGCCACAAAGCATCAATAAATATGGAACTTATACCGTACGTGCCAAAGATGAATTAGAAGCAGAGAAACTCTTGAAAGATGCACACCTCTTGGAAGAAGCCGGCTGTTTCGCCCTTGTTTTAGAGAAGATTCCGGCACAACTGGCTACACGTGTAGCGCAGGAGCTTGCTATCCCTGTGATTGGTATCGGTGCAGGAGGAGGCGTAGACGGACAAGTCTTGGTTGTTTCCGATATGTTAGGTATGACCAAAGAATTCAGTCCTCGTTTCTTACGCAGATATGCAGACTTAAACACCGTTATGACCGAAGCTATTTCTCGATACGTACAAGACGTAAAATCTACAGATTTTCCTAACGAAAAAGAACAATACTAAATCTCTCTTATGGATATTTCCGGCTTACATAATGGGAAGCTGTGGAATAGCAATTATTGTAGCTTACTATTTGCCAATGTCTTGGTATATATAGCTACGTATGCACTTATTCCCGTATTCTATACAGATCTGCAAGCTACTTGGGGCTTAGGAACCGGATACGCGACTCTCATCAGCGTACTGTTCATCTTATCCATAGGCTTATTCGGACTTATAAATAACTACTTGGTAGACACCTATCCGAGAAAGTCTGTATTTATACTCTCTGTCATAGGTATGATCTTCTGTACATTCTGCTATACACAGATATCTACACTATGGCTACTTATCTTATTACGCCTGCTACACGGTGGTTTTTGGGGCATTTCTCTTATGGTAGGTGGTAGCACATTCGCTATAGATGTATCTCCCGGTGATAAAAGGAATTATGCCAATTTCTATTTTGCCATCTCCGGCATATTGGGTACGTTCTTAGGTTTTGCAGTAGGTGCATTGAGTTTGGGAGATGTGTTTACGTCCATCGGCTTAGATGCTACGCATAACTTTTGGTGGGTGTCTATTGGGGCGTATGCTATCGCTATTTTCTTGGTGTACAATATACAGCTGCATTTCCGGGCACCGCTCAATGTTCCTGTTTGTTCACTGGATCGCTTTTTACATTTCAAATCGCTCTTACCGGGTATCAATATGATGGTGTACCCCATAGTAATAGGTATTTTCATCGGTTCTTACTTAGGCTTAGAAACTTTTTGTTTTGATACGATAACCCATAGTGATGTGGTGCTTTCCATACAGCAAAAGCTCTTTGCAGAAAGATACACATTCTTCTTTTTAGCATTGGGATATAGTATCTTGTTGTGGACTAAACGGTTCTTCTTTTGGAAAACGAAAGTTCATCTTCACCTTGCCGTCAGCACCTTATTAAGTATTCTCTCTCTCGTTGGACTTTATTATTTCTCTATGGGAGGATTACATTATTTCTGCGCTACCTTATTGGGCTTTTCTATTGGTTTTTCTATCTCTCATTTCCTTAAGATGATGATACTGCTACCCGAACATTGCGAACGAGGCACAGGTTTTCACACCTTTATCCTACTGAAAGAAATGGGCATAGCCATCGGTATTTTGGCGTATACTTACCTTGTGGAATTCTCTCCCTCCTATTTACGTGTACTGCGTCCTTATCATTATAGCATAGGACTCTTGATAGGAAGTTTACTGGTCTATCTCTTTTTTACACAGCCTTATTTTCTACGTAGATGCCATAAATAGGTTATATATTCCTATAACTTGCTATTAAGTGCGAAGATATCTTCCTATTATCTCTTTGCCTTTTCAAAGTATTTATTCTTTGCTATATCATAGCTAATAGGATCTATTCTTTCTCTAATGTAACCCGTCGTTGTTATAAGCGAAGAAAAATCAGATGGATTCCAAACTGCGGTTGTACAAAAATCCGTTTTGTTATCCTTCCCTTGTATAATATAGATGACAGAAAAATCTTCAAAATTATCTTTGATGATCATTCTATTCCTTCGGTTGATCACATATACTTTTCTAAAGAAAGTACAAGGCTCACCCACGAACGGAACGTCTCCGGTCTGACTATTCACGTATGAACAAACCCAACTACTATTTTCAAAATCGTAGTGATACATACAATTGGCATCAATTCTCTGATTTTTCTTAGCTTTTTTCACAAGGATAAAATCATATGATGCCATTATCAAGGAATCTTGATCTGAAGAACTTTCTCGTAAAATCATAGAAATATAAGTCTTCATATCCGAAGATAATCCTCTACCCTCTATATATAGTTTTTTCTCTTTCAGACTTAGTACAGATGGAGTTATCTTCAACATAGAATGCTCATTACATCTAATGGAGTTATCATTTACATCAACGACGATCTGTTTACTAAACAAACAACTCTGCTGTATCTTGCACGAAGAAAAAACAATCACAGACAAACATACAAACAAAATGTAGATAATCTTCTTCATATTATAGGTTATATAATAGTTTCATAACTATAGAATAAGCAATCAAGACAAAATTAGAGAATATATTGGGAAAACATCTATTCAGGTGAAAATAACAATCCTTTTTTACTATTTCTTCTCTCTATAAACTACAGAACATTTATTTCGCACCAAAGTTTATGTAAACCTCAATGGAAGTTCATATAAACTTCGGCACGAAATACATAAACTTCACCTTGAAATAACAAATAGCATCACTTTCTAAATACTTTGTAAGACTATTGCAGTATGATGCAAAAATCTCTTTGTATTCATTTGCTATGTGGTAGGGAAAAGAGGTTTGTAGGAAAGAAGGTATTTTCTCTATCTTTGCAAAAATAGAATTTGAATTAAACAATAAAATTATACATATGGCAGACGATAAGAAAATTATCTTTTCTATGGTAGGTGTGAGCAAGACCTTCCAAAACAATAAGCAAGTGCTCAAAGACATCTATTTATCCTTCTTCTACGGAGCAAAAATAGGTATCATAGGTCTGAATGGTTCCGGAAAGTCTACCCTTATGAAAATCATTGCAGGATTAGAGCAAAGCTACCAAGGAGAAGTAGTTTTTTCTCCGGGATATTCTGTAGGTTACTTGGCACAGGAGCCACAACTTGACGAAGATAAGACCGTAAAAGAAATTGTTATGGAGGGAGTGAAGCCCATCGTAGACGCACTCAATGAATATGAAGACATCAACCTGAAATTCGCATTGCCAGAGTACTACGAAGATGGAGACAAGATGAATGAACTCTTCGCTCGTCAAGCCGAATTGCAGGACATCATAGATGCTACAGATGCATGGAACTTGGACAGCAAATTGGAAAGAGCTATGGACGCTCTGCGTTGTCCCCCGGAAGATCAGCTCGTGAAACATCTATCGGGAGGAGAAAGAAGACGTGTTGCCCTATGTCGCCTATTGCTACAAAAACCAGACATTCTCTTATTGGACGAACCTACCAACCACTTGGACGCAGAAAGCATAGACTGGCTGGAACAACACCTACAACAATACGAAGGAACTGTAATAGCTGTAACCCACGATCGCTATTTCTTGGATCATGTGGCAGGTTGGATTTTGGAATTAGACAGAGGAGAAGGTATTCCATGGAAGGGTAATTACTCCAGTTGGTTAGAGCAAAAGACCAAGCGTATGGAAATGGAAGAAAAAACAGCCAGCAAACGTCGCAAAACTTTAGAAAGAGAATTGGAATGGGTACGTATGGCACCCAAAGCAAGACAAGCCAAAGGGAAAGCACGTCTGAATTCATACGACAAACTTATGAGTGAAGACATCAAAGAAAAAGAAGAAAAACTGGAAATTTTTATCCCGAATGGACCACGATTAGGAAACAAGGTAATAGAAGCTGTACACGTAGGAAAAGCCTATGGAGAGAAATTACTCTTTGACGACCTCAACTTTATGCTTCCTCCCAATGGTATAGTAGGTGTAATAGGTCCCAACGGTGCCGGTAAAACGACACTCTTCCGTCTCATTATGGGATTGGAACAAGTGGATAAAGGCAACTTTGAAGTAGGAGACACTGTAAAAGTAGCGTATGTAGACCAACAACACAAAGATATAGACCCTGCCAAGAGCGTTTATCAAGTAATAAGTGGTGGAAACGATCTCATTCGTATGGGCAATAGAGATGTCAATGCACGTGCTTATCTCAGCCGTTTCAATTTCTCCGGAGCTGATCAAGAAAAACTCTGTGGCGTTCTGTCCGGTGGAGAAAGAAATCGTCTACATCTTGCTATGGCACTGAAAGAAGAAGGAAACGTATTGCTTCTGGACGAACCAACCAATGATATAGACGTAAATACACTACGTGCTTTGGAAGAAGGGTTGGAAAGTTTTGCAGGTTGTGCAGTAGTCATCAGCCACGACCGCTGGTTCTTAGACCGTATCTGTACACATATTCTTGCTTTCGAAGGGAATAGTGAAGTATTCTTCTTTGAAGGTTCTTACACAGAATACGAAGAAAATAAGATGAAACGTATGGGCAATGTAGAGCCTAAACGTGTACGCTATAGAAAACTCATGGAGTAATATCTCCACAGTATTACGCATAAAAGGCTGTTCAAAAATGAATAGCCTTTTTTCTTATACGGCTGTTTCAATCTACGAAATAAGTACTTTAAGGGATTGTGCAGTTGTGTTAAACATCGTACCTTTGCAACCCTAAATACCTGACATTATTCATAAAACAACTAATTGACAATTAAATATGAAATACATTATTATTACATTTATCTGTTTCTTTGTTTTACGATTGGTTTCCCTATCGTTTTCCATTCGTAATGAAAAACTCTTGCTGAAGAAAAGAGCAAAGCAATACGGAAAACTCAATTCCCTATTGCTTACATTAGCACACATAGCTTATTATTTTGGAGCACTTTACGAAGCCTACAGCAAAGGTTCTGACTTCAATAGTATATCACTTGCCGGCATAGGAGTTATGACCTTCGCCTATGGGATACTGTTCTACGTTATCTATAAACTGAGAGATGTATGGACGGTGAAGTTATACATCGTTCCCAACCAACGCATTGAACGTAGTTTCTTGTTTCGTACGGTACGTCACCCCAACTATTTTCTGAACATTATACCAGAACTCATCGGTGTGGCACTACTTTGTAACGCGTGGACAACTCTCTCCATAGGCTTCCCATTGTATCTATGCTTGCTTATTGTCCGTATCAGACAAGAGGAGGTTGCAATGAAAGGTCTTTGGGATACTCAAGCATAGAGAATTGATAATTTGAAAATTATGCAATCCCAATAAAAGCGATAGCTGAATAAAGGAACAAAACAATACACAAAATAAAAGCTGTGGTAAACATAATAGTTTACCACAGCTTTTATAGTAAAAAAACGCAATCGATATATTACTTCAGATAAGTTAAAAAGTGACGAGCTACCTGCTCATAGAGATGAGCTGTAGTATTCCCACCACGGATAAAATGGTCTCTATTCGTATAAACCAATGAGCGGTAAGGAATGCCGGCTTGTACCAAAGCTTCTGTATATTCTGCCATATTCTGATAGTGTACATTGTCATCTGCTGTACCATGGATAAGAAGCAATTCTCCTGCCATCTTTCCCGCACGGCTGATAGCAGAAGTCATATCATAACCTTCCTTGTTTTCTTTTGGGGTACGCATAAAACGTTCTGTATACACACTATCATAAAAACGCCAATCTGTGGGTGCAGCTACAGCCACTCCGGCCTTGAATATGCCACTACCCTCGCTCATAGACATCAGTGTCATATAACCACCGAAACTCCACCCCCAAATACCTATACGATTACCATCTACATAAGGAAGTGAAGCCATATATTTGGCAGCCTCCACTTGGTCTTTGGCCTCTCTTACGCCCAACTGTAGATAGGTGCATTTCTCAAAATCTGCGCCACGTCCTCCTGTGCCACGTCCATCTACACACACCATAATAAAGCCTTGATTACAGAAATAAGACTCAAAAACACCACCGTCCGAAGTTGCTCCTATTCTCCATTGATTCAATACTTTCTGAGAGCCGGGACCACTATATTGGTGAAATATCACAGGATATTTCTTAGATGGATCAAAATCTACCGGTTTCATCATAACTCCATTTAATTCTATACCTTCCGAAGTTTGAAACTTGAAGAATTCTTTTTTAGGAAGTTTCAGAGCTACCAATCTGTTCTTTAAGTCCTCATTATCCAATAATTTGGCAACTTCTTTTCCCTTATTGTCGTGAATTGTAACAATAGCAGGTGTATTCACATCGGAAAAAGTATTGATGAAGAACTTAAATCCGGCACTGAATACAGCTCTATTCGTTCCCTCTCTTTGAGAAAGTTTGGTCTTTCGCCCTTTGGCATCTATTTTATACACTATGCTTTGCAATGGATTTCCATCTGTAGTAGTATAATAGCAATCTCCCGTAGCCTCATTGTATCCTAAAAAATCCCGTACTACTTCTTTACCTTTGGTAATTTGTCTCAACAACTGTCCGGAAAGATTATACAAATACAAATGGTTGTATCCATCTCTTTCGCTCATCAGCACGATATGATCATTATAAATACCCATTTCTCCATACGCACTCTCATTGATGTAACGGCTATCTTCGTCTCTGATGGTAAGTTTACACACCAAGCTACGTGGATTTGCCATATAAACGTCCATTTTATTTTGATGTCTGTTCAGAGTTACTATAGCGAGTTTATCCGGATCCGAAGTGAAACGAATGCGAGGGATATAATCCTCTTCTCCAAGTGGCACATCTACTTTGCGAGTTACTTGACTCTTTATATCAAAAGTATGCACACTTACTTTAGAATTGGCATAACCTGCCTTAGGGTATTTATAGCTATAGCTACCGGGATAATCGGCAAAACCTTCGTGCGCAGGATACTGTCCTCTATACAAAGGGAAATTGTAAGTTTGCACAGCAGATTCATCAAAGCGTACATAAGCTATCATCTTACTATCTGCACTGAAAGTGAAAGCTCGGTTATAAGCAAATTCTTCTTCGTATACCCAATCCGGAATACCATTGATAACCCTATTAAACTCTCCATCTTTGGTTACTTGGGATTCTGCGTTGTCAAAAAGTAGCTTTACCAAGTAGATATTGTTCTTACGTACGAAAGCTATCTGTGTACCGTCTGGAGAAAAGAGAGGAACTTGCTGTGGACCTGCCGTAGACAGAGGTTCCATCTTATTGTTCTTCATATTATATATATAGTGTTCTGCTGTATAAGAATGTCTATAGACAGACTTTGTTTGAGTTCTCAGAAGTATCAACTGCTCATCCGGAGAAAATATATAACCGTCTATGTAGTCCAATTTTTCTCCTCTTACCTTCTCTACATCGAAGAGTACATCTACCTGCTTCCCTGTCTTGAAAGCATAACGTAAGATCTGCTTGTGGTCATCACTCAACCGTGTATAATGCTCTCCGTCCTTCATAGAGTTCAATCCATACACACCCTTTTCCCTATACTTTCCAGAAGCTATTTCCTTCATAGAAACATATTGCGCTTGCGCCCAAAGGCAGACTATCAAAGCACAACAAATTACCAAAAGTCTTTTCATATATCTCTTATTTTTTTGAAATTTCACTCGTGTTACAAAGGTAAGCCCTGCATTTCTACTTTGCAAGCACTCTGCCTCATCTTGCCAAGAGCTAAGATAAAATGAAATTTTGCAACCAGTGAATTTTATTCAAAACATAGTGAATACGAACTACATCAGTAAGAAAACAAAACGAAAAAAGAAGCTTCTTTTAGCTATCATTCTGCCAAAAAGGTAAGAAGTTTCTTGGCTTGTATGTACATCATTTTTAATTTTGTAGCCTATTATTAAAGGAAAACACCCCAATGAGGGTTTTATCAGAACAAGTATAAAAAACTTAACAAAGATGAGAGTAATTATCCAACCAGACTATCAACGTCTATCCCAATGGGCTGCCAATTATGTAGCTCAAAAAATCAATGCAGCAAAACCCACAGCAGAAAAACCTTTCGTATTAGGACTCCCTACCGGTTCTTCACCACTCGGAATGTATAAGGCACTCATAGAGTTATACAAAGCAGGAAAAGTTTCTTTCCAAAATGTCATCACTTTCAATATGGACGAGTACGTAGGTTTGCCGGAAGAACACCCGGAAAGCTACCACTCTTTTATGTACAATAACTTCTTCAATCATATAGATATTCGTAAAGAAAATATCCATATCCTCAATGGCAATGCGGCAGACCTCACAGAAGAATGCGCACAATACGAAGCCGGCATACGTGCCGTAGGTGGTATAGACTTATTCTTGGGAGGTATAGGACCAGATGGACACATCGCTTTCAATGAACCGGGCTCTTCCCTCTCTTCACGTACACGTATTAAAACGCTGACTACAGATACCATCGTAGCAAACTCTCGCTTCTTTGACAATGATGTAAACAAAGTACCCAAAACAGCACTCACTGTAGGTGTAGGCACTGTACTCGATGCCAAAGAAGTACTCATTCTCTGCAATGGTATAGGAAAAGCACGTGCCTTGAGACACGCCATAGAAGGCAGTGTTTGCCATATGTGGACCATCAGTGCGCTACAAATGCACCCACATGGCATCATCGTATGTGATGAAGCCGCTACAGACGAACTGAAGCATGGTACTTATAAATACTTTAAGGATATAGAAAAGGACAATTTATAATCCCATTCACCTCTACAAAAGCTATGAGTTGGCTATAAGACAGAACTTTTTGCGCCTTATATCCCATTCGTAGCTTTTTTCTTGCATAAATAAACAATCCATGAAAAAGATTTTCTCCTTACTCCTCTGCCTAATTCTCTCTATGCCTGTTTTAGCAGACGGCATATTAGGCAATGATCCTGCTTATAAGCAACAAGTGTACAAGGATTTTGCACAGAAAGCCAAACAGTTTCCTTCTGTCAATCCTCTGTCGCTACTGAAAGACAAAAAACTCTCAGCAGAAGAAAAAGAGGCACTGACCTTCCTATATGCATATATGACCGTAGCAGATGCCGTAGACTACAGTGGAGAATTTTATTTAGAACAAGTACGTTCTACTCTCCGTATGCGCAATACTGCCATATGGAACAGCCATATTCCCGACTATATTTTTCGGCACTTCGTACTCCCCATACGTGTAAATAATGAAAACTTAGACCGCTCCCGACTTATATTCCCGGCAGAAATTCTTCCTCGTCTGCAAGGTAAAAATGGTTACGATGCCATCTTGGCAGTGAATCATTGGTGCCACGAAAAAGTAGTTTATACACCTTCGGACAGTAGAACAAGTTCATCACTTGCCAGCGTAAAAACAGCTTATGGACGCTGTGGAGAAGAATCTACCTTCCTTGTAGCCGCATTGCGTTCTGTAGGTATTCCTGCCAGACAGGTTTATACCCCACGTTGGGCACACACAGACGATAACCATGCATGGGTAGAAGCGTGGGCAGATGGAAAATGGTATTTCCTCGGTGCATGCGAACCTGAACCCGTTCTCAATTTAGGTTGGTTCAATGCACCTGCTTCTCGTGGTATGCTTATGCACACCAAAGTTTTCGGTGTGTACAACGGTCCCGAAGATGTGATGAAACGTACCCCAAACTATACAGAAATAAACGTAACAGACATCTATGCTTCTACGGCAAATAATATGGTGCAAGTAGTAGATACACAAAACAAACCTGTAGCAAATGCACATATAGAGTTCCGTATCTACAATTATGCAGAGTTCTATCCGGCTTCTGTAAAAAGCACTGATGCTATGGGCAAAACTTCTCTTCGTGCAGGCTTAGGAGATCTGTTTATACTCGCCACACAAGGAGATAAGTATGGCATAGGAAAAGTAACTTCGGGAAAAGAAGCACTCACCACCATCGTATTGGATAAAACAGTAGGAGAAACCTATCGCCAAAGTTATCACATCATTCCACCTAAAGAAAACAACAATCAACCGCAAGTTACAGAAGAACAAAGAGCCGCCAACGCTCACCAAATGGCAGAAGAAGATGCCATCAGAACAGCGTATGTAAACTCCTTCCCTACTCGTGAGATAGCAAAAGAATTTGCACATTCACTACAATTAGATACTGCAAGGGTAGCAGACTATCTCATTGCATCACGTGGAAATCACGAAGAAATCAAGAACTTCTTACGCTATGCGGTAGATGCCGGAAGATCTACACAAGCACTGGAGTTACTCGGAGTTATTACTCCAAAAGACTTGAGGGATACTCCTGCCAATGTGCTATTGGACCATCTCTTGCATACCACCGTAGATATGCCGGTAAAAGAAATACTCAACCCACGTGTGGCGATGGAGCTACTGACACCTTATAGAAACTTCTTCCAAAAAAACATACCTCAAGCACTACAAAACGAGTTTCGCAGGCAGCCCGGCAGCTTACTAAAATGGTGCATAAACAATCTTAGCATAAGAGATGATATCAATACCGTTAATAATTTTATTTCGCCACGTGCCGTTTGGGAAAGTCGCATAGCTACCGATGCCTCTCGGAAAGTATTCTTTGTAGCTGTAGCGCGCTCTTTGGGTATTCCTGCATGGCAAGACCCGATAGACAATAAAGTTTATTATAAGCAAGGGGAAAATACGGTATTCGTCAATTTTGAAAATCAAAGTGAGGGACGTTTTGCCATAGGTAGCTTACAACTCACATTTGCTCCTACAGGACGCATCAAGAACCCTGCTTACTACGCTCACTTTACTCTATCCAAATGGGAGAATGGCAGTTTCCATCTTTTGAATTACCCGGAAGACGGAACTTGGGAAAGTCTATTCAAAAAAGCTACTCCTGTAGAAGCCGGATATTATATGCTTACTTCAGGGAATAGAATGGCAGACGGAAGTGTTTTGGCAGAAACTTCTTTCTTCCAAGTGAAAGAAGGTAAGCAAACCACTATTGTACCATTGGTGTTGCCTACAGACCAAACAGCTATTTCTGTCATAGGCAGTTGTAATTCCGAAGAAACCTACCTACCTATCCATACCGATAAAGAAACTTCCATTCTTTCCACTACGGGTCGTGGTTACTTCGTGGTAGGATTATTGGAACCCAATAAAGAACCTACCAACCACGCACTAAAAGATATAGAAAAAATGAAAAGTGAATTGGAAGCATGGGGACGTAGTATTTTATTCCTATTCGGCAGCCAAGAAGAGTACCTCAAATTTAAGCGCGAGGACTTCCCGAATCTACCTAAAAATGTAATCTTCGGTATAGATACTCAAAACAAAATTCGCAAACAAATCACGACAAGTATGAATAGTAGCAATGATGGTGCGCTACCTATTATCTTCATCGGGGATACTTTCAATAGAGTAGTATTTGAGTCCGAAGGATATACCATCGGATTGGGTGAACAATTACTCAAAGTCATTCACCGATTAGAATAAACTGCAAAATCCAATCTAAAGAAGGTGCATCAAGCTATGGTTTTGATGCACCTTTTTTTGTTTACTCGTAGTTCCCGTTGTACTTTTGCCTTAGAAAAAAGAAAAGAATCATGGCAAATATAAAAGACGAAGTAAAGCGAGCTTGCGAAGTATTGGCTACAGGTGGTGTAATACTCTATCCTACAGATACCATTTGGGGAATAGGTTGCGATGCCACCAATGAAAAAGCAGTACAACGAGTGTACGAAATAAAGAAACGCATGGATAGCAAGGCTTTGTTGGTATTGGTAGATCACGACCTAAAACTGAGCTATTACCTGCAAGAAGTGCCTGCCGTAGCCTACGATCTGATAGACTACAGTACGAAACCACTCACTATTATCTATGATAAAGCCAGAAACTTAGCTCCCAATTTATTGGCAGAAGATGGTAGTGTAGGCATACGCATTACCCAAGAAACATTCTCCAAAGAACTCTGTTTCCGTTTTCGCAAAGCCATTGTTTCTACTTCTGCCAATATCAGTGGCACACCCTCTCCTACTTGCTTTGCAGACATCAGTCCCGAAATAAAAGAAGCTGTGGACTATATCGTAGACTATAGACAAAACGAAAAAGCAGGAGCAAAACCGTCCAGTATCATCAAGCTGGGCATTGGAGGAGAAGTAAAAATCATTAGGGAATAAACTATGGATAATCTACAACGTATAGACCTTTTACAACGCTTCTTCAAGTGGCGAGAACGCTACCTTACAGACAGGCAATTCCTGCTTATCCTTAGCTTCCTTATCGGAGTATTTACAGCATTGGCAGGTTATACTCTCAAACACTTGGTAGAATACATCAAAGAACTGCTTACACAAGGATTTGACGTAACAGGTGCCAACTGGCTCTATTTGGTATATCCGGCTTTGGGTATTCTCATTACCGGATTTGTAGTGCGCCATATTGTTAGAGATGACATTGGTCATGGTATCACAAAAATTTTATATGCCATTTCTCGCAGACAGAGTAGAATAAAAAGACACAATATTTGGTCTTCTATATTGGCTTCTTCCATTACCATCGGATTTGGGGGGTCTGTAGGAGCAGAAGCTCCTATCGTACTTACCGGTTCTGCTATTGGTTCCAATTTGGGTAGCCTTTTTCGCTTAGACCATCGTACACTTATGCTATTGGTAGGTTGTGGTGCTGCAGGTGCAGTGGCAGGCATCTTTAAGGCTCCTATTGCGGGATTAGTGTTTACCATAGAAGTTATTATGATTGACTTAACGATGGCTTCACTCCTTCCCTTACTCATCAGTAGCGTAACAGCTGCTTCTGTAGCCTATTTATTATCCGGTTCAGAAGCTATGTTTGCTTTCAATATGGACGAGCCTTTCTTATTGGAGCGCATTCCTTATACTATACTATTGGGTATCGTGTGTGGGCTGATAGCGCTCTATTTTATTTATAGTATGAACTGGTTCGAGGAGATATTCAGAAAATATACCAATCCTTACGTGAAGTTTCTGATAGGTGGAACTGTACTGAGCTTACTTATTTTCTTATTTCCCTCACTGTATGGAGAAGGTTATGACACCATACATATTCTCATCAACGGTAGCTCACAAGCAGAGTGGGAAACTGTGATGGACGGTTCTTTCTTTTATGGCAATGCATCTTGGCTGGTATTATATCTTGCACTTGTCGTGCTTTTTAAGTCTTTTGCCACCAGTGCTACCAATGGAGGTGGAGGTTGCGGAGGTACTTTTGCCCCTACATTGTTCCTTGGCAGTATCGTTGGTTTTATTTTTGCTTTTTTGAGCAATTACTTTCAAATAGGAAATACCTATCTTCCTCATAAGAACTTTGCGCTTATGGGAATGGCAGGTCTAATGAGTGCCGTTATGCATGCCCCGCTTACAGGTGTTTTCCTCATAGCTGAGCTGACAGGTGGCTATGGCTTATTTCTCCCTTTACTCATTGTTTCCACTTCTGCCTACCTTACCATTATGATGTTTGAACCGCATAGTATCTATGCTATGCGCCTCGCCAAACGAGGAGAGTTGGTTACTCATCACAAAGACAAGTCAGTACTCTGTCTTATGAATATAGAAGACATCATAGAAACAGATTTCCTATCTGTACACCCTCAAATGGATTTAGGAGGAATGGTCAATACTATAGCCAAATCCAAGCGTAATTTATTTCCAGTACTAAACAATCACGAAGAATTAGTGGGAGTAGTCGTTTTGGACGACATCAGAAACATAATGTTCCGCTATGAGCTCTATCATAGATTCTATGTGGAGAGATTTATGACAGCTCCCAAAGCACGCATATTTACTACAGACAGTGTAGAAGTCATTATGCAAAAATTTGACGATACCGGTGCTTGGAACTTACCTGTAGTAGATCCCGACAATAAATACAAAGGATTCATTTCCAAATCTAAAATGCTCAATACCTACAGACAAGTCTTGGTAGACTTTTCTGCTGAATAATACAAGAATTTATGGATAAGAAAGACCTCAGAATAGTGTACATGGGTACACCCGATTTCGCTGTAGAAAGTCTTCGGAAACTCGTAGAAGGAGGATATAATATAGTAGGTATCATCACAATGCCGGATAAACCCATAGGTAGGCATGGTAGCCAACTACAGCCCAGCCCCGTTAAAAGATATGCAGAAGCACAGGGTCTAAAGGTACTACAGCCAGAGAATCTGAAAGACGAAAAATTTGTTGCTGAGCTGAGAGCTTTGGAAGCAGATCTGCAAATCGTAGTAGCGTTCCGTATGCTACCAGAAATTGTTTGGGCAATGCCACGATTAGGTACATTCAATTTGCACGCTTCCCTACTCCCCCAATACAGAGGAGCAGCGCCTATCAACTGGGCTATCATCAATGGAGAGAAAGAAACAGGTATCACAACTTTCTTCTTACAGCACGAAATAGATACGGGAGCTATCATAGATAGAGTAGCTATCCCTATAGAAGATACAGACAATGTTGGTATTGTACATGATAAACTTATGTACTTAGGTGCAGAACTGGTAACAAAAACAGTAGATGCACTGTTACAAGATAAGGTCAAAGCTATACCACAAGAAGCTGTTTCCACAGAAGAACCCTTAAAACCGGCTCCTAAGATATTCAAAGAAACCTGTAGAATACAGTGGAAGCAAAGCACAAAGCAGGTATACAATTTCGTTCGTGGACTTTCTCCTTACCCTGCGGCTTGGACTACACTCTGTTTACCTGGAGAAATTCCTATCACACTGAAGATTTACGAAGCAGAGAAAATAGAAACTCCACATACTTTAGCTCCCGGAATGATAGAAACAGACGGAAAAAAATTCCTGCGAATAGCTTGTACAGATGGTTTTCTCAATATTCTTTCATTGCAATTGGCAGGGAAGAAACGTATGAACATAGCCGATTTCCTTTGTGGCTTCCGCAGTGAAGAAGGCATCATCATTAAATAGCATCAAGATGGGAAAAAAAACGCACCCTCTCCATATATTTCAGTTTTGCCCTCGCTGTGGATCTGCTCACTTCGTGGAAAAAGATGATATGGCAAAGCACTGCCTGGACTGCCATTTTGTGTATTATTTCAATATCAGTGCTTCCGGTGCCGCTTTCATCGTAAACAATAAAGGAGAACTTATGGTTTGCAAACGTGCCAAAGAACCGGCTAAAGGAACATTGGACTTACCCGGTGGATTTATAGGCATAAACGAAACAGGAGAAGAGGGCATAAAGAGAGAAATTCACGAAGAAACAGGCATAGTCATAGAAGAATGTACTTATCTTTTTTCTCTTCCTAATGTCTATCCTTACGCAGGATTTGAAGTGCATACATTGGACGCATTCTACAAATGCACTGTTCCCTCTGAACTCACGGTACAAGCACAAGATGATGTAGAAGCCATCTATTGGATTCCTATCAATGAATTAGAACCAGCACGTTTTGGACTTACATCTATTCGTAAAGCCATCACACGTTTCATTGCAGAGGCACAAAAAAAGGAATAGACTTTTGTCTATTCCTTTTTTTATCAGACCTCACGTATACAATTCAAAGATAGGTGCATCTGTAGCACTATCCACATTGTAAGTAAAGCCTTCCCAAGAGAAATTCCTAAGTTCTTCTACGGTTTCTATCCTATTCTTCAAGATATATCTTGTCATTTCTCCTCTGCACATTTTGGCATAAACAACTATAGTTGCGGCTTTTCCATTCTTATAAGTGATAAATTCCGGAGTGATAACACGCACTTCACGTTGTACTCTATTCCAATCAAATAAATGTTTCATCTCCGCACTGGCTAAATTGATCAGAACTCCTCCCTTCTTCTTTATTTCTGCAATGAAAAAATCAGTAAGCACATCTTGCCAATACTGAAACATAGTCTTTCCATTATGCTGTTCCAAACGAACATCGCCTTCCAAGCGATAAGTCTTGATGAGATCCAATGGTCGCAACAGTCCATACAGAAATGAAGTAATGAACAAATGCTCTTGTGCATAGAGAAGCTCTTCTATAGAGAAGTCTTTGGCATTGATACGCTTAAAAACCATTCCTGTATAGGAAAAGAGAGCCGGTAGTGCAGGAGGAGTTTCGGTAAAGAAAGCTCCATATCTTAAAGCATTTTCTGCCGCTATCTTCTCATTTACACGGAGCATTGCTCCCAAAGTTTCTCTATTTATTCCTGCCAGCTCCATAGCATGAGCTTCTGCTTGTGCTTGAAAAACAGGTAGTGTAGTGGATACTTCTGCAAAACTCGCCTTCTCTATCATAGTCTTGGCGCAAGATATATAAGTAAGCATAGGTCTTTTATACAGTTGAAGAAATAGTACAAATATAAAAAAACTCTCGCAATACTGAAATTACGAGAGTTCTGAGAGCCTCTTGTCGGATTCGAACCAACGACCCCGAGATTACAAATCACGTGCTCTGGCCAACTGAGCTAAAGAGGCAGGTGGGCAAGCTTACCATATCGCACCGCTACAACCAACTACCTTTGCTGCGATCAAGCCCTGGAGGATTTGAAGGGAGCTGGTCGTATGGGACTTACCCGTATTTCAATAAGAAAAGCCATAGGCGTTTTCTAAACACGACTGCAAAGGTAGACATATTTCTGATATAAACAATACTTCTCCCTATTTTTTACAGAAATATTTTTCAGAACCCTGTAAAAAGAGCTATTTTGTTTGCTACACACCTTAACAAGATTCCCAATAATGGCAAGCGACAAGTAAGGAAATAGGTTGGAGAGAAGATTTACCTTATATTTGTCTGTGTAATCTGTAAAAGGCATAAAACATGAAAAATTACTTTAGGAAATGGGGAGCAATAGCCTTATTGAGTTGTGGAATAAGCATTCTTCCTGCTTGGGGACAAACAAGTACTGCACAGACAGACAGTACGTATCATAAACGTATGTCGTGGTTTGATGAAGCTAAATTAGGTATTTTCATTCATTGGGGAATTTACTCTGTAGGTGATGTCTCCGAGAGCTGGTCTTTCTTCAATGGACGTATTTCTTACGAGAACTATATGAAACAAGCCCAACAGTTTACGGCAGCTCAGTACGACCCCAAGGCGTGGGTCTCCCTTATCAAAGAAAGTGGCGCACGTTACACTGTTCTTACTACCAAACACCATGATGGATTTGCGCTTTGGGATACTAAGTACAGTAAGCTGAATAGCAAAGATGGTTCTCCTGCCAAGCGTGATCTCATCACTCCATTTGTAGAAGAGGTACGCAAGCAAGGACTAAAATTCGGAGCTTACTACTCTTTGATAGACTGGTCTCATAAAGACTACCCTAATCATACGAAAGATATTACTCGCTATAAGATAAAAGATGACCCTGCAAGATGGGAACGCTTCTGCAAATTCAATATGGGACAACTCACAGAGGTAAATACCCTCTGGAAACCTGACCTTATTTGGTTTGATGGAGACTGGGAACAAGATGCTGCTACATGGAACTCTACGGGAGTGATTAACCTATTGAGAAGCACCAACCCCAATGTAGTAGTAAACTCTCGCATACAAGGATATGGAGATTACGCTACTCCGGAAATTGGAGTTCCCTGCTCACGTCCGTCTGCTCGTTATTGGGAACTCTGCTATACCATCAATAACTCTTGGGGCTATAGAAAACAAGACCAAAATTTCAAAACACCTCAAATGCTACTTACTATGTTTGTAGATTGTTTGAGCAAGGGAGGTAACTTATTATTGGATATTACTCCCAAAGCCGATGGTAGTTTACTTCCGGAAAATGTAGAAGTACTCAAAGCCTTCGGGAAATGGATAAAGAAATATGAAAAAGCCGTTTACAAAACACGTGCAGGTGTTCCCGGAGACTACTTCACAGGCTATACTACAGTAAGTCCGGACAAAAAAACTCTTTACTTATATCTCCCCTACAAGCCTATAGGAAAGGTTCAACTCAAGGCTATCATCAATAACGTGAAATCCATACGAGAAGTAGGCAGTGGAGAAGAAATACCTTTCAAACTTTACAACAAACTTTCGTGGAGCGAAGTACCCGGCATTATTTATTTTGATATACCAGAAAGATTGCTCGATGAATACATTACCGTATTGGAAGTAGAATTGGAAGACGAGCTGAAAGTATATAAAGGAGAAGGACAAGTCATTACTGCCAACTAAACACTGTATGAGATTCAAATACCTATTGTTGTTATTATACATTTGCTACGGTGCAAACAGTTACGGACAGGTAGCACTATCGGAGAAGTATGCTTCTATGCTTACACGTCCTCGTGGCTATGTAGCACACAGACTGACCACTCCTCTCACGATAGATGGGAAAGCAGACGAAACCGCGTGGCAACAAGCATCTTGGACAGAAGATTTTGTAGACATCAGTGGTTTCCAATTTCCTGTTCCTACACATAGGACACGTGCCAAAATGCTATGGGACGATTCTTTCTTCTATGTGTATGCAGAAATAGAAGAGCCACATATCTGGGCAAATTTGGTAAAGAGAGATACTATAGTATATTATGACCCTGATTTTGAAGTATTCATAGATCCACGTGGAGAAGGGCATCACTATTTTGAAGTAGAAGTCAATGCACGAGGCACGATTTTCGATTTGTCTTTAGAAAAACCCTATCGTGCGCCAAAGCGACCTTTTATTCAGTTTCAATGGAACTGTCCCGGTATGCAAATGGGGATACACTTAGAAGGAACATTGAACTATGCCAAAGATACAGACCGGTATTGGGCAGTAGAAATTGCTATTCCAAGAGAGGCTATTGCTTCCGAGTTTGAGAACTTTTTAGTAGCAGGACGATACTTAAGAGTCAATTTTTCTCGGGTGCAATGGCAATACATTATAAACAAAGACGGAGTATATCAACGAAAGCAAGATGAACAAGGAAAGTATTTACCAGAAGACAACTGGGTATGGACGCCTTGTGGACAGATAGCTATGCATATGCCGGAAAGATGGGGATATGTATATTTATCTCCCACCTCTACAGAGGCAGCCACAGATTTTGTTTATCCGGAAAGAGAGTCTTTGACACGTTTTCTATGGTTGCTGTTTTACGCACAAGAGGAACAATACAAGACACACAAATGTTATTTTCAATCAATAAAAGAGTTCCCTTTGACACAAAAAGATTGGTTGCTATTACCCCAAGAGATACGTATAGAGATAGAGACAACCTCTCATACTTACGAAATACGTGCCATAGCTCCCGATGGCAAAATATATGTAATAAATGAAGATGGCTGTTGTTTCACCCGTGAAGCACGACAATAAAAAGATGATTATTAATTTCAAAAAAGACCCTATTTATATGATGCGTTGCATATTTTTCTTGAGCTTTTGGGTGATTACAACCTTTCAGCTCGTAGCACAAGTTCCCGTTTATGTATGGCTGGGTTGGGACGATAATACCACAGAATCCCAACTGAAAAGAGATTTCCACAAATGGAAAAACCACGGAGTAACAGGTATCTGTTTCAACACAGGTTTCTCTGTAGAAAAAGCTACTTTGGTAGGACGTATCGCCAAAGCTGAGGGATTAGAATTCCATGCTTGGATTCCTACTTTGGTACAAGCAGGTAAGGACAGCACTTGGTATGCCGTGAACCGTCTGGGCGAATCCGCTTATGATAAACCAGCCTATGTCCCCTATTACACATTTCTTGATCCCAACAATGAAGAAGTACAAAAATTCTTGATTAGCAAGTATGAAGAAATGGCATCTATCCCAGAAGTAGATTACGTCCAATTGGACTACATTCGCTACCCGGATGTGATTTTGGCAAGAGGACTTTGGGACAAATATGGACTTATTATGAAAGAAGAATATCCTAAAGCCGATTATTGTTATTGCGACAAATGTGTGGCAGAATTTAAGGAAAAAACAGGCATAGATATACGTAACGTGAAAGATCCCTCTAAAGTAAAAGCATGGGCTCAATGGAGAAATGATGTAGTAACAAAACTCGTCAATAAAATAGTAGCTGCCGTTCATGCTAAAGGAAAGAAAGTAAGTGCCGATGTCTTCCCCGGTCCTTATTCTCATGCAGTGAAGATGGTAAGGCAGGAATGGAGCAAATGGAATGTAGATGCACTATTCCCTATGAACTACAATGATTTCTATCTGAAAAAAGCTAACTGGTTATCCAAAATAGTAAAAGAAGAAGTACGATCCGTAAAAAGTAAGCCTATTTATAGCGGACTCTTTATTTGCAAAGATTGGAGAGAGAAAGAAAAGGTTATAGACCCGGAATATTCCGGTTTACTCCCATCTGAGATGCGCACAGCCGTAATAGGCTCTCTCAAAGCGGGTGCAAAAGGTATTTGTTTATTTACTTCTTATAGTATGACAGACGAACACTGGACTGCACTAAAAGATGCCATCTTAGAGTGGCAAGAAAAGCAGTAAATCACCTACGAGAATAGAATAGCGTGGCAAGGAAGATTTTACTTCCTTGCCACGTTTGTTTACTTATCTCTCTCTTTTTTATACAGAAATATCACGCTACAGTAGCACTTTCCCATAGAGGCTGATAAGATATGCTCCGTACTACAGAAAGAAGCCTTGCTATCACAATAAAATATGCTCGCTACCAACATAGGTTTATAACTATATGAAAAGGAAGAAATACGTACAGAAAACAGCATTCCTGTTCACAAACTACCGGAATCTCATTTTTATATACCATAAATGTTGCTATCTACTGAAAAGGCAGTAATTTTGTAACGTTTGCGAGACACATTCATGAAGAAGATACTGACCATCTGTTGTATGCTCTGCCTATTCGGGAGCTGTAGCCAACAAAAAAATAGCAAGGAGCAAGAAGGAGAAGACCTCAGCATAGAAGAAAACTTATTATCGGGAACAGAAGACAGCTTTCCGGACAGTCTACTCATCGTAACAGATACGTTGCCTGCTACCGTAGACAATAGTTTTGACGATTTCTTTTACAACTTCGTAACAGACTCTGTATTTCAGCTCAAACGAGTATCTTTTCCTATCTACTTTTTCGAAAAGCAAAAAGCCAATAAAATCACAGCGCAGCAATGGAAATACCTACCCTTATTCAGCGTAATGCCTGCTTATAACATTATCTTTGACCGTGCAGAAGATATGTGGGTAGAAAAAGACACTTCTCAAGAAAAGGTGCAAGTGGAAGAAATTTATTTGCAAAACAAGCAGATGAAACAATATACCTTCCAAAAGAAAAATGGTTTGTGGCTCTTGGCTTCTATACAAATGCTTACCACAAAAGACTACGAAGAGGAAGGAGAAGATTTCTTGGATTTCTATGTGCAGTTTGCCCGAGATTCTGTTTTCCAAAGACAGCGATTATACAATCCGCTGGCATTTGTTACACCAGATCCCGAAGACGAATTTAAGATATTTGAAACCGTCTTGGACGAAGGACAATGGTTTGCATTTCGTCCTCCTATCGCCACAGATGTACTTACCAATATCCTCTACGGACAAACAAACAACTCCTCCTCACGCACCAAAATTGTAGAATTTAGAGGATTTGGAAATGGTTTCAACAATATACTTCACTTTGAAAAAATGAAAGGTATATGGAAACTTGTCCGTTTTGAAGATTTAAGCGATTAAATATATGAACCTATACCATCAGCACTCACTCAAGGAGCTTAACACCTTCGGGATAGAAGCAAGAACAGCTACCTATATAGAATATCATAGTACAGAAGAGCTATGCCGTGTACTCCAAGACCCTGCTATACAAGCACAGCCCATTTTACATATAGGTGCAGGCAGTAACTTGTTATTTATGGAAGATTTTTCCGGTACAGTACTTCACTCCGGTATAAAAGGTATAGAAATCGTAGGCGAAACTGCGGAGTGGATAGATGTAGCTGTAGGGGCAGGAGTAATATGGGACGATTGGGTCGTATATAGCATAGAAAAAGGCTGGTATGGTATAGAAAACCTTTCTATCATTCCCGGAGAAGTAGGTGCTTCTGCTGTTCAAAACATAGGAGCTTATGGCGTAGAAGCCAAAGACGTAATAAGGACTGTACACACTATAGAAATAGCCACAGCCACCCCTCGTATCTTCTCCGTAGAAGAATGCCAATATGCGTATAGAAGTAGTATTTTCAAGCACGCATATAGAGGAAAATACATCGTAACCAAAGTTGTCTTCAGACTACAGAAACAGGCTCAATACGTATTGGAGTATGGGAATGTACGCACACAATTAGAAAAAGAAGGTAAAGCACTCAATGCGCAAAACCTTAGGGAAGTCATCATCGGTATGAGAGAAAGTAAACTGCCCGATCCCGCCATTATAGGAAATGGAGGAAGTTTTTTTATGAATCCCATTGTGCCTATAGCATTATTTCAAACTCTCCAAGAAACTTATTCCACTATCCCCCACTATCCGGCAGGAGAAGGACTGGTAAAAATTCCTGCGGGTTGGCTCATAGAACAAGCAGGTTGGAAAGGAAAGAACTTAGGAGAAGCAGGCGTCTACGAAAAACAAGCTTTGGTACTTATCAATCGTGGTAACGCTACCGGCAAAGACATTTGGAACCTCGCAACAGCTATTATAGAGGATATTGCAAAAAAATTCCATATCACACTCCACCCGGAAGTGAACTTAATAGGAAGCAAAGGTTATTTATGAAACTCATATTCTTGGGTACTGGAACCTCTACAGGTGTTCCACAAATAGGTTGTACTTGCCCTACTTGTCAGAGCAAAGACCCACGAGATAAACGCTTGCGTTGCTCCGGTCTACTGACCATAAATGGGGTGCGTATACTCATTGACTGTGGTCCCGACTTCAGAGAACAAATGCTACGCTACGATGATTTTGCACAGATAGATGCAATTCTTATTACCCACGAGCATTATGATCACGTAGGAGGAATAGACGATGTACGACCTTATTGTACCTTTGGAGATATCCATATTTATGCCGAAGATAAAACTGCTCAAAGACTCCGAGAACGTCTACCCTATTGTTTCACAGAGCAACTTTATCCCGGTGTTCCGCATATTGCTCTCCACCACCTGACAGAAAGTGAACCTTTCTCTGTACACAATAAAGCAGGACAAAGTATTTCTATTCTTCCACTACGCATTATGCACGCCAAGATGCCTATATTGGGCTATCGCATAGGGAATTTAGCGTGGATTACAGATATGTCCTCTCTCCCCCAGTCATCTGTAGAAGCACTGAAAGGCATAGATACATTGGTGGTCAATGCCCTTCGCATAGAACCACACATTTCTCATCAAACTTTGGAAGAAGCACTTCATTTTGCAGAGAAAATAGGTGCCCCCAACACCTATCTCATTCATATGTCTCATCAAATAGGTAAGCACGAAGAAGTAGAGAAACTCCTCCCTCCAAACGTACACCTCGCCTACGATGGCTTAACGATTCCTCTATAGGAAACATCTCCGTAACAAGCAGAAACTAGGGTATGTCAAAACGATAAGTTAGGACATACCCTCTGAGTTAAGTTACGGCAGCATCAATAGGCTATCAGAAAGAAGGAGCTGTAAAGTCTGCATTCTTCAGTTTTCTAGATACTTGTTTCTGTTTTCCTGTGTGGAAATGATAAGAAGCTCCAATGACGAACATCGTATTGTTGTCTCGTATACGACGATCTGAATGATATTTCACAGGAGAAACACCCAGGGTTTCTGTCCTATAATGTGCATCTTTTCCTACGAATAGAATCCCGGCAGTGAATCGCCAGTTCTTATACTTATAAGCAACGATCAGATTGCTATTATTCTCACTTAGCGAGCGGAATAATCCCGAAACAGTGTAAGAGGGGATTACATACTCATAATTCAGAATCCACTGCTTATAATTAACACTTACAGAAAATTGATTCTCTAAAGAGAAATGTGTGAACGTGCCTTCTGGCATCGCTACCTTTTCCCAATACGGTTGTACAAAAACATTTAAGTGTACTATATCATTCCCGAAAGGTTTGATTTGTCCCTGCAAGTAACCACCATAAAATTGACTATGAGAAATGTTTCTATACGTAAGCATCAATCTATTCTTTGCTGTACGGAAATACTCATTGATGGGATTATGAAGGTATTGATAGAATGCACCTACGGTCAGGTTCAACCACTTGTTATTGTAAGTATTCATCAGCATAGTCTGTGTATGGGTTCCATTGGTTAAGTTGGGATTTCCTATTTTTATAATATCCCTTGTAAGGGAAGCAACATTATCACTCAGCATACCTATACTGGGCATAATAGGCGCTCTGTTCACCACAAGACGCAGGGAATTATTGTCATTTACACTATAGCCAATAATCATTTTAGGAGTAAAGAGTAAGCGATTGTACTTATTCTCTACACTATTACTATAGATGTGTGTCAGTCCTAAGCTAAGCCTATACATCCACTTCCCTCTCATACCAGAGATTTCTCCATAAGCATATTGTGTCAAATAATCAGAGGTATATCTACTATTACCGAAGAGATTCTTTAAGTTGCTCAATAGGTGGCTATACTCCATTTTATAACCTATATTGAGACGAGTAGATAAAGAGAGGGTGTTAGAATATGCCACTTCACCTATGACACTCTGCTTCTTATTGTTTTGCTTCATATAGTCTTCGTAGGCTTTCAGTCCAGTCTCCTTTTCTTGTTCTGTACGGTCATCATTCACTTTAGTTTGGAAATGATTGAGGTTTAAGTTCACTGTCAGTTCATCTTTATCGGATAATTTCTTCCAATAATACAAGTCCAACGATGGGTGTATAGTTTTGTCTCCCTTGTCCCAATCTTTGAGTAGTGTACTGATGGTTTTTCCTTTCTGATATATTCCTTCGTAAAAGGTGTGAGAGAAAGATTTATTATAGGTAGGAGAAAACATAGCTTGAAAAATTTGTTTTTCTGTATCTACGAAAGCATACTTGAACGAAAGTGTATGCGTAGTATAACCGAAAGCATCTTTGCCCAAAGTTTGGTCTTTGCATTGAACATCTCCGAGTACATACTCATAAGAAATATCATCTACCCTTTCCTTGTAGTCTCTATAATTGAGATAATACTCTATATCCAGCCTATGCTTGCCACGTGTAGCAGAGTAGTAAGCATTGGAATTATTGAATCCTGTAGTAAAAGCAGTGAGGGTTTCTGCACCGAAAGCATATCCATTGTCCAAGGGTTTTGTAATGACATTGATAACCGTTCCTACATAAGCATAACGTGCAGGAGGAACATCATAATACTCTACGCGTAACACCTTATCCGGTGGTAGCATTTTCAGTTGAGCATCTGTAGATTTCACACCATTGATAAGAATGAGCAAGCCTCCACCTTGAAGGGTCTTAAGTGTACCACTCATTGGGTCTTCGTTTATATTTGGTATGATACATAATAGGTCTTTGGCATAAGTGGCACGGGCTATTTGTTCCTTATTGAACAAGACTACTTTATGATCTGTCTTTTGCGTAGTAAGATTACCTTTCACCACTACTTCTCCTATATCTATACGACTCTTAGCAAGATTGAAATGTTTCTCTATCGCATTGCCAGATGAAGGCATAGAGAGGCGCAAATCTTGCAAATAGGTTTCGTATCCTATGTAACTGACAGCTATTCTATACTTGCCTATAGGTAGGTTTTCCAAGTGATACATACCTTGTGCATCTGTCATCGTACCAACAAAAATTTTGGTAGTATCTCTCATCTCAAACAAGACCACATTGGCAAAAGGAATTTCTTCGTTTGTGTCTTGCTCACTCACTTTTCCACTGAGGCTTATTTGTGCAAAAGAAACACAAGTCCACATTAGTAAGAAGGGGAATAAAAATCTTTTCATTGCGCTTTAGGTAAACTGTTAATATACTGCGTATCTGTAGGGAAAGTTCCTGTATTTCCGATGTTCAAGAGGAGATTAATAGCTCCTGCAAAGTACTTATTAGGTTCTTTGTACAAAATAAGTTCGCAAGTCTTTACATAGCTTACAGGAAGCGTATCCAAGAAAGATTTGAGTTTTGATGCAGGCAAATTACCATTATTTACAAAGACTCTCAAGCTACCTCCATTGGAACAAGCAAAGAAATTGTCCTCCTCCATTTCTATCTCTGCTATCCCACTCAAGAAATCACGTAATGTAAGCGTCTCATCTATGGAAATATCTATGGTAGATTTAGTATAAAAATCCAAATGTGCGGGTACTTCCATATGCGCATTCATATTGCCATTAGGA
>JALEQJ010000039.1 GCA_022764505.1 Phocaeicola sp. | reverse complement strand
TCTTTATATCCTCAGAAGAATCGTTACTTTTGTGGTAGAAAGATGCGAAGGTTAAAAGCCTCTCAATATTTTCTCTAATTAAAAGAAAACAAGTATGAAAGATTTTAAGAAGTTTGCTACACAGCATTTAGGTATGAATAGCTTGGTCTTAGATGATGTTCTTAAGTCTCAAGCCTCTTATCTTAACCCATATATATTGGAAGAACGTCAACTAAACGTAACTCAACTGGACGTATTTTCTCGCCTTATGATGGATCGTATTATCTTCTTGGGAACTGCCATAGATGACTATACAGCCAATACATTGCAGGCACAGTTGCTGTATCTGGATTCTGTAGATAATGGAAAGGATATTTCTATTTATATAAATTCTCCTGGTGGTTCTGTATATGCAGGTTTGGGGATTTACGATACTATGCAGTTTATCCAGAGTGATGTTTCTACTATTTGTACAGGTATGGCAGCATCTATGGCAGCCGTATTATTGGTAGCAGGAAAGGAGGGAAAACGCTCTGCACTTCCTCATTCTCGTGTGATGATTCACCAACCAATGGGAGGAGCACAGGGACAAGCTTCCGATATAGAAATCACAGCACGGGAAATCCAAAAACTAAAGAAAGAATTGTACACCATCATCGCCAATCACTCTCATACAGACTTTGACAAAGTTTGGAAAGATTCGGATAGAGACTATTGGATGACTGCACAAGAAGCCAAGGAATATGGTATGATAGACGAGATTTTATCTCGTAAATAGTCTGGAATATATATTTCTAAGGTAAACAAACGTATAACACTTTATTAAAAGGAAAGAATTGGTATCAAAAAGAAAATTAGTTTGTAGCTTCTGTGGACGCCACGAGGGCGAAGTAGAGATGATTATAGCAGGAGCAGATGCACAAACCAATATATGTAACGAATGTGTCCAGTTAGCATCGGACATCATTAAAAATAGCAGGATAAAGCAAGAGAGCGAAGACTTGGCAGTCATATCTCAACCGAAACCTAAAGAAATAAAAGATTTCTTGGATAGGTACGTCATAGGGCAAGATGAGGCAAAAAAATACTTGGCTGTGGCTGTCTGTAATCACTATAAACGTATTTTGCAACAGAGAACAGACGATGAGGTGGAGATAGAGAAGTCCAACATTGTAATGGTGGGTGCCACAGGTACAGGAAAAACTCTGTTGGCACGTACTATTGCACGTCTGCTGGATGTGCCATTTACGATAGTGGATGCGACCGTCTTGACTGAAGCCGGATATGTAGGAGAAGATATAGAAAGCTTACTTACACGTCTCTTGCAAGCGGCAAACTATGATGTTAAAAAAGCGGAGAGGGGTATCGTATTTATAGATGAAATAGACAAGATAGCCCGAAAAGGAGATAACCCTTCTATCACAAGAGATGTAAGTGGGGAAGGCGTACAGCAAGGCTTACTCAAATTACTAGAAGGTTCTGTTATCAATGTTCCTCCTCAAGGTGGACGTAAACACCCCAATCAGGAATTTATTCAAGTAGATACAAAAAATATCTTGTTTATCTGTGGAGGTGCGTTTGATGGAATTGAAAGAAAAATAGCTCAGCGTTTGAATACAGCTACCGTGGGTTATAGTGCTGCAAAAGAAACGAAAAAAATAGATAAAGAAAATTTGATGCAGTATATCAAGCCGCAAGATCTTAAATCCTTTGGCTTGATTCCCGAGATTATAGGTAGACTGCCTGTGTTGATTTATCTGAACCCATTGGATCGTAACGCATTGCGTAATATCCTGACAGAACCGAAGAATGCCATCGTAAAACAATATATCAAGCTGTTTGAGATGGACGGAGTGAGGTTGGAGTTTGAACCGGAAGTTTTTGATTTCGTAGTAGATAAAGCCTTGGAGTACAAGCTCGGTGCTCGTGGATTACGCTCTATTGTAGAAACGATTATGATAGATGTAATGTATGATTTACCTTCTTCTAAGGAGGAATCTTATGTTGTAACATTGGATTATGCAAAAGAGAAAGTAAATAGAGCAGACATAGCAAAGTGGAAATCAACTTCGGATTAAACACCTATAAATACGAAAATATCAGCAATAGCTATTTGTTTGTATAAAACATGTTTATAACTTTGTTTACAATAAAGTACTAAACAGGACATATCAATATGAGGGATAACAAAAACTTGATAGAACAATTAAAGCTGCATTTTGGCTTTGATAAATTCAAAGGAGATCAAGAGCAAATCATAGAGAACCTACTGGCAGGGAATGATACCTTTGTACTGATGCCCACAGGAGGAGGAAAATCATTATGCTATCAGTTACCGGCCTTACTTATGGAAGGTACAGCCATTGTTATATCTCCTCTTATTGCCTTGATGAAGAATCAAGTAGATGCAATGCGTAACTTCAGCGAAGAAGATGGAGTAGCGCATTTTATTAACTCTGCTTTGACCAAGGTTGCCATAGAAAATGTAAAATCGGATATACTGAAAGGAAAGACAAAGCTACTCTATGTGGCTCCGGAGTCTTTGACAAAAGAAGAAAATATAGACTTTTTACGCCAAGTAAAAATCTCATTTTATGCTATAGACGAAGCGCACTGTATCTCTGAATGGGGACATGATTTCCGTCCGGAGTATCGTAGAATACGCCCTATTATCAATGAAATAGGAAATGCTCCTGTCATTGCTCTTACAGCTACAGCTACAGAAAAAGTAGCTTTGGATATTCAGAAAAACTTAGGTATGGTAAATGCCAAAGTCTTCAAGTCTTCTTTTAATCGTCCTAACCTCTATTATGAGGTACGTAGTAAAACAAATAATGTAGACAAAGATATTATCAAGTTTATACGTCAGAATGCAGATAAATCTGGTATTATTTATTGTTTAAGCCGTAAAAAAGTAGAAGAACTTACAGAAATTCTCTTAGCCAATGGTATAAAGGCTCGTGCCTACCATGCAGGTATGGACGCCGCACAGCGTAGCGAAAATCAAGATGATTTTCTGAAAGAGAATGTCAATGTGATTGTGGCTACGATAGCTTTTGGTATGGGTATAGATAAGCCCGATGTTCGTTTTGTGATTCATTACGATGTTCCCAAGAGTTTGGAAGGCTACTATCAAGAGACAGGAAGAGCCGGGCGTGATGGAGGAGAAGGTATATGTCTTACTTTCTATTCCAATAAAGACAGGCAGAAATTGGAGAAATTTATGCAAGGGAAGCCTGTAGCAGAATATGAAATAGGTACAGAATTGCTCTTGGAAACTGTGGCGTATGCAGAAACCTCTGTATGTAGAAGAAAATTCTTATTGCATTACTTCGGAGAAGAATACGATAAGGAAAATTGTGGTAATTGTGATAACTGTTTAAACCCAAGAAAAAAAGTGGAAGCACAAGACTCATTGTGTGCGGTGATAGAAACAATCATCGCTGTAAAAGAAAATTTCAAACAAGATCATATAATAGATGTACTTTTAGGAAAAGAAACCTCGGAAGTATTAGCGCATAATCATGAATCCTTAGATGTCTTTGGTACGGGAATGGGAGAGGACGAGAAACTCTGGAATGCCGTTATCAGACAGGCTCTCATTGCCGGATATCTTAACAAAGAAGTAGAGAATTATGGTATCCTTAAAGTAACATCTCAAGGGAAAAAGTTCCTGAAAAAACCAGTCTCTTTCAAAATTGTAGAAGATACAGATTTTGAAGAGGAAGAAGTAGATGATACACCTCTTCGTAGTGGAGGTACTTCCGCAGTAGATCCGGGTTTGTATGCTATCCTCAAAGACTTGAGGAAAAAGATGTCCAAGAACTTAGATGTACCACCTTATGTTATCTTCCAAGATCCTTCTTTGGAAGCTATGGCTACTATCTATCCTATCACTTTGGAAGAATTACAGAATATCCCAGGTGTAGGAGCGGGAAAAGCTAAGCGATATGGAGAAGAATTCTGTAAGATAATTAAGAGACACTGCGAAGAAAATGAAATAGAACGTCCGGAAGACTTGCGTATCAGAACTGTAGCGAATAAGTCTAAACTGAAAGTCTGGATTATTCAGTCTATAGACCGTAAAGTAGCATTAGATGATATAGCGGTAGCCAAGGGTATAGAATTTTCGGAACTATTGGAAGAAATAGAAGCTATAGTCTATTCTGGTACCAAACTGAGTATAGATTACTTCTTAAATGAGGTGATGGACGAAGATCATATTCAGGATATCTATGACTACTTCAAGGAATCGGAAACAGATAGTATGAAAGTTGCTATAGAGGAGTTGGGAAATGATTATACGGAAGACGAAATACGTCTTATACGTATCAAATTCATTTCCGAGATGGCGAACTAATGCTGTTTCATAGCAGCACTCTATTTTTAGAGTGAATCAGTAGATTGAATAGAAAAATGCTTAAAAAATTGTTGGCATTTGTAGATTTATATCTTACATTTGAACCGTTAAAACTTTATAATAATAATCATGGAAAAAATTGACTGGGCTAATCTTACGTTTGGCTATATGCGTACAGATTACAATGTACGTTGCTATTATCGTGACGGAAAATGGGGTGCCTTAGAACTCCACTCTGAAGAAAATATTAATATCCACATGGCTGCTACTTGCTTACACTATGGACAAGAAGCATTCGAAGGGTTAAAAGCTTTTAGAGGTAAAGATGGAAGGGTACGTGTTTTCCGCCCAGAAGCTAATGCAGAACGTTTGCAAAATACTTGCGAAGGTATATTGATGGCACAATTTCCCACAGATATGTTCTGCGAAGCTGTTAAAATGGTAATTAAAGCAAATGAACGCTTTATTCCTCCTTATGGCAGTGGTGCCTCTCTTTATCTGCGTCCTCTTCTCATAGGTACAGGTCCTCAAGTGGGTGTACGCCCTGCTACAGAATACCTCTTTGTAATTTTTGTATCTCCTGTAGGTCCGTATTTCAAGGGTGGTTTCTCTACCAATAAGTATGCTGTAGTGAGAGACTTTGATAGGGCTGCGCCATTGGGAACCGGACGTTTCAAAGTTGGCGGAAACTATGCTTCAAGCTTGAGAGCTAATAAATGGGCGCATGACCAAGGCTATGCTTGCGAGTTCTACCTTGATGCAAAAGAAAAGAAATATATAGATGAATGTGGTGCTGCCAATTTCTTTGGAATAAAAGATAATACATATATCACCCCTCTATCTACATCAATACTTCCTTCTATTACTAATATGAGCCTTATGCAGCTGGCAGAAGATATGGGTATGAAGGTAGAAAGAAGACATGTTCCAGTAGAAGAATTATCTACATTTGAAGAGGCTGGAGCTTGTGGTACAGCAGCTGTCATTAGCCCTATAGCACAGATAGATGATTTAGATGAAAACAAGTCTTATGTTATCTCTAAAGATGGAAAGCCGGGAGAAGTTTGTCTAAAACTTTATAATAAATTGCGTGGTATCCAAAATGGTGAAGAACCGGATACTCATGGTTGGATTATGTTTGTAGATTAAAGCGATAGAAAAGGGGAGAGTTATTTTACCTTATTGAAACACACAAAATTCTCCCCTTTCTTTTTTACTCTATAAAAATCCTTTATTTCTTAATAATACTGCTACCTCTTCTCCTGTAGAAGTGGTAAAACACACCTACTATGAATAAGAAAGATTCTGAGAGTATTCTTGTTCAGTCAAACAAGTACTCTAACCTAAGTGATGCAGATTTAGTCAAAGTACTCATATTAGATGCCGATAATCAGGAGGCATTCCGAGCTTTGTATCTTCGTACCCATCGTATTTTGTATAATTGGATATTGGTGGATTGGGGTTATCAGCAACAAGATGATCTGAATGATTTAGTACAGGAAATCTATGTAAGAATGCATGACCAGCTTAAACGAAACTATGTAGAGTACAACGCTTTTTTTGCTTGGTTCAAAAAGTTGGCAAGAAATTATTTCTTGAATCATTGTCGTAATTTATCCTCAAAAAAAATGATGCGTGAGGAACGGGAAATAGAGCAAATGGCTTATATAGATGACTCAGATGACGATTTAGAGCGTAAGAAACTCATAGAGATTGTGATGAAGGTTTTACAAGAGGCACCAGAAGCAGATAGAGATTACATCACACAATACTTTTTAGGAGAACGTACCTATAAAGAATTAGCAGATGATTATAACTGTGGTTTTTTTGCGATGGTAAAGCGTGTAACTCGTTCTGTAGAACGTCTTAAGGTTTTGTTATGTGAATCGAATCTTGTAGAGAAGTCTTATTTCTCCCAAAAGTTTATTAGCGAAGTCAAACAGCGTGGTGAGAGAGAGATGAGGAGAGAGGAAAATAGAGTGAAAAACGAAGAGCGACAGTTAAGGAGAGAAAAGCGATTGGAAAGAAAGAGGCTAAGAAACAATCTTAGCCCCAATATCGGTATTGCTACCCTAAATATGTCTTAAGTAATTTACTCCTATTGCTTTGGCGTAGTCTGCGGATTGCTTTTTCTTTGATTTGTCTTACACGTTCACGGGTAAGACCGAATTTATCTCCAATTTCTTCTAAGGTCATTTCTTGTGTGTTAATCCCGAAGAACATTTGAATAATTTCTTTTTCTCTATCTGTGAGGGTAGAGAGCGCACGATCTATTTCTTTAGCTAAAGATTCATTCACGAGTGAACGATCCGCCATAGGAGAATCGTCATTTACGAGTACATCTAAAAGGCTATTGTCTTCCCCTTCTACGAAAGGTGCATCTACAGATATATGTCTACCGGAAACCTTCAATGTATCGGAGATTTTGTCTACCGGTATATCCAATTCTTCTGCCAGTTCCTCTGGAGAAGGCTTACGTTCATTCTCTTGTTCAAATTTAGAGAATGCTTTGGTTATTTTGTTCAATGAACCTACTTGGTTCAATGGAAGTCTTACTATGCGGGATTGTTCTGCCAATGCTTGAAGAATAGATTGGCGAATCCACCAAACAGCATAACTGATAAACTTGAAACCACGTGTTTCATCAAATTTTTCCGCTGCTTTGATCAATCCTAAATTTCCTTCATTGATAAGGTCCGGCAAACTCAGCCCTTGATTTTGATATTGCTTGGCTACAGAGACAACAAAGCGCAGGTTGGCTTTAGTCAGTTTGTCAAGAGCTCTTCTATCTCCTTTGCGTATGCGCTGTGCCAACTCTACTTCTTCTTCTACAGAAATAAGTTCTTCTCGTCCAATTTCTTGTAGATATTTATCTAAGGAAGCACTTTCGCGATTTGTGATACTCTTGGTTATTTTTAGTTGTCTCATTGTATTTGCGATAAATTGTACGTATTCTTAAAAAACAAAATTCTCTCTGCTGTTGTACCTCAATTTTTTATTTTATTGGGGCATTATGGGAAGAAAAGAGAGGACATAAAGTTTTGTAAAGCTTTAATCCCCTCTCTTTTAGACTTTAGGAAGTATAATCCTATAATTATGCTTCTGCAGCTGTTTCTGTAGCAGTAGCTTCTTCGGCAGCAGGAGTGCTTTCTTCTATTTGTGCTGCGAGTTCTGCCGCTTTCTTATCTGCTATTTTTTTTGCTATTTCTTCGCTTACTTTCTTTTCTGCATCTAAGCGTTCAGCTTCTAATTTTTTCTTAGCTTCTTCTTCTTTTGTTTTTACAGAGAGAAGTCCGGATTGTTTATTTGCTTTCCAAGCTTGGAATTTTGCTTCTGCTTGTGCTTCATCAAATGCACCCTTTGCTACTCCACCGAGTAAGTGCTTTTTCATATACACTCCTTCGCGAGAAAGAATGTTACGTACTGTATCTGTAGGTTGTGCTCCTACTTTTACCCAATGAAGCGCACGTTCAAAATTCAAATCTACTGTGGCTGGATTTGTGTTAGGGTTATAAGTCCCTATCTTTTCAGTAAATTTACCATCACGTGGTGCTCTAGAGTCTGCAATTACAATAGCGTAAAAAGCGTATCCTTTACGACCATGTCTTTGCAATCTGATTTTTGTTGCCATAATTTTTTGTTTTAATGATTTGAATATGCCGATAATTCATATCAGCGGTGCAAAGATAGTCTATTCTTTCCTAATCGCAGCAAATCCTTATAGTTAAATTCATTAAATGAAAGCAGAAATGCGATTTTTTCATAGCAAAATAGATACAGAGCTTTTTTCTCGTATTTATCCGATGAAATGATTGGTGCCTAATGACAATAGGTAAGTGCCATATTCTTTCAAAATCTGTGGCAAAATAGAAAAAAAGTAGCAGTTTTTAGTTTTCTTACAGAAAAAGCATTTTCTTTGTACTCATTATAAAATTATAATATGATTAAAGAATGTTTGGCAAGTAATTGGGCGAGTTTCTCAAACCGCTGTGTAGCAGTTTGGCGTTTTTATAGAGACGGATTTAGAGAGATGCGTTTAGGAAAAACACTTTGGGCTATCATACTGATAAAACTCTTCATCATGTTTTTTGTGTTGAAACTCTTTTTCTTTCCCAATTTTTTTAAGGGAAAAACTACAGAAGAAAAAGAAGAGTATGTAGGAACAGAATTGGTAAATAGAGCAGAACAATAATTAAGTATAATCATATAATTAAGAAAACATGTTAGCGAGTATTGACACTTCAATGATTGATTGGGCGCGTGCACAGTTTGCGCTCACAGCCATGTATCACTGGCTTTTCGTACCTCTTACATTGGGGCTGGCTGTAGTGATGGGAACAATGGAGACGATTTATGTCATCTCCGGTAATGAATTTTGGAAGCGAACCGCCAAATTTTGGATGAAGCTCTTTGGTATCAACTTTGCCATTGGTGTGGCTACCGGTATTATTTTGGAGTTTCAGTTTGGAACGAACTGGAGTAACTATTCTTGGTTTGTGGGTGATATTTTTGGTGCTCCTTTGGCTATAGAAGGTGTCTTGGCATTTTTTATGGAGGCTACCTTCATTGCAGTTATGTTTTTTGGTTGGGGTAAGGTAAGTAAGAAAGCCCATTTGGCATCTACCTGGCTTACAGGTTTGGGTGCTACTATTTCTGCATGGTGGATTCTTGTAGCCAATGCGTGGATGCAATACCCTGTAGGTATGGAATTTAATCCGGATACTATGCGCAATGAAATGGTGGATTTCTTTGCTGTGGCATTCTCTCCTATGGCAATCGTGAAATTCTTCCACACAGTGCTGAGTAGCTGGATGTTAGGTGCTACCTTTGTGATAGGAGTAAGTGCTTGGTATCTGCTCAAAAATAGAGAGAAAGAATTTGCATTGGCAAGTATAAAAGTAGCTTCTTGCGTCGGTTTGTTTGGAGCAGCTGTAACTTTCTTGACCGGCGACCTTTCTGCTTATCAAGTGGCAAAAGTTCAACCTATGAAATTGGCTACATTCGAAGGGCTTCAGCAAGGTGGAAATGGAGTTGGGTTGAAAATAGTAGAAGGTGTAGAAATTCCTAAGGCTCTTTCTTTTATGGCTACACGCGATATAGATGGTTTTGTGCCGGGTATCAATGATCTTATGGAAGGTGGTTATGCACTGCCAGATGGAACTACAGCTCTTTCTGTAGATGAAAAAATACAAAGAGGGAAGATAGCCATTACCGCTTTGGGAAATTACCGTAAGGCAAAAACAGAAAAGAATGAAGAGCAGGCTGCTATAGAAATGGCTACACTCCAAGAAAATATGCCTTATTTTGGCTATGGATACATAAAAGATAAATCTACACTTGTACCCAATGTTTCTATTATGTTCTGGGCTTTCCGTATTATGGTGGGCTTAGGTAGTTTCTTGGTACTTACTTATATTGTAATGCTATATCGCACTTGGCGTAAAAAGCACGACAATGCTCCTGTTTGGTTGAATTATCTCCTGCTTTGGTCTATCCCTGTGGCTTATATTACCAGCCAAGCCGGTTGGATCGTAGCAGAAGTAGGTCGTCAGCCATGGACTATTCAAGATCTATTGCCTGTAAATGCTGCTATCTCTAAGGTAAGTACAGGCTCTGTTCAGACTACATTCTTTATCTTCTTGATTATGTTTGGTGTCTTGGCTCTTGCAGAAGTGGGCATTATGATCAATGCGGTGAAAAAAGGTCCGGCAGACGTGAAATAAAAATGATTGTTTTACCTATCAAAGTTATGTTTTTATGGAATTAACTTACGAATTCTTACAGCACTATTGGTGGTTCTTGGTATCCTTACTCGGTGCTTTGTTGGTATTTTTACTTTTTGTGCAAGGTGGAAACTCCCTCTTGTTTACATTGGGTAAAACAGATTTGGAACGTACCATGTTAATAAATTCTACTGGTCGTAAATGGGAATTTACCTTTACTACACTGGTTACTTTCGGTGGTGCTTTTTTTGCCTCTTTTCCTCTCTTTTATTCTACCAGCTTCGGTGGTGCGTATTGGGTGTGGATGATTATCCTCTTTACTTTCGTACTCCAAGCTGTATCTTATGAGTTCCAGTCTAAGCTCGGAAATCTCTTGGGGAAGAAAACTTATCAAGGATTTTTGATACTCAATGGGGTTGTCGGTCCTATATTATTGGGAGCAGCTGTAGCTACATTCTTTAATGGTTCCAATTTCGTGGTAGATAAGGGTAATCTCACAGACGATTTTATGCCTGTTATCAGCCATTGGGCAAATGGGTCTTTGGGCTTTGATGCTTTCTTGGATCCTTGGAATTATGTATTGGGACTTGCTGTATTCTTTCTTGCACGCATATTAGGAGGACTTTATTTTATCAATAACATAGATTTTCCGGAATTGGTAGCTCGTTGTCGTCGCCAGGTGCTTACAGATACGGTTCCATTCTTGATTTTCTTTTTGGCATTCGTAGCACATGTATTATTAAAGAAAGGTATAGCATTAGACCCTGCTACTAATCTTTTTGTAGAAGTAGAGTACAAGTATCTACAGAATTTCTTAGATATGCCTGCTGTATTGGTATTGTTCCTTGTAGGAGTGGTATTGGTATTGTTTGGAGTATTGAAGAGTATCTTTAGCAAGATATTTGTTCGTGGTATTTGGTTTGCCGGTGTGGGTACGGTATTGACTGTCTTGGCTTTGTTCTTGGTGGCAGGTTATAATAACACTTCTTATTATCCCTCTGCTTACGATATACAAAGTTCTTTGACTATAGCCAACAGTTCTTCCAGCTATTTCACATTGAAGGCAATGGCATACGTATCATTGATTATTCCTTTTGTTTTGGCATATATTTATTTTGCTTGGCGTGCTATAGATAAGAAGTCTATCACGATAGAAGAAATGAAAAGCGATGATCATGTTTACTAAGATTATCCAATAGAGCCTTTTATAGGCGATTTTCATAGAGAAGGGTGTGTCAAAATAGGCATACCCTTTCTCTTTGTCCAAAATTCCCTCCGGCTCAATTCTCCCTCATGCTGGTTTGAACTCTATTTTTCTTGATAGTGGCCAAGGAAGAAAGCATAGATGAGCATTAGAACAATGATAGGTATTGTGCTTAGAGAATCCGGGAAACTTCTTACCTATTCAAGGGAAGTTAATATGAGTATCTCTATTCCGTACCACAGTTTACATAAACCGCAATGGAAGTTTATATAAACCATAGTGGAGGTTTACATAAACTTAAGTACAAAATAGAAATTTTCCAATGATAGGATAAGAAAGAATGCCAGTGCGGCAAAAATACATTTAGACACACACTCTTCTTTTTTCTTTATCTCTATCTTTGTATGAATATGTTAGAGCAGAAAGTACAAGCTTATATCAAAGCAGAAAATCTCTTTGATACTTCCGGAAAAATACTTGTGGCACTGAGCGGAGGAGCAGACTCTGTGGCACTTTTACGAGTATTGTTAAATTTAGGGTACGATTGTATTGCAGCCCATTGTAATTTTCATTTGCGAGGAGAGGAGTCCGATAGGGACGAATTTTTTGTTCGCACACTGTGCGAGCAGTTGGGAGTGCCTTTGTTCATTACACATTTCCAAACCAAAGAATATGCTCGGACACATACCGTTTCTATAGAAATGGCTGCACGCGATTTGCGATACGGCTGGTTTCAGAAATTAGCCAAAGAAGAAATGTGTGCATTTATAGCAGTGGGACATCATAGGAATGATAGTGTAGAAACTCTTTTGCTGAATCTCATACGTGGTACAGGCTTGTATGGGCTAAAAGGAATTGTACCCAGACGTGGTAATATCCGTAGACCTTTGTTGAGTGTGAACAGGGAAGAGATATTGGCTTATTTAGCATCGCTCAAACAAGGATATGTGAATGATTCTACGAATGAAGAGCAAGTTTTTTTGAGAAATAAAATTAGGCATGCAATCCTGCCTTTATTGGAAACTTGTAATCCCAATATTGAGCAAACATTATTTCAGACAATGGCGCATCTGTCTGAAGTGGAGAAAGTATATGAGAGTAAGATTCTGCATTTGTTACAAGAAATTACGATAGCGAGCGGAACGTATAGCATAAAAAAGATATTAGCCTCTCCTTCTCCTAAAGCCTTGTTGTTTGAGTTATTACAGCCGGCAGGGTTTAATTCATCACAGCAAGAAGATGTGTATGATTCTCTGATAAATGCACAATCCGGAAAAGTGTTTTACAGTCCTGCGTATGTTTTGCTTAGAGATAGAGAGTATCTGATATTGAAACCTGTAGAAGGAGAGAAGAAAGACTATAAACTCTGTTCCGAGATTGTCAATATAAGTCCGGATACATTTTCTCCATCTCAGGATAAGTTGATAGCGTGCCTTGATATGGAGAAGCTGAAGCAACCATTATCCTTGCGGATATGGAAATCCGGAGATAAGTTCGTACCCTTGGGAATGAATGGATATAAGAAAGTACGAGATTTTTTGAGAGATAACAAACTGTCTTTATTTGATAAGGCAGAGCAATACGTAGTGCTTTCCGGAGAAGATATAGTTTGGTTAGTGAATCAGAGAATAGATGACAGATTTAGGGTTACCAAAGATACTCGCACTATGCTGAAAATATGGGTAGAAGAAAAAGGAAAGCATATCATCTGAAGGCGATATGCTTTCCTCGCACTTTATTTATTGAGTGCTCCACAATGTGGGCATATCCCTTTTTCTTGAATGGCTTCTCCACATTCCCCGCAAAAATAGCGCATAGGTTGATACCATATTTTCAATAGTTTATACAGGTAGATGGACTGTAAGGCGAATAGTAGGTATGCCACGTATATCCATACGGAGATAAGTAACCAATACGAGCATATACTCAAAATGAGTACGCCACCCGCATCATACAGTCTGATAGGTTTGCTACGTCTACTATCTTCTATCCAAGCTAAGATGCAGAGTATACAGCTCCACAGAGAAATCAAAAGTACACTTATCCATGGCGAAGTCTCAAAAGGAGAGAGGGTAGGAGTGAAATAGAATTGTTCCCATACAATAGGAGCAAACCGCAATATGCTTTGGTAGCAAACGGCAGTGAGAGAAGTAAACCACCACAAAAGCGAAGGAAAAATACTATAGACCTCTCTGTATCTCAAAGAAAAGATTGTTTTGAGCCGTCCTTTTCTGATAAGCCACCCAACAGATAATAGAAAAACAGCCCATAACACATAAGAAAGAGAAGGACTGCTCAATAGGTGTAACAGTTGGGAAACCGGTGAAGAAGGTACACTCTGTGCCAGTAGCGTTTGTTCACGAATCCACCCTATACTTTCTTGATCTCTCGCTACCTTTATCCAAATACTGTCTATACTGTCTTCTGGTACGACCATCATCTCTGCCACAACTAATTCTTCCCCTTTGAGTATGTGGATTGTGTCTTTGAGTGGTAGACTTACGAGGTATAAACTATCTTTCAAGACGTGGAAATTGGTATTGATAGGATAGGGGCGAGTCCAAACTTCTGTGCTATCTTCCTGCACATTTTCTTCAATTATAGTGGGAGTTTTTTCTTTATAAGTGAAGGTGTAGAACAGCACTCCCAATAATACCAATAATATGTATATACCTCTATGCTTCATACTCAGATGCTACGAGTTTCATTATACACGCTTTACAGTCAAACACCAATCTATATCGTTTTTGGTCTTTGCTTACTAAGTAATAAGGTTCTTTATAGGGAGATTTTCCTTTTTGATGTACGGGACACCAGCCCATACTATATCGTAAACAATGCTTGCAACTCATCAGGTCTGCATCAGCAGGTGCTTCCAATTCGAATGCCGGGGCTATTTCCTTTACACTATGTGCTACATAAAAAGCACGAGCTGCACTGTTCATCACATTTCCTTGATAAGTGATCTGTTTCGTGATATAAGGGTGATCTGTAGGTCTGTTCTTGACTATCTCTCTCTTATAATTGATTTTACGGAGCTGTAAGAGTTTATCCACTGCATTTCTACGCATTTCTGCCAAGAGCGAGCTGGGGATAAAGAATTCGTCTTCCCACGCTATCTTCAAACTTTCCGCAACAAATGGTGTATTCCCTAATTTTAGTAATTGTTGCTTGATGTTTTCTTTTTGAGGAGTGCGTGCTATCTCTTTATTTATAGGTATGCTTATGGTAATTTTGTTTTGGTCTTCGTCTATGAGAGTGAGTGATACTCCGAAATTATTTTCGGTAAGTATCATTTCTATACTGATTTTTCTTTCTGCTGTTTTTTTTGTGATGATGCGCTCAAACTCTTGACTGAAATTCCGATAAATCGTAGTTCGGGGATTGAGAGGAGGCATTTCTGCCGGGTAGAGCTTCCCGTTTTCTACTTTGTTTAACCGAAATCCTCTCAGTTTTCCCTGCTCATCTAAGAAACATAGTCCATCTCCATTCTGAAAGGATTTTACACCGGCTACCGTAAAATAGTTCCTGCCTATTTCTTTTACTACTCCCATTTCTTCGCCGAGTGATTTAGGGGTGTCAAAAGAAGTAACATCTTTTCTTCTTCCACCTAAATAAAAAGGTGTAAAGCCACGACTGAAGGTTTTGTCTAATTGTGGGGCAAAGCTATAGGTTACACTACCGGAAGATGCTCTCTTGTAGGTTGGTCTTCTATCTATGATTTTGTCTAATTCTTTTCTGTAGTGTGCTGTTACGTTTTTTACATAAGACACATCTTTCAGTCTTCCTTCTATCTTGAAAGAAGAAACCCCTGCGTCCATAAGTGCTTCCAGATGTTCACTTCTATTCATATCTTTGAGAGAAAGGAGGTGTTTGTCTTTTGCTATGATATTTCCCATTGCATCTATCATATCAAAACTGAGTCTGCAGAACTGGGCGCATTCGCCTCTGTTGGCACTGCGCAGGGTGTTATAATGACTTACATAGCACTGTCCGCTATAACTCACACACAAAGCACCATGCACAAATACCTCTAAAGTAGCTGCCGGCACCTGCTGATGAATGGAAGAAATTTCCTCTAAAGTCAATTCTCTGGCCAAGACTATTTGTTGGAAGCCTGTTTCTTGTAAGAAAGCTACTTTTTCAGGTGTGCGTGTATCTATTTGAGTACTGGCATGGATCGCTATAGGAGGTAGATTCATTTGCCAAATCCCCATATCTTGTATGATGATGGCATCTACTCCTATATGGTACAGTTGCCAAATGAGGGCTTCTGTTTCTTTGAGTTCATGCTCGTAGAGTATAGTATTGAGGGTTACATATACCTTGGCATTGTACAGATGTGCATGCTGTACCAAAAGGCTGATATCTTCTATAGAATTTCCTGCGGTAGCACGCGCCCCAAATTTAGGAGCACCTATATATACTGCATCTGCGCCATGCAGTATAGCCTCAATACCGCATTCTAAATTTTTTGCAGGAGATAATAGTTCTATGTTTCTTACTGTTTTCATATTTCTTTGCATAGAGAGAGTACATAGTATTGTAACCAGTTATTAAAGAATAAATGAGCGGAACTTCTCCAGCGTACCATAGGAAAGGAATGGCAGTCATCATTGGGGTAATAATACTCCGGAGGGGCTATACATAATCCCTTTTGTATGTCTCTTTGGTATTCTTTATGTAGTGTGAGAGGTGCATACTCCGAGTGTCCTGTGATGTAAAAAGCTTGCCCTTCGTTCTCCATTACGATGTGTACACCGGCTATAGGAGAGGTGCAGAGTATGGAAAGTGAAGTCTGCTTCTCTATATCTGTAGCTCTTACTTCTGTATGTCGGCTGTGTGGTACATAGAACTCGCTGTCAAAACCACGGAATATAGGTATATTTTCATATCCGGTGCAGATATTATGAGGAAATACTCCAAACATCTTTTTATCTATGGGATACTTAGGTATTTGGTGATGATAGTATAAACCGGCTAGTGCTCCCCAGCAAATATAGAGCGTAGTAGCGACCTTTTCTTTTGCCCATCGGAAGACCTCGCATAGCTCCTCCCAATAATCTACTTCCTCAAAGGGCAAATGTTCTACAGGTGCTCCTGTGATGATAAGTCCATCTATCCGCTCCTTTTTGAGTGTCCGAAATGTCTGATAGAATTGTAGAAGATGTTCTGCCGGTGTATTTTTGGACGTATGCCCCTCCAATCTCATAAACCGTAGTTCTACATTCAGAGAGGTATAAGAGAGTAGTCGGACAAAATCTATTTCGGTTTCTATCTTTAGAGGCATCAAGTTTAATATCGCTATGCGCAAGGGTGAGGTAGGAGATGGCGGAGACTCTAAAGATATATGCTCCTTTTCCAAGTATGCAACAGCGAGTAAATCTTGTGGTAAATATAATGGCATCTTACTTGATTTTTGGCGGTAGTATATACTTCCTGTTTTTTACACGACATAATTTTTCACAAAGATACAGCATACAATGATAGAAAACGGTATTCGGCACCCGTTATCTGTCGCTAAGGATAAATGACTCTTCTGTAAAATCTTTATCTGAATAAAGTGTATGTATTTGTGCTTTGGTATGTATACCTTGTGATATGAAATATGAAATAGGAATAACTCGTAACGTTTTTGGATAAGTAGAAGTTTTTCATAACACAATATTCTATGTAATTTTGCGGGCATAAGACTATTTTATGATGAAAAAGGAAAAGATTATTCTTACGGGAGATAGACCCACAGGTAAACTGCATATAGGACATTATGTAGGCTCATTGAGAAGAAGAGTAGAGCTTCAAAATTCGGGAGCATTTGATAAGATTTTTGTATTTGAAGCAGATGGACAAGCACTCACAGACAATGCAGAGAATCCGGATAAGATTCGCCAGAATGTGATAGAAGTTGCTTTGGACTACTTGGCAGCAGGACTGGATCCTACCAAATCTACCATATTTATACAGAGTATGGTGCCGGAGCTTTATGAGCTTGCATTCTATTTTATGGATTTGGTTACTGTATCTCGTTTGCAAAGAAATCCTACAGTGAAGACCGAGATCCAGTTGCGCAATTTTGAGAGTAGCGTACCTGTAGGCTTCTTTACTTATCCTATTAGTCAAGCTGCAGATATAGCGGCATTTAAGGCTACTACAGTGCCTGTAGGAGAAGACCAAGAACCTATGATAGAGCAAGCCAGAGAATTGGTGAGACGTTTTAATCACGTGTATGGAGAAACGTTGGTAGAACCGGAAATTCTATTGCCGGACAATGCCGCTTGTTTACGTTTGCCGGGTACAGACGGAAAAGCCAAAATGAGTAAATCTTTAGGTAACTGTATTTACTTGTCGGATAGTGCAGATGAGCTGGAAAAGAAAGTGAAGAGTATGTACACAGACCCCGGACACTTACGCGTGAGCGATCCCGGAAAGATAGAGGGAAATACGGTGTTTACTTATTTAGATGCATTCTGTAGACCGGAGCACTTTGAAAGATACTTACCGGAATACCCTTCTTTGGACGAATTGAAAGCGCATTATCAGCGTGGTGGATTGGGAGATATGAAAGTGAAAAAGTTCTTAGCGGCAGTAATGCAAGAAGAGTTTACACCTATCAGAGAACGTCGTAGAGAATTTGCCAAAGATATACCTGCTGTATTTGAGATGCTGCGCAAAGGAAGTGAGCAAGCCAGAGAGGTAGCAGCGCAAACTATGGCAGAAGTGAGGGCGGCTATGCGTATCAATTATTTTGATGATCAAGAATTGATTGCTTCGCAAAGCAAACGCATCGCAGAAGAATATGGCTTATAAATTTTTGCGAATATAGAGATGAGGACGTGTAACCCCACGTCCTCACTTTTTTATAAAAAGAACTCTGCTTACCACGGTAATGGCATAAAAATACATCTCGGTACAAGGGTTTCAAGTAGAATGTTCTGTATATACGGGAAATATCCGTTATTTTTGCTTATCAATATGGGATTGTTTTGCGATTTCATCTTGATGTATATAGGAGATTGTCCCAGGATAGAGACATCGTGTTACTTACAGAAACACTTATGATTTTAACTCAATAAAAAACATCACATGAAAGTACAAGAAAACTTATTCATTCGTTGCATAGGAGATGAATATATGATGGTCTGCAATACACCGGAAGGTATGAATTATTCCAATATAGTACACCTCAGCGAATCTGCTGCATTTCTCTTGGAAAGTACAGGAAAGAAAGAATTTGTAGTAGAGGATTGGGTAAATTTACTGATGGAACACTATGAAATAGATGAAAAAACAGCCCTTAAAGATGTGCAGGAGCTAATAGAAGAGCTACAAAAAATAAAGGTGGTTATAAACTGATCTTTATAGGTATTAGGCATAAATATTATACAGTTTTTATCTTCACATTTATGATATGGGCGTTGCAGGATTATTGATAAATATCCTGCAACGCCCATATTGTTAATAATTTATTTTACAGGCTTTTCGTTTCAATGAATGATCTTTTGAGACCGTTGTACAGTTACCAAAATAGCAAATTTAGCTTGTCATTTTGCTTGACTTTGAAAATCGCAAGATGTTTTTCATCAATCCGTAAGCATCTTTTATTATTCTCGGCACAATACCTATGGCATTGTTTTTAGGCACGTGTATAGGCAGGGTTCTGCGTTTCACTCCGAACACCTGCCCTACCAACAGCAAATCCTCGATGGGGATTCCTTACTCAAACATACGCCGTAGGTGTTATGCTCCTTGTCAGGGCAGGGTTAGGAACGAAGTGGATAACCCTGTCTGTTTGTACCTCACCATCACCAACCCCATAGTGGGTTGTGCTAAGACTTGCAAATAGCCAAGCTCTAATGTACTAACAATGCTTTGAGTGCTGTATGATGCAAGACTTTTCTGTTGCTATACCGTGTTGTAGCAACAGAAACAAGGAGAGTGGGAAAAACATAAAAACTCCCCTCTGTACCGATAAATACGGTCGGAGGGGAGTTTATTTATGAGTACGCACGAGCGTACTATGCAAGGTTGTTTATTATTCGAGGTCTATTACTTCACCGAATTCAATATCTTCTATATCTCCTTCTACGGAAAGATTGGACAAAATGCTCATGTTCAAAATCTTTTCTTTTACCTCTATTTCGGGCTTAATATATTCTTTTTTCATAACAGA
>JALEQJ010000049.1 GCA_022764505.1 Phocaeicola sp. | reverse complement strand
TAAATTGGTACGTACCTTATAGGTAACGCCTTCCGAAGTGCGTTCACGTGCGGGATCGTCTCCGAAAGCATCTTTCAGTGTAGTATAGAAGCCTTCTACCATTACATTCAGTTGGAATGCACCGAAACGACGATACCAATCCGAAGAGAAGCTCCAGCTGTGGGATTTTTCTTCCTTCAATTTGGGATCCAACTCGGATACAATCAGTCCTTCTGCCGCATTGTCTACGTGTAAACTTTCGTCGAACAACTGTGGTGCACGGAAACCTTGACTATAGCTGAAACGGAAGTTCCAGTCTGCTGTAGGATTAAAACGGAGATTGGCACGAGGACTGAAGATGGCACGTTTCAGCATACTGTGTTTGTCTATACGTCCTCCTAAAAGAATCCCCCAATGTGCGTTCTTCCATTCATTTTGGAAATAAAAACTCTTGGTATTTACCTTTTGTAATATGGGTGTACGTCTATAACCGCTTTGGTCTTCCAATCTGTCATTCATATACTCTATCCCTGCAGTAAATTGTGCGGGCATAAAGAGTAAGAAAGGCGTGTCATGGCTATATTGTGCTCCCATCATATATGTAAGGTCTGTAGTGCGTCCATAGGAAGCCATACGCTGCGTGATGTATTTTCCTTGTTCTTCATTGAGAGGTTTTCCTGTAAGCAGTTCGGACACCAAAGTTTCGCCTCCTCCATAGTAACTTTTTCTATGTACTTTCATAAAAGAGGCGTAAGCATTGAAATGATGACGTTCATCTGGCGAATTGTATATAAAAGAAAGGCTTCCCACATGATTGTTGTGTTCTATTTGTTCCGCAATGTGCGCATTGTGTGGCTCATTGTTTATCAAATCTCCACCACGTCTAAACTCATGTATGTTATGGTACTCTGCGGTAAGCTTGGAATACTGTCCTGTTTTCAAGAAAGAGCGAAGTCCCAAAGTACGACCGTCTAAGAGTGGTATTTCCGAATAACCATCTCCATCTTTATCGAAAGCACTTCTATGACGCACTTGTCCGAAGAGGGTAGCTCCGAGTTTCCTGTTTTCTGTGAGCAAAGAAGCATTCAGATTCGTGGTATTCTCAAAACTGCTGCCCGATAGCGCACGTAGCTGATGGGATAGTGATGCACCATTGGATAGAGGTTCTTTGGTGATGATATTGATTGTACCGGCGATAGCAGAAGAGCCGAAAAGTGCAGAGCCTCCTCCACGCATCACCTCTACACGTTCTATCATATTGGCTGGAATTTGTTCCAATCCATATACTCCCGCCAAGGCACTGAATACAGGACGAGAATCAATGAGGATTTGAGAATAAGGACCATCTAAACCATTGATGCGTACTTGTGTGAACCCACAGTTCTGACAGTTGTTTTCTACACGCACGCCGGGCTGGAACTTCAGTCCTTGCGATAAATCTGTAGATTGTGTTCGCTCAAAGAGTTTTACATCTACTACATTGACCAGTGTGGAAGCCATTTTGCGCTTGGTTTCGTTTCTATTGGCAGAAACTACTACAGCGTCCAATGCCACAGCATCTTCTTCCATGTATATATCTATTTCCAAGGTCTTTCCTGCTACCAGCTCTACGGGAATTTCTTGCGTAGCAAAACCTACGGAAGATGCCACCAATGTAAACTTTCCTTGTGGTAAATCTCTCAATATATAATGTCCTACCAAGTCCGAAATCGTACCGATGGTAGTTCCTTTCAGTTGGAGGGTAACGTGGTTCAAAGGTTCGTTTGTGCCTTTCTCCAAAATGTGTCCCATGAGATTGGCATCTTTCTTTTTATCGGATATAGGAGCCGCCATAGCTACAGAGAAGATACTGAAGCATAGCAATAGGTATATTAGTTTTTTCATATTCTTTATTTGTTTTATGGGTATAATGTTTGGAACGTTATGAACTTAGAAGACAGTCCGAAACGTTTCTTTTCTTTGTGAAGAAAGAAGAGGCATACTAAGCATACTGTCTTCTTGTCTAAAAGAAAAACTTCATTTTTCCGGTTCTTCCGCCGTCTTATAAGGCAAAAGAACACAAGAAGAACGCTATTCTAAAGAATGGCGTCTTATAAAGCTAAATTAAGCATAAAGAATAGTGGGGGAGCCCTCAGGGAGTAGCTTTGGAATGTTCTTTGGAACGTGAAAGCTGTAAAGGGCTTTGTGTCCAACACTTGCAAAAGTAAATCTCCACAAAAGCTATAAGTAGGAGAAAGATTTGCATCTGTGATGGTAACCTGACAGAGTAAATCCAAGAGTTGATACTCTGCTGTGGTATGCTGGTGAGGTACGTTTTTCTTGAAAGGGTGAGAGTGTACAATGGTTGTGCCATTCACCACGTGAGAGTGGGAGAACAGCACAAGTCCGGACATATAGGTGATGAATAAAAACCATAGTCCGAAAGCCCAATATCTTTTCCTTTGTACCTTCTGCATAGTGCAAAGATAGAGTTTTCTATTGGAAACTATCTCTTTTAGTATGAAAAACAGTTTCGTCAGTTGTCTTATATGCTTATTGTAGATAGTAATACGATGCTATAGTGGGGTGTTAGGTTGTATGTTGTACGCCTTTCTGTTTGTGTAAACGCCCTTTTTTCTCAATAAGAGTTTTTTTTGAAATAGTACTATCTCGTTTCTATGCTTCTATGCACATTTGTTCAAAAAGAGTAAACGGTATCAGCATAGAGATTGTGTTTTATCTTGTTTTTGCAAGAACTGTTTTTCTCTCCTGTCATTTGTAAAGTTTGTTTTATACTTGAGTTTATGTAAATCTCCACTATGGTTTATATAAACTTCCATCATGGTTTATGTAAACAGTGGTACGGAATAGAGATACTCATATTAGCTTCTCTTGAATTGGTAAGAAATTTCCTAAAGACTCTAAGCACAATACCTATGGCATTGTTTTTATACACATACATAGGCAGGGTTCTTCGTTTCACTCCGAACATCTGTCCTACCAACAGCAAATCCCCAATGGGGATTTTTTGCTTAAACGCAGTATAATATAGGTGCTATATATCCGTACATAATCCTATATCTGAATAGTATCTCCGTTCCAACCAACACTGTAAGCGTTCTGCTATTGAGGCAAGACTTTCATTCATGTTTACTTCTCCAAATATGAGTTCATTTTCTACGTGAGTTCGGGATAAGCATTTTTAGAAAATAGCCAATTGTGGTGTGTTCTCAATGCATACTGGCAGTGCGCTTGGTTTGTTCTCAAAGAAGGAATAAGCCGCTAATGCAGCGCATACGTTGATAATAAAATTGTGTAT
>JALEQJ010000048.1 GCA_022764505.1 Phocaeicola sp. | reverse complement strand
GAAATTTCTCTCTTTCTGCGCCCTATGCTCTCTAAACCTTTGGAAGAAGGTGTAGAGAAAATAGCAGAAATGCTCGCCAAAATACCTTACGCATAAGCTCTTGTACCGGCTTCATAAGATGTCCTCTACAAAGCGAATCTTACAGCAGTACAAGCAATATCTACGCTTGGAAAAATCTTATTCCGAGCATACCATAGATGCTTATCTACAAGACGTAGATAAGCTTTTGGCATTTCTAACCATAGAAGACGTAGATGTAGTAGATGTCCGACTAAGCCACTTGGAAACATTCTCTGCTGGACTACACGATGTAGGCATACACCCCCGTTCTCAAGCCCGTGTTCTATCCGGTATACGCAGGTTCTATAAATTTTTACTATTGGAAAATTACATAGAACAAGATCCTACAGAACTCTTGGATTCTCCCAAGATAGGTAAACACCTCCCCGATGTACTTTCTATAGAAGAGATAGACAGCCTCATAGGAGCCATAGACCTGACTCTGCCGGAGGGACAACGAAATCGTGCCATATTGGAAACCTTCTATAGCTGTGGATTACGAGTTACGGAACTTTGCACCCTGCGCTTATCCGATCTTTTTCTATCCGAAGGTTTTATCAAAGTGGAGGGGAAAGGCAGCAAACAACGTCTTATTCCCATCTCCCCCCGCGCTATAAAAGAAATAGAAGCCTATCTGCCTATTCGTATAGAAGGACTGATTAAAGCAGGAGAAGAAGATTATCTCTTCATCAGCAAATTCGGGAAGCATATTTCCAGAACTATGGTATTCTATGTCATCAAGAATCTGGCTGCCAAAATCAATCTTAGCAAAACCATAAGTCCTCATACGTTTCGCCATAGTTTTGCTACTCATTTATTAGAGGGAGGAGCCAATCTGCGTGCCATACAAGCTATGCTTGGACACGAAGCTATCACTACTACAGAAATTTACACACACATAGACCGCTCCAGACTGAGAGAGGAAATCTTGCAGCACCACCCCAGAAATAAACATTAAAGTTTTATATTTCATAGATAAAAATGCTGTTCATTGGCGAAAACGCATATATTTGCACTTTGCATAAAATAATATAGCCATATGAAAAGAAGCCTTAACACTTTATTTTGGGTAGCAACCATAGGTTTGTTTTTTACTGCGTGTAGTAAAAAAGACGACCCACAACCCAAATCGGGAACTGGAAAAACAGAAAAACTTGTAGAAAAAACGGCAGAAGAAGAGCTGAATGAGAAAGTACATAACCACCTCAGAACTTACTACCTTTACAATGATGAGTATAAAACTCTAAATCCCAACTTCAAGCAAACCTACGATAAATTCTTGACCAATACATTGATGAGTATGAAGACCAATGTACTGGACAAGAAAAAGAACAGCAAGGGAAAATACCAACTGTTTTCTTATATAGAAAAGCTGGATCCCAACTTAACAGGCGGAAGCGGTACAAGCTCTTCTCGTGCCGCAGTAGAAGCCAAAGAGAAAGAATATACCTTTGGGATAGCGGCAGCTACTCCTTTCCTTACCAACATCAACGTAAATGGTCAAGTAAAAAAAGTAGTGGTATTCTCTATAAAAGGTATCTATCCCGGTTCTCCGGCAGAGAAAGCCGGGCTGAAACGTGGAGATGATATCGTAATGTACAATGGAGAATACAAAGATTCAATTACATGGTATGACCCTTATGTAGAATTTCTGCTTCCGTCCAAAGCGGGCATTACAGCCAAAATGAAGACTAAAGCAGGTAAAGAAGTAAAACTTACTACAGTGGCTATGGAGTGTAATCCTATTTTAAAAACTCATATCTATAAGAAAGGTCGGTACACCATAGGCTATCTTGTTTACGAATCCTTTGATAGTGGATTTGATGAAGAACTCTTTGAAATATTCAAAAAATTTAAGACATCCGGCGTAACAGACCTCATCATAGACTTACGCTACAATGGTGGTGGAGATGTACAAAGTGCCAATCTCATTGCTACCTGCACAGCAGGAGACCAATCCTTGGATAAAGTGTTTGCTTCTTTTGAATACAACCCTACTCGCATGAAAAGTATAGTAAAAGACGAATATAAGTTCTCCCGTACATACAAAAATCTGCACGATATTTCTCTATCAGAAGGGTATCTTAATCTAAAGAAAGTCTACTGCTTGGTAAGTGGTTCTACTGCTTCTTCCAGTGAGCTTGTCATCAACTCACTCCGAGGTATAGACGTAGATGTAGTCTTAATAGGAACTACCACACACGGGAAAAACGTAGGTATGGAAGTGGTAGAATTGGAAGATAAGGACAAAAATAAATACCGTCTTGCACCTATCACATTCAAAAGTGCCAATGCCAAAGGCTTCAGTGCTTATGAAATGGGTTTCAAACCGAACATAGAATTGGACGAAGTAGAAAACAATAGAAAAGACCAGATCTTCCAAGGTTTCGGAGATTTTGCTACAGCAGAAGAAATCATGTATGCTCGTGCAATTAAAGAAATCACAAGCGAAGCACCTGCCAGCACAGCTTCTCGTGCCGGCGTAAGAAAACAGTTGCCTCTTGGAAAAGCGCTTACTGCACCACAGCGACCTGCCAAAGGTATGCGTAAGTACAATCTCTAAAAGATAAGAACGAGAAGTAATGAGTACTATCATATTTCCATCTCCCATCTTCGGTCCCGTACAAAGCCGAAGATTGGGTGTTTCCTTAGGTATCAATTTATTGCCCGGAGATGGTAAGTTTTGCAATTTTGATTGTATCTACTGTGAATGTGGATTCAACAAAGATTTTCGTGCCAAAGAAAAGCTTCCCACAAGAGAAGCCGTAAAGACACAGTTGGAAGAAACGCTACAGAAGATGAAGTCCGGCGGTTCTCATCTTGACGTATTCACTTTTGCAGGCAATGGAGAACCCACATCACACCCACACTTTGCAGAAATCATAGCAGATACACTTGACTTGAGAGACCGATACTTTCCGGAAGCCAAAGTAAGTGTATTGAGCAATGCTACACTCATACATCGCCCGGCAGTCTTTGAAGCACTGCTCAAAGTAGACAACAATATTCTCAAACTGGACACTATAGACGAAGCCTACATTCATCAAGTAAATTGTCCTACAGGAACTTATAACATAGCAGATATCATAGCGCAAATGAAAGCTTTCCGAGGGAAACTCATTGTGCAAACCATGTTCTTGAAAGGGGAAGATATACATGGGAACAGTGTAGATAACACTACGGATCGCTATGTACTCCCTTGGCTCAAAGCAGTAAAGGAAATAGCTCCTTCTCAAGTCATGATTTATACCATAGACAGAGAAACGCCTACCAAGAGTTTAAAAAAAGCCGGGAAAGAAGAGTTAGACCGCATAGTAGAGTTACTTCGTGCAGAAGGTTTACAAGCCTCTGCCTCTTACTAAAGAACTAACAAACAACAATTATAACGAACCAATGGAAAAATACATTTACGAACTCACCGAGAAAGTGAGAGATTACGAATGCGACTTGCAAGGTATAGTAAACAATGCCAATTACCAACACTACTTGGCACACACCAGACACGAGTTTCTCGAAACACGTGGCGTAAGTTTTGCAGAGTTACACCAAAAAGGAATAGACACCGTAGTAGCACGCTTAACCATGGCATTCAAAACACCGCTGGCTTGTGGTGATGAATGGGTATCCAAACTTTACCTCGTAAAAGAAGGTATCAAATATGTATTCTATCAAGACATCTTCAGAAAATCGGATATGAAACTTTCTGTAAAAGCATCGGTAGAGGTAGTCTGCATAGTAAACGGACGACTTTCTGCAAGCGAAGAAGTAGACCAACTTCTTGCACCCTGCTTAGAATAATCCTTTCCATTTCCTAAATCTATGAGCACGACACAAGAATTTCTATCTACTTTGGCACTCTCTGCTGTACCCGGAATAGGAATAGGACGTGCTCGTAAGCTCATAGACTGGCTGGGAAGTGCAGAAGCCGTATTTGCAGGAGTAAATGAACTGGCACACCCTCCCTATCATGTACCCACAAACATTATTTCTGCACTGAAACAAAAAGACAAATGGATAAAAGAAGCAGAGAAAGAATGGAATTTTGCAGAACGGAACGGCATCTCTTGCCTGCTTCCTCAAGATAGTCAATACCCCACTCATCTTATAGATTGCCCAGATGCACCTTTGTACCTCTTTTACAAAGGAGAAGCGTCTCTTAATCCCACACATTGCATCAGTATAGTAGGAACACGCCACGCCACAGCCTATGGAGAAGAGCTGTGCAAACGTTTCCTTTCCGACCTATCAGAACTTGCTCCCTCTACCCTTATTGTAAGTGGCTTGGCTTATGGGATAGATATACATGCACACCGTGCCGCCTTGCAAGCCGGACTTCCCACAGTAGCTGTATTGGCACATGGTTTAGACCGTATTTATCCTTCTCTGCACCGAGATACAGCAAGACAAATGATGGAACAGGGTGGTTTACTCACAGAGTTTACATCGAGAACAAATCCGGATAGACAAAACTTTGTGATGAGAAACAGAATTGTAGCAGGTATGAGCGAGGCAACTATCGTGGTAGAATCCGCAGAAAAAGGAGGAGCACTCATCACCGCAGAACTTGCCAATAGCTATAACAGAGATTGTTTTGCCTTTCCCGGACGTATTACAGACCCAATGTCTGCAGGTTGCCACAAGCTCATAACAGAAAACAAAGCCGCCCTCATTCAGTCCGCAGAAGATTTTGTAAAATTTATGCGCTGGGACACCGCAGAACCGACGGCACCTGTCATTCAGAGAGAACTATTCCCCGAACTGTCTATAGAAGAGCAACAAATAGTAAATCTCCTCCAAGAAAAAGGTGCACTCCAACTCAATCTCATCGCCATAGAAAGCGGTTTTCCCATATCCCGGCTCTCTCCTATTCTCTTCTCCTTAGAAATGCAGGGCGTGATAAGGCAAAGTGCAGGAAACGTATATACTCTCTGCTGAGCCCTCTCTGAAATTATCACGATGTGGCAAAATAGGCGGATAGCCATGCACTTCTGCTCAAGAAAAGCATTCTTTTTACAACGGTGAAAGGCTTTTTATGTACTTTTGTCTTCTTAAAAGAAGAAATGACCAGTATGATTTCAAGAAGTCTTTACAATATCGGAATGCGAGGTGCCTTGAGAGGTATGAAACTCCTTGCATACCTGCCCATACATAAGACTTCCCCTAAGTGGTTGCGTTTCATAAAAGGACAAAGCACAGCAATAGAAGAAATAGAGCGCACCTTTTCACAACGTACAGATACACGCCCCGTTATTTGGGTACATGCAGCCTCGCTGGGCGAATATGCTGTGGTACGACCTATTATTCAAGCATTGCAGGCAGAAAAAAAATGGTGCATCGTACTTACATTCTTCTCTCCTACAGGCTACGAAGCTTTGCATCAGAAACACACAGATGCAGATTATGTTTTTTATTTACCATGGGATACCCCTGCACAGGCAGAACGCTTTCTGTCTGTCCTACGACCGGTGAAAGCCCTCTTTGCAGTATCAGAGTATTGGGTAAACTATCTCCAGACTTTGAAACGTCTGCAAATCTCTACTTACTTGGTGTCTGCTATTATCACACAGAAAGCCCCTTTTTTCCGTTGGTATGGTGGCATATACAAAGATGCCTTGGACGCCTATACCCAAATTATGGTCTTGAACGAATCTTCCGAAAAGCTCTTACGCTCCATCGGGTTCACTCGCTGTAAACGTATGGGAGATCCGCTTTTTGACAATGCGATCCGCATTTCCCAAACACCTTATACAGATACTGTCATAAAAAATTTCGTACAAGGAGAAAAAGTATTTATAGCAGGTAGTACGAGCGATAAGCAAGATCTTGCATTGATAGCTCACCTTATACAGATGCACCCGGAGATTCGATTTATCATCGTACCACATGAGGTAACAAAGACCGCATTGGAAGAAACCATGCACGCACTTCCGTGTAAGTCTGTTTTATATTCACAATGTAGAGATACAGTTTCCCCTCAAGAACGTGTTCTTATCATAGACTTTATCGGAGCCTTGGCAGCTCTCTATAGAGAGGCTACATGGGCTTATGTAGGAGGAGGCTTCACGCCTTATTTACATAGTATCATAGAGCCTGTGGTATATGGTATTCCTGTAGCTTTTGGTCCTCGGATAGAAAGAAAAAGTACACCAATGGAGCTGGTAGAAAGAGGGATTGGTACCATAGTAAAGACAGAAGAAGATCTCCATCATTGGTTTACTGCACTGAAAAACGATGACAACTTACTGAAAGCTATACACCATAAAGCTACCACTTACGTACAAACACAAGCCGGAGCTACAGAAGCCATCATTCGTGAAATAACCGCTGTATGAAAAAGATAAAATACCATATAATCCTATTTTTGCTTCATGCTGTTTCCTTGTTACCATTATGGTTGCTCTACAGACTTAGCGACTTTATGTTCATTGTGGTGTTTTATCTCATAGGTTATAGGAGAAAAACTGTACGACAAAACTTAGCCAATGCACTCCCACAACGTAGCGAAACAGAACGAAAAGAAATAGAACGCAAGTTCTACAGACATCTTTGCGACTTGATAGTAGAAACCATCAAACTCTTTACAATGAGCGACACTGCTCTCAAGCAAAGAGTAGAAACCGTAAATCCCGAATGGATAGAAGAACTATCCCAAGATGGAAAATCAATAATACTCTTTATGGGACACTATGGAAACTGGGAATGGGTTCCTACGATAACGTTTCATTACAAAAGACCGGCACTGAGTGGGCAAATCTACCGTCCGCTACATGACAAAGTGATGGATAAAATTTTTCTACTACTACGTGGAAGGTTTGGAAATCTATCCATACCACAACAACAAGCCTATCGCACTCTGATTAAACTTCACTCAGAAGGCAGACAGAACCTCATTGCCTTTATAGCAGACCAGCGTCCCAATACAGATGTTCTGCCACATTGGACTTGGTTTTTGCATCAAGAAACAGCTTTCAGTACGGGAGGAGAAAAAATAGGACGAAAAACTCACTCGCATTTTGTTTACTTAGAAGTAGAGAAACCATGCAGAGGACATTACAAACTTACTTTCAAACCTATCGTTCCCCAAGACTTTCAAGCAGAATACCCCTATACAGAGGAATTTATGAAAATGCTACAAGCTACGATAGAGCGCACCCCCGAATTGTGGTTATGGTCGCATAAACGTTGGCGGTTTAGCAGAGAAAGTCAGCAGATACACCGAAAAAATAAATAATCATCATAAAACCACGATATGAAAATCATTTGTGTCATACCAGCACGTGCAGAGTCTTCACGCTTTTTCGAAAAGCCACTCGCACTTATTTGCGGAAAACCTATGATAGAATGGGTATATACGCACTGTAAAGAAGTAGAACGCTTCCAAGAAGTTTATGTAGCTACAGACAGTGAAAAAATCAAAGTAGCTGCAGAATCTTTCGGAGCAAAAGTAATCATGACTTCTTCTCTTCACGATACAGCCACAGAGCGTCTCTACGAAGTATCTACCAAGATAGAAGCAGACCTCTATGTAATGGTAAACGGAGACGAACCCCTCCTTACTAAAGAAGCTATCGTACAATGTATTCCTGACCAATTGGAACCCGATGCGTTATACGTATCCAATCTGATGACAGACTTCTCCAATCCTGTAGAAGTGGTAGACTGTACCAACTTAAAGATAGTTACTGCGGCAGATAACCGTTGCCTGTTTATCTCTCGCAGTCCTATTCCTTATCCCAAAGGTGGCATGGACTATGTGTACCACAAATTTGTGGGCGTAGGTGCATTCACAAAGAAAGCCCTCGAGTATTATCATAATACCCCAAGAGGACCTATTGAAAAGATAGAAGAGAACGATTCGTTCAGATTTATAGAAAATCATGTGCCTATTTACTATTACAATTGCCACTGCAAATCACTTTCTGTAGACACAAGGAAAGATATAGAAGGTGTAGAAGCCTACTTAAAAAATAAGTAAGTATGAGTGTACGAGTAGATCTACGTTCGCTACAAAAAGGAGGGAGAAAGCTCTGGTTTTATCTCTCCAATTTTACCATGTATTATACGCCCAATTCTATCTACAGATGGTTGTTTCATAAGTTTATAGGAAAGCTCACCGATGAGGAATTGGCAATAGCAGAAGAACGTGCCTCTTATTATGCCCATATTCCTCAGGGCATGAAAATAGATGAAAAGACAGCCACAAGTATAGAAGACTATAAATACCCTTTCGGGAAGAAGAAAAAGTTTTCTGCTTACTTCTTTGATCTCTTAGTGTATATACGTCTCTTCCCAAAGCATTACAAATTTCATTATCTCTTTGGCGATATAAATACAGAGATGACTACGCCTACACTCGTAAAGAGCAGACCTATAGTAGGTAGAGAAACTCCTTCCGTACTCTGCAAATGGGACAAGACAAGACATTTTGTCTTCTTGCATGATACACGTAGTTTCCGAGAAAAGAAAGACTTGCTTATAGCCAGAAACTACGTAATGGCACAGCCACATAGAACGCGTTTCTTGGAGATGTACATCAATCACCCACTTTGTGATGTAGGACGTATCAATGAAGATAATGATGGACACCCTGAATTTCTGAAACCTTTCGTTTCTATAAACGATCACTTGGCTTACAAATTTATTTGCTGCATAGAAGGACACGATGTAGCCACCAATCTCAAATGGGTCATGTCTTCCAATTCTGTAGCTGTTATGCCACGCCCTACTATAGAATCGTGGTTTATGGAAGCGACACTAATCCCCAACTATCATTACATAGAAATAAAGAGCGATTATTCTGACCTGATAGAGAAGCTGAACTACTACATAGCACACCCGGAAGAAGCAGAAGCCATCATCGCTCATGCCCATGCTTATGTAGACAAGTTCCGTTCTCCACGCTTAGAACGTTATACGTCCTATCTTACCCTGAAAAAGTATTTTCAAGCTATAGGACAAGCATAACAAGACTGCAAATCTACTGTAGCCAATCCATGAGTAGCAACCTAAAAGAGAAAACAGCAGGTGCTTTGTTCTGGAGTACACTGAACAATGGCACGATGCAGGTACTCAATCTTCTGTTTGGTATCTGCCTTTCTCGGCTATTGGACGTAGCAGATTACGGTATGGTGGGTATGCTTACCATATTCTCTGTGATAGCTACTTCTCTGCAAGAAAGCGGCTTCTTCATTGCCTTAGGGAATAAGAAAGAAATAACACACAGAGACTACAATGCCGTTTTCTGGTTCAATATAGGTATGAGTGCTTTTCTTTACCTCAGTCTGTTCTTGGCATCTCCATTCATTGCAGATTTCTATGGCAATGAAGACCTCGTACCCTTAGCTCGTTACACCTTTATAGGTTTCTTCATAGGCAGTTTCGGGATTGTGCATAGTGCTTACCTATATAGAAATCTTATGACTCGCCAGCGAGCTATAGCCACACTTACTGCCCTCTTAATTTCCGGTTGCGTGGGAGTAGGTATGGCTTATTGGGGATTCTCCTATTGGGGTATTGCTACACAAAGCATTTTATACATAGCTATTACCACGATATTGTATACCTACTTCAGTAAATGGCGACCTACGTGGGAATTTTCCTTTCAGCCCATCAGGGAAATGATAGGAACGAGCAGTAAATTGCTCATCACCAATCTATGCAATCACTTAAACCAACACCTACTTTCTGTTTTCTTAGGACGTTTCTACGACGCCTATCAAGTAGGGCTATTCAATCAAGCCAATAAGTGGAACACTATGGGACATAGCACACTCACCGGCATTATTCAGGGAGTGGCTATTCCTACCTTCCGAGAAGTGGAACCTACAGATACGGAACGTTTACGCCGAGTACTGAGAAAGATGGTACGCTTCACTGTTTTTATTTCTTTTCCTGCTATGGGCAGTTTAGCCCTCGTAGCTCCGGAACTGATACACATCACCATTACAGACAAGTGGATAGAGAGTGCATACTTATTGAGATACCTCGCTATAGGAGGAGCTGTATTTCCGCTTATTCAGTTATATACACATTTCATCATCAGTAGAGGCAGGACAGAAGTTTATATGTGGGCAACTCTGGCGCAAGCGATGGTACAGATAGCCTGTGTTTATTTTCTATCCTCGCAAGGAACATTCACTATGCTATGCGCATACATTGGAATCAATGTAGTATGGGGCGGTGTTTGGCAATACTTCATTTGGAAAGAAGTGGGCTGGAGTGTGTGGTTGCTCCTACGGCAAGTATTTCCTTTCGGACTAAGTGCTTTGGTAAGTATTGGCATCAGTTATTTCGTAGGAAGCCTGATAGAAGAGGTATATACACGTTTCTTTGTGCAATGCGCTGTAGTAGGTGCGTTTTACTTTGCTATTTTATGGGTGTGCCAAGTAGAAGAGTGCAGAGAAATACTACACTTCGTAAAAAGGAAACGGAGTAAAAAATGAATAGATAGGTTGTACACGTACTTATAACGGTCAAGAACGATCGTTGTAATATCTTTTCTTGACGTACTTTCCCGCAAGTTCTGCCAGAATAGCTCCGATAAAAATAGTAATGGCATCTCCCATTCTATACCAACCTAACCACACAGGAATGGTAAGTAATCCGAATATAACGGCATATCCTACGCTATATTTCGTTATATCGTACCAAATGCTTTTCTTGTCCATGGTATTCTCTTTTGATTTTTCTGAGGTTATATGCTACTTGCAAATATAGGTTTTTCAGTTCCCAAAACCATAAAAAAACCGTTTTATCGTAAAAAAGTTCTTTATGTTCTGCACTTCCTATAAAACAAAGAAAGAAATCCTCACCGAAAAGATAGCAATATACCCATACTGAAACAGCTCTCTCATTGAGGTGCATTGACTTTCTACAGCCTCTTCCTTGTCTACTGAAGATAAAATGTAGATATTTGCAAATAAGAATAAATCTACACATTGCATGATAACATCTATCCAAGCCCTTTTGCGCCAAGAAGCGCAAGCCGTGGAAAATATACCCATTACTCCTGCGTATGAGGAGGCAGTGAACCTGATAGTAGAAAAAGTACACGAGAAACGTGGAAAGCTTGTAACCAGCGGTATGGGAAAAGCAGGACAAATAGCCCTCAATATGGCTACTACATTTTGTTCTACAGGTATTCCCTCTGTGTTCTTACACCCCAGCGAGGCACAGCATGGCGACTTGGGCATACTCCAAGAAAATGATCTGTTACTGCTAATTTCCAATTCCGGAAAGACAAGAGAAATAGTAGAACTTACAGCCTTGGCAGAAAGACTGTATCCACAAGTAAAGAAAATCGTTATTACAGGAAATACAGAAAGCCCCTTGGCACAGGTAGCAGATGTCTGTTTGGCTACCGGAAATCCAGCCGAAGTCTGCCTTTTAGGTATGACCCCTACTACTTCTACTACTGTAATGACAGTAATAGGAGATATTCTGGTAGTAGAAACCATGAGGAAAACAGGCTTTACTATAGAGGAGTACAGCAAAAGGCATCATGGAGGCTACTTGGGACAGCGTTCTCGTGAACTCAGCAAATAAGGCTGAGAGTAAGTATGGAAGAAAATTTTGACATCAGAGATTATACTCCCAATGGCAGGGAGCGAGAGATAGAAAATGCTCTCCGCCCGCTACAATTTGAAGACTTTTCCGGACAAGAAAAGGTCGTAGAGAATTTGCGCATTTTCGTGAAAGCAGCAAGATTACGTGCCGAAGCCTTGGATCACGTTTTATTACACGGACCTCCGGGATTGGGAAAGACTACGCTCAGCAATATCATCGCCAATGAACTGGGAGTAGGATTTAAGATTACTTCGGGACCTGTCTTGGATAAACCGGGCGATTTGGCGGGGTTATTGACCAGCTTAGAGCCTAATGATGTACTCTTTATAGATGAGATACACCGCCTTAGTCCTGTGGTAGAGGAGTACCTCTACTCAGCTATGGAGGACTACAGAATAGACATTATGATAGACAAAGGTCCTTCTGCACGTAGCATTCAGATAGACCTAAATCCGTTCACGCTCGTAGGAGCCACTACACGTAGCGGATTGCTTACCGCTCCACTTCGTGCCAGATTCGGAATCAATCTTCACTTGGAATACTACGACGATGAGGTACTTTCTCGTATTATATTGCGGTCTGCAGGCTTGCTTGGCGTACCTTGCGATGCAGTAGCGGCAGGAGAAATAGCTTCTCGTAGTAGAGGTACACCTCGTATTGCCAATGCCCTCTTGCGTCGTGTGAGAGATTTTGCACAAGTGAAAGGTTCGGGACGTATAGAGGTAGATATAGCACGTTATGCCTTGGAGTCCCTCAATATAGACCGCTACGGGCTGGACGAAATAGACAATAAGATATTACTTACGATCATAGATAAATTTTCAGGAGGACCTGTAGGACTTACTACCATTGCTACAGCCTTGGGAGAAGATGCCGGAACGGTGGAAGACGTATATGAGCCTTTCCTTATCAAAGAAGGCTTTATCAAGCGTACCCCACGCGGTAGAGAAGTTACAGACTTGGCATACACACACTTGGGCAGAAAACGAATCTATAAAGACAGAAGTCTCTTCGATGAATAACAAAACTGATATATGGCTGGACTAAAATCGCTGGCAAAAGATACCCTCGTATATGGATTGAGCAGTATCATAGGTCGCTTTTTGAATTACCTTTTGGTACCTCTCTATACGAGTGTGATTCCCTCTTCTACAGGAGGCTACGGTGTAGTTTCCAATGTTTACGCCTATACGGGGCTTTTCTTGGTACTGCTCACTTTCGGTATGGAGACCGGTTTTTTCCGTTTTGCCAATAAAAAAGAAGAGACTCCAGCGCAGGTTTTTGCCAATAGCCTGCTGTTTGTAGGTGGACTCTCCGGCTTATTTCTCTGCATAGGATTCTTGTTTTTGACACCTATAGCAGGGATACTGGAGTACCCATCACACCCGGACTACATAGCTATGATGATGTGTGTAGTGGCGTTGGACGCTATACAGAGTATCCTTTTCGCCTACCTGCGCTATCAGAAGAAAGCCTTGAAGTTTGCAGGAATAAAAATGGCAAATATCATAGGGACAATCCTCCTCAATCTCTTCTTCCTCTTGCTTTGTCCGTATCTTTATGAGTATCAGCCTGCATTGGTTGCGTGGTTTTATAATCCGGACTATCTCATAGGTTACATCTTTGTAGCCAATCTCTTGATGTCGCTCTTGCAGACCTTCTTCTTTCTGCCGGAGTTAAGAGGTATCAGTTATAAGATCAATCCTACATTACTCAAACAGATGCTTTCTTACTCTGCCCCAATTCTCATCTTTGGTTTGGTAGGCATTCTCAATCAAAGCATAGATAAGATGATTTACCCCTACCTGTTTTCGGTTCCCCAAGAAGGCTTAGTCCAATTAGGGATTTACAGTGCCAATATGAAAATAGCGATGGTTATGGCTATGTTTACGCAGGCATTTCGGTACGCTTATGAGCCATTTGTCTTCGGTGAAGAGAAAACAAAAGACCACAAAACCACCTATGCACAAGCTATGAAATTCTTCTATATATTCTCGCTCTTGGCATTCTTGGCAGTGATGTGTTTTATGCCTATTCTCCAGTATATGATAGCAGAAGACTATAGAGAAGGTATGTTTGTGATCCCTATTGTTATGATAGCGGAAATCCTGAAAGGAATTTATTTCAATCTCTCATTTTGGTATAAACTCACGGACGAAACCCGTTGGGGGGCGTATTTCTCTCTGATTGGTTGCGCAGCCATTCTATTACTCAACATCTATTTGGTACCTACCTATGGTTATATAGCTTCTGCGTGGGCTTCTGTAGTGGGTTATGGACTTATCACTTTACTATCTTATGCCATTGGACAAAAGAAATACCCCATACAGTATCCACTACGCCAAATGGCTGTTTATACCATCGTAACTACAGGTATCTATCTTATCATACACTATACACACGCCTTGAATAGTTGGCTCAGTATGGGTGTAGGAAGTGTATTGATGTTATTGGCATTACTATACATTATACAGACAGAGCTTCCACAGTTGGCACGTCGTCTCCGGAGGAAAGCATAAACGAACACTAAAAACATAAAAGAATGGAACAAAAAAGATTTGTATTGAAGGACTTTTTCCGCGATTATTTTGACCTGCAAAATAACAAGGAAGACGAATCCGATATAATAGAAAGCATACGTGCAGGAATAGAAATAAAAGGAACAAACCTTTGGGTTTTGATCTTTGCCATACTGATAGCCTCATTGGGATTGAATACCAATTCTACAGCTGTAATCATAGGTGCTATGCTTATCTCTCCACTTATGGGACCTATTATGGGAATAGGGCTTTCCATAGGTAGAAACGACTTAGGAATGCTGAAGAAGTCTTTCAAGAGCTATGCTGTAACCACGCTTTTCAGTATTACCACAGCAACCTTGTATTTCTTTTTCACTCCCTTGGACGAGGTACAATCCGAACTCTTGGCACGCACCTCTCCTACTATTTATGATGTGCTTATCGCTTTGGTGGGAGGCTTGGCAGGTATCATCGCTTTGGGTACAAAGAACAAAGGAAATGTAATCCCGGGGGTAGCCATAGCTACCGCTCTTATGCCTCCTCTTTGTACTGCCGGTTTCGGTATTGCTACAGGAAATCTCTTATATTTCTTGGGGGCATTTTATCTGTATTTTATCAATTCAGTCTTTATCAGTCTGGCTACTTTCCTTGGTGTACGCATTTTAGGTTTCAGAAGAAAAGAAATTTTGGATCCGGCACGTGCGCAATTAGTGCATCGGTATGTTTGGATCATAACTTTGCTCACTATGGCACCCGCCGTATGGCTCACCTATGGCATTGTGAAAGAAACCATTTATAAAAGTCAAGTCAATGACTTTATCAATAAAGAACTGCATTTTGATGGGACACAGGTTTTGAGCCGTACTATCAATTATTCAAAGAAAGAAGTCAGCGTAGTCTTGGTAGGAGAAGAAGTAACGCAAACAGACTTGGACAAAGCTCGTGCTCGTATGGAAGACTATAGCCTTACACAAAGCAAACTGACCATATATCAAGGCACGAACAATGCAGGAGCCGCTGTAGACGCCAATTCCATTCGGTCTATGGTACTTCAAGATTTCTATAAGAACAGCGAAGAACACATTGCCAAACAACAAAAACAGATAGACTCCCTCCAGCAAGTATTGAACCATACAGGAGGAGCCTATGCCACAGACCAAAAGCTGAGAGAAGAACTGAAAGTGCTTTTCCCGGAAGTAAAGAACATAGCTTTGGGTAAAAGCTTATCTGTAAACGTAGACAGCAATAGTATAGACACTTTCGTATACGCACTCGTGCATACACAACCTGTTTACAGCCCGGCACAGGTAACCAAACTCCAACAATGGCTTTCTGCTCGCATAGGAGAAAAGAAAGTACGTGTGATAAAAGAATAACATTCTTAACGCAAAAGATGATAAGACGACCATTACTCGCCATCATCTTTATTTCATATCGGAAGTTTATATAAACCACACTTCGGTTTATGTAAGCTTCCGGTACTGTTTATATAAACTTCCACTACAAAACAAACTTCGGTACAGCTGCAAGAAAAAAACTCCACATTCTCTCCCAACTAAAAAATCTGTTTACAATGCTTTTCCTACTGCATTTCTAAGGAATACATACCGAAATAATTATATTTGCAAGAAGTAATAAAAACAAAAACAGTATGAACAAAGAAACAGAACCACAACTGCAAATAGAACTCAAAGAAGAAGTAGCGGCAGGCACTTATGCCAATCTCGCCATTATGACCCACTCTACATCTGAATTTATCATAGACTTCGTGAGTGTGATGCCCGGTATGCCTAAGGCAAATGTACAATCCCGTATCGTGATGACCCCGGAAAATGCCAAGCGATTGGCTTTCGCACTACAAGACAATATCCTTAAGTTTGAACATCACTTCGGCACAATACGTATGCCGGAAGAAGCACAAGCAGGAGGAGATACTTTCATTCCTTCTATAGACGATTTCAAAGGAGATGCCTGATAGAGACAGATAGGGTGAATACTCCCAAGACTTCACCCTGTTGCTTTTCTGAGAAATATCTCATATTTTTGAAACAATGAAACAGTTCTTCCTATACATCTATACCATAGTCCTCTGCACTACCATAAGTGTAGCACAGACGCCTACCCAAGTACAACAATTGTTTGACAAGGGAGATTACCTCGTAGCCAAACAGCAACTGCAACAACTCTTACAGCGAGCTGCCGGCAATGCACGGTACAACTATATGTATGGTGTAGCTTGTGTAGAAACAGGAAGCTATGCAGAGGCTATTCCTTACCTTCGCAAAGCCAATCCCAAACGCTTACCGGAGGTGTATCCTTACCTTGCCAAAGCATTACAATCTGCCTATTACTTTGACGAAGCCGTAACCACTTGGGAAGAATACATTGCTTGGCTACAGCGTAAAAAACAGGATACGCAAACAGTCGATACGGCTTTGGAAAAAGCCAAACAAGGACAACGTATGATGCGCAGTGTACAGCAAGTTATGGTTATAGATAGTGCTGTAGTAGAAAAGAGCCGGCTCTTCCACGCATTACGCTATGGGGAAGAAATAGGTACTATGGACTGGACAACATCTGCTCTGCAATCTACCTACTACGAAGATGCTTGGCAACAAAAACGCATCATAGCACAACCTACCACGACAAAGAACATTGGCTTATTCACCACTACCCTACAGTTTGATACTTGGGAAGAGCCATCACCCATATCTTCGCTAAACAAAGAAGGAACAGACACCAACTATCCCTTTTTACTCACAGATGGCATAACCCTCTATTTCGCTTCCAATAGCGCAGAAGGTATAGGTGGATATGACCTTTATGTAACACGCTACGATACAGAAAGTGGCACTTATCTTCGTCCGGAGAACTTAGGTTTTCCTTTTAATTCCCCTTACAACGATTACCTTTACATAGTAGACGAGTACGCCGGCATCGGTTGGTTGGTATCAGACAGACATCAGCCCACAGACAAAGTTTGTATCTATACTTTAGCTTTGCCAAAGAATAGAGAAACCTACGATTATGACAGTAAACCTATAGAAGAGATGGCTATGCTGGCACAATTATCCTCTATCGTTCAAACTCAAACAGATAAAGAACTACTCAAACGTACCCAAGCTTTGCTCCCTGCTACATCTCGCAAAGAGAGTATAGAAGAAAGCTACACATTTGTTATCAATGATAAGATAGTGCGCAGACACCCTCGTGAGTTTCTATCGGTAGAAGCGCGCAATGTAGCTTTGGCCTGCAGAATGAAAGAACGTTCCTACGAAACTATTCACGAAGAATTGGAGCGACTGCGAGAAAAATATCATCGTGGTGAGCGTAACCTTGCCCGGCGCATACTGAAATTGGAAGCAGATACCAGAAAACTGCAAACAGAGATAGCAGAACAAAAACAGAAAGCCGTTCGCTTAGAATTAGAAAAAATAAACCTTTAATATCCGTATTATATGTCGGTACTTATCCTTGTCCTCATTCTTGCAGGAGCAGTAGTACTCCTTGCATTGGAATTATTCATTCTTCCGGGTTTAACCTTGGCAGGAGTAGCCTCTGCTATTCTATATTTCTTCGGCATCTATTTTGCTTTTGCAGAATTGGGTTATACAGAAGGTGTTTTTACCATCATCGCATCATTACTTTCAGTTATACTTACCATCAGGTGGTTTATGAAATCCAAGCGATTGGAAGAGTATGCACTGAAAGAAACTATAGCAGACCCTATAAATGTAGCAGAAAAACTCAACTTGCAAGTTGGACAACAAGGCATAACCCTCACCCGATTGTCTTTGGTGGGTAATGCCTCGTTCAATGGCTTGCCGGTAGAAGTATACAGCACTGAAGGACTTATAGAAGAACAAACTCCCATAGAAATAGTACGGATAGAAAAAGCCACCATCTACGTAAAAAAACAATCTTAATCATAACAATATGGACATATCAGTAATCTCTTCATTTTTCCCTTTCCTCTTGGTAGGATTAGGAATTATTTTTCTAATGGTATTTTTTTACTACGTCCCTTTCTTCTTATGGCTTTCTGCCAAAGTATCGGGAGTAAAAATATCACTCATTCAGCTCTTTTTGATGCGCATTCGTAATGTTCCTCCATTCACCATTGTGCCTGCTATGATAGAAGCGCACAAGGCAGGACTGAACACCATCACCAGAGATGAACTGGAAGCACACTATATGGCAGGCGGACACGTAGAAAGAGTAGTACACGCCTTAGTATCTGCTTCTAAAGCAAACATAGAGCTCTCTTTCCAAATGGCTACAGGGATAGACTTGGCAGGTAGAGATGTATTTGAGGCTGTACAAATGTCTGTAAACCCCAAAGTAATAGACACTCCTCCTGTAGCTGCGGTAGCAAAAGATGGTATCCAGCTTATAGCCAAAGCTCGTGTAACCGTACGCGCCAATATCCGCCAATTAGTAGGGGGAGCAGGAGAAGACACCATCTTGGCACGTGTAGGAGAGGGTATCGTTTCTTCTATCGGTTCATCGGAAAATCACAAATCTGTATTAGAAAATCCGGATTCTATTTCCAAGCTTGTGCTTCGCAAAGGTTTGGACGCAGGTACTGCCTTCGAAATACTCTCTATAGACATTGCAGACATAGATATAGGTAAAAACATCGGTGCTTCTCTCCAAATAGATCAAGCCAATGCAGACAAAAACATTGCGCAAGCCAAAGCAGAAGAACGTCGTGCTATGGCGGTAGCTTTGGAACAAGAAATGAAAGCCAAAGCAGAAGAAGCACGTGCCAATGTGATACAAGCAGAAGCAGAAGTACCTCGTGCTATGGCAGAAGCTTTCCGCAATGGAAACTTGGGCATTATGGACTATTACCGTATGAAGAATATCCAAGCGGATACTTCTATGCGTGAATGTATAGCCAATCCTGATGGAGAATCCATAGGACACGAACCTATAGGAAAATAATAAGAATTAATTTCTAAAGTGAGTTGGTATAGGATAGCATCTCCAAAACTCCTACCAACTCATTTTTAATATATACACGCTTATGAAAAAATATATTGAACCCTCAGAGTTAATCATAAACGAAGATGGATCTGTATTCCACCTTCACGTGAAACCGGAACAGCTGGCAGACAAAGTCATCTTAGTAGGAGACCCGGGAAGAGTAGCATTGGCAGGCTCTTATCTTGAAAATATAGAATGCGAGATAGAAAGCCGTGAGTTCCGTACTATCACCGGTTGGTACAAAGGAAAGCGCATCACCATCACTTCCACAGGAATAGGTTGCGACAATGTAGACATCGTGATGAACGAAATAGATGCATTGGCAAACATAGATTTCCAAACCCGCGAAGTAAAAGACCGGCTGAAGAGCTTGGAAATAGTACGTATTGGTACTTGTGGTGGGCTACAGCCTTTCACTCCCATAGGTACTTTCCTCTGCTCCGTAAAGTCTGTAGGATTTGATGGATTGCTCAATTTCTACGAAGGCAGAAATGCTGTGTGCGACTTGCCTTTTGAGAAAGCACTACTGCATCATTTAGGTTGGAGTGGCAATCTCTGTCAGCCTGCTCCTTATGTGATAGATGCAGATAGTGAACTCGTAGAACGCATAGCAGGTACAGATATGACACGTGGCGTTACGGTAGCTTGTGGCGGTTTCTTCAGTCCACAAGGCAGACAGCTACGCATACCATTGGCAGACCCTCATCAAAACGAAAAGCTACAGAGTTTTGACTATCAAGGTTGGAAAATCACCAATTTCGAAATGGAAAGCTCCGCATTGGCAGGTTTAGCTCGTCTTATGGGACACAAAGCCACTACAGTATGTATGGTAATAGCCAATAGATTTGCACACGAAGCCAATACTGGTTATAAAAACCAAATCACAGATTTGATACGTACCGTATTGGAGAGAATATAGACTATTTTACCCCAAGGAACAGTAAATTCATTTCTGTGAACCATTACTTGCAAGTATCCCTTGTTCAGTTCCTTAGATAGTTTATTGTAAAAAATAGATTTCCGAGCTGTTTCGGAGAAAAAACAGAAAGCCGATTACACGACAATGCGTAGTAATCGGCTTTTATTATGTCTTTTTATAAATGAAAATCGTTTAACTCTCAAAAGCACGGAAACGACCCAAATAGCAGGCTCCTACTACGTGTCCTCTCTGCTCCAATTTGGATAAATGTATATCCGTATCTCTGTACATAAGACTCAAAGTGTACTTTCTGATAGCAGAAATCACAGGGTGTAGCAGGTAACTGTCCACTTTGGAAAGTTCACCGCCTATGATGATGGTAGCGGGATTGAATATATTCACAAGCCCTGCTATATGTTTACCCAACTCATAGCTGATTTTCTCCACCAATTCTATAGCCAAAACATCTTCTTTCTTCACTGCTTCCAATATATCGTTCAGCGTGATTTCTTCTATATGCTTACGTTTCTTCAGTACGATGGAATTTTCTCCGTTCTTTATGCTCTCCAAGAAATGACGATACAATGCCGAGCCTGAAACTTCTGTTTCTATACAGCCTTTCTTTCCGCAGTGGCAAATAACCTGGTTATCGTACACAGGATTATGTCCTATCTCCCCTGCAAATCCGGAAACCCCTATTTGTGGCTTTCCTCCTAAAATCACAGCCATACCCAATCCCCAACCAATGTTTATGAAGAGGAAGTTATCATCTTTTTCTCCGTCGCGTAGCATATACTCTCCATACGCCAAAGCACGAGTGTCATTGTCTATCACCACATGAAGCTGTAGCAATTCTTCCATATATTCTGCTACAGCACGTTCTCCCATATTGAGCATACTAAAGCTAAATCCCTGCTTCGGATTGACACGTCCGGTAATGGCGATGCAGACATTGAGGATTTTCTCCCTTTTCACCTCACAAAGTGCGATAAACTTATCTACGTGTTTACAGATTTCTTCTGCTCGCTTCTGTGCCTCTGTAGCTACTATAGCCATCTGCGCACCAATGACGATCATTTCTCCTTTGAAATTCATCAGTCCCAACGTAATTCCGTCTTTGGAAAGCTCTCCCCCTACGAAGTAACAGGCATCTGCATACAGTCCATACAGATTGGGGTGTCTTCCTCCTCCGGTTTCCAATTTCCCACATTCTACCAAATACTCGTCCCGACTCATTTCATCTACAAACTTGGTAATGGTAGGAATACTCAGGTCTACTTCCTTTGCCAGTTCTCCTATCGTCATAGTTTTATTTCTGATGAGCAGATTTATGATTTGCTTCTTTACTTGAGAAGACTTTGTAACCTTCTGTAATTCATTTAATAATGGGTGGATCATATACTTTATTTTCTATAGTTAAAAGAGTACAGAATAAACTCTTTGCAGAGTTATTAAGCAATAATTGCAAATATATCTAAAAGTTACTGTTAAAATCAAAGCCTTTTTAAGTTTTTTCAAGTAGGGTGTAGATTTTTCTATACTTCTTACAATACACTTATAAGGACGAAAATAAACTCTTTATGCAGAGTGTCTTTAAGTTATATTTATCTTTGCAACTATAGTAACAATAATAAATAGTAAGTATGAAAGAATTTCTTAAGTTCACATTGGCTACAGTAGTAGGTATCATACTCACCGGTGTAGTCTTTTTTCTCTTGGGCATAGTAATCATTACGGGTATTATAGCCGGAGCAGAAACTGAAACAAAGGTACCAACCGATGCTGTTTTTCATCTATATCTGAATGGGGTAGTAGAAGAACGAGCTGAGCAAAATCCTATTGGAGAGTTCTTTGGGGCTAAAGGTACAACCATCGGCTTAGAAGATGTGATTAAGTCTATCAAAAAAGCAAAAGATCATGAGGATATAAAGGGGATTTACATAGAAGCCGGAAATATGACAGCGTCTTATGCTTCTTTGCAAGCCATTCGCAGAGAGTTGGTCGCATTCAAGAAAACGGGTAAATTCATCATTGCTTATGGTGGAAACTACTCTCAAAATGCTTATTATCTCGCTTCTGTGGCAGACAAAGTATACCTCAATCCTATGGGAAACATTGCGTGGCACGGATTGGCTACAGAGATCTTCTTTGCAAAAGACTTATTGAAAAAAGTAGGTATACAGATGCAAGTCTTCAAAGTAGGTACGTATAAGTCTGCAGTAGAGCCTTTCACAGAAACGCAAATGAGTGAAGCCAATAGAGAACAAAATACAGTGTTACTACAGAGTATTTGGCAGCAAGTTTTGGCAGATGTATCTGCAGCTCGCAAGTTGCCCAAAGACAGTCTCAATGCTTATGCTGACCAAAACTTAGACTATGCGTCTGCAAAAACTTATGTGGAAAAAGGATTGGCAGACCAACTTCTCTACCAAGACCAAGTATTGGAAGAACTCAAGAAACAGGTAGACATAGAAGAAGACGAAACACTCCACACACTCACTCTGAACGAAATGATCCATGTGGGAGGTAGTAATACTCCTAAGGGAAAACATGGTAACCTCATAGCAGTGTATTATGCTACGGGGTCTATCACAGACACTCCCTCTCCCAATACATACGAAATGAGTGGTATCAATGCAGAAGATATGACCCTTGACCTGCGCAGACTGAGAGAAGACGAAAACATTCATGCTGTGGTGCTACGTATCAATTCACCCGGAGGTAGTGCCTATGCTTCGGAACAAATCTGGAGAGAAATAGAGCTCCTCAAGAAGAAGAAACCCGTCATTGTTTCTATGGGAGATGTAGCTGCTTCCGGAGGTTACTATATAGCTTGCGGAGCGAATAAAATTTTTGCAGAATCTACCACTATCACAGGTTCTATCGGCGTATTCGGTATGATACCGGACGGTTCAGAACTGCTGACAGAAAAATTGGGTGTACACTTTGACCAAGTGAAAACCAATACCTTATCCGATATGGGAACTATGAGCAGACCGATGAATGAAGCAGAACGTGCTTTGATACAACGTAGTATAGAAGATGTTTACGGACTGTTTACCAAGAGATGTGCCGATGGCAGAAAGCTACCTATAGAGAAAATTCTGGAAGTGGCAGAAGGTCGTGTTTGGTCCGGAGTAAAAGCGAAAGAATTGGGCTTGGTAGACCAAATAGGAGGATTGGACGATGCAATAGCCGCAGCTGCCAAAGCTGCTAAAATAGAAGAATACACGCTCGTTTCTTCTCCTGCACTCAAAACTCCGTTCGCAACTTTCTTTGACCAAGAGAAAGAACGTTACATCAGCTCGGAAGTATCCTCATACTTGGGAGAATATGCTCCTCAATTCTTCTATTTGAAAGAGCTGAAAAATGCCAATCGTATTCAAGCTCGTATGCCTTTCTTTATCACCTTCCGATAAATAAAAGAGCCTGAATCCACCTATAGAAACCCACTTCCACAGCCTTTGTAGAAGTGGGTTCTTTTTATGTTTACAGTAACAGATTTAACAAAAAAATATCCGGTATTTAACGTACTGTTTACAGCATACGTTCTGCCGTTTCATAGCAAGCATATCTTATCGTGATAGCAAGGCTTCTTTTCGCGATACGGAGCATATCTTATCACGATAGCAAGCATATCTTACCGGAAGCCCTACGAGAAGGCACTGTAGCAAGGATATTTTCTATCATAACAAGAAAAAACAGCTCTCCATAGATAATATGGAAAAACGTAACTATATAAATATAAAATGAGGCTATCATAACTATGTATGATAGCCTCACTGCAAAATCTCGCTATAGCTATTCCTTAGCCTTTCAGTGCTGCGATGCTTTCTTTTATAGCTGCAATACGTGTTTCGGCATCGGACTGTTTCTTACGCTCTATTTCTATCACCTTGGCAGGTGCTTTGGAAACGAAACTTTCATTGCTGAGCTTTTTTAATACTGTAGCGAGGAATCCTTCTTGGTACAACAATTCCGCTTCCAGTTTCTTCAGCTCTTCTTCTGTATTTATCAAGCCACCCAATGGGATATTGTACTCTGTAGTTCCCACCATAAAAGCTACAGCTCCTTCTGCTTTTTGGTCTACGGAAAGGATTTCTGTAAGATTGCAGAGTTTACCGAGTATACTGTTGTAAAATGCTACAGGATTTTCTCCCATTACATACAGAGAGAGAGCTTCTTTCTGTGCAATGTTTTTTTGTAGTCTGATGGTACGTATACCACCTATCACTTCTTTTACTACTTCAAACTCAGACACTACTTTTTCATTGTAGGTAGCCGGCGCAAAGTAAGTTTGCGTCATAATACTCTCTCCTGCATTTCTTTCTGCCAAATGTTGCCACAATTCTTCTGTGATGAACGGCATAAATGGGTGCAAAAGTTTGAGCAACGTATCGAAGAAAGCAAGAGTTTGTTCATAAGTCTTCTTATCTATGGGTTGTCCATAGGCTGGTTTTATCATCTCAAGATACCAACTTGAAAATTCGTCCCAGAATAATTTGTAAACAGCCATCAGTGCTTCGCTCAGTCTGTATTTGGAGAAGAGGTCATCTACTTCTTGTGCCGTCTTAGCCAACATAGCTTCAAACCATTGTGTAGAAAGCGCAGCATACGCAGGCTGTTCTACATCTGCTACATTCCAACCTTTTACCAATCGGAATGCATTCCAAATTTTATTGTTGAAGTTACGTCCTTGTTCACAGAGAGAATCGTCAAAAAGAATATCGTTTCCTGCCGGAGCAGAAAGCATCATTCCCATACGCACGCCATCTGCACCATATTTCTCTATCAAATCCAATGGATCCGGCGAGTTTCCAAGCTGCTTAGACATCTTTCTGCCTTGATTATCACGTACGATACCTGTAAAGTAAACATTGCGGAAAGGCATTTCTCCTATATATTCATAGCCTGCCATAATCATACGGGCTACCCAAAAGAAAATAATATCCGGACCTGTTACGAGGTCTGCTGTAGGATAATAGTATTTTATCTCTTCATTTCCCGGTTTGTCTATTCCACCGAAGAGTGATATAGGCCATAACCAAGAAGAGAACCAAGTATCCAAACAATCTTCATCTTGACGTAAATCTGCTATGGTAAGTGCCTTGTTTCCTGTTTTTTCCTGTGCTTTTATCAAGGCTTCTTCTGCTGTAGCAGCTACCACAAATCCACCTTCCGGTAAGAAATAAGCAGGTATTCTATGCCCCCACCAGAGCTGTCTACTGATACACCAGTCTTTGATGTTCTCCATCCAATACTTATAGGTATTCTTGTATTTAGGAGGATAGAACTTCAGCTCATCATTCATTACCGGTGGCAATGCAAGGTCTGCAAAATGTTGCATCTTGAGGAACCATTGCATAGATAGTTTAGGCTCTATAGGAACATTGGTACGTTCAGAACAACCAACTTTATTTGTATAAGCTTCTACTTTTTCCAATAAACCTGCATCTGCAAGGTCTTTTTCTATTTGTTTGCGAACATCAAATCTGTCCATACCTACATAAAGACCGGCAGCAGTACTGAGCGTACCATCATCGTTGAAGATATCTATGCTTTCCAAGTTATACTTCTCGCCCAGCATATAATCGTTCACATCGTGTGCAGGAGTTACTTTAAGACAGCCGGTACCAAATTCAATATCTACATACTCATCTTCTATCACCGGAATGGTTCTGCCTACTATAGGTACGATCACTTTCTTTCCTTTCAGCCATTCGTTCTTAGGGTCATTGGGGTTGATACACATTGCTGTATCTCCCATAATGGTTTCCGGGCGTGTAGTAGCTACTACAGCATATCTACCTTCTGCATCTCCTTCTACTTTATAGCGCAGATAGTACAGTTTGCTTTGTTCTTCTTTGTAAATAACTTCTTCGTCGGACAGAGCTGTGAGGGCTTTAGGATCCCAGTTTACCATACGCACGCCACGATAAATCAATCCTTTCTCATAAAGATCTACGAATACATCTATCACGCTCTTACTGCGCTCTTCGTCCATAGTGAAAGCGGTACGATCCCAGTCGCAAGAAGCGCCAAGTTTGCGCAGCTGTTTGAGAATTATGCCTCCGTGCTCTTCTGTCCATTCCCATGCATACTTGAGAAACTCTTCTCTCGTAAGATCGGATTTCTTGATGCCTCGCTGTGCCAATCTATTTACCACTTTCGCTTCCGTAGCGATAGAAGCATGGTCTGTACCGGGTACCCAGCAAGCATTTTTTCCTTGCATACGTGCACGTCGCACCAATATATCTTGTATGGTATTGTTCAGCATATGCCCCATATGTAAAACACCTGTTACATTGGGTGGAGGGATTACTATGGTGTAAGGTTCTCTATCGTCTGGTTTAGAGCTGAAGAGTTTATGCTCCAACCAGTATTCATACCACTTGCCTTCTACATCGGCGGGGTTGTACTTGCTTGCTAATTCCATACAGTTTATGATGTCTTTATTTCTATAATACGTGATTATTCTGTGCAAAAGTAAAACTTTTCGCCCTTGATTTGTACATTCTTAGCCGTAAATCCATTGGGAGCAAAGGATAAACGAAATAAGCGAAAATAAAAAAAGGGACAACGCCTTGCCCCAATCTTTGTTAACCTTAAATCTAATACTATGAAAAAAATCACAGAACAAAGATAGAGAAGTTCTGTTTTCCACAAAAACGTTTTTGTGATTATTTTCAAGAAAAGCAAAACTTCGTGTTATTTAGTTGCAAAATGAGCGCATACCAACAAACTACACGAATAATTCACACGCATTTACTTTCATTTTGACATACACGAAATATCATATAAGCAGCATAAATGCGCATAAAAAAGATCAGCCTCTCCATCGTATGGAAAGGCTGACCTTAATTATGAAAAATGAAAACGAGAGATTAGTCGTTTAATTTTGCTTTGATGAAGTCGCGGTTCAATCTTGCAATGTTGCTGATTGAAATGCACTTTGGACATTCGGCTTCGCAAGCACGTGTATTTGTACAGTTACCGAAACCAAGTTCGTCCATCTTAGAAAGCATAGCTTTAGCACGACGGAGCGCTTCCGGCTTACCCTGTGGAAGCAGGTTAAGCTGACTTACCTTTGCAGATACGAAGAGCATAGCAGACCCGTTCTTACAAGCAGCCACACAAGCACCACAGCCTATACAAGACGCAGCGTCCATCGCTTCATCTGCTATTGGCTTAGGAATGAGGATTGCATTGGCATCTTGTGGAGCACCGGTACGTACACTCACGAAACCACCCGCTTGCATAATCTTATCGTAAGAAGTACGATCCACTATCAAGTCTTTGATGACAGGGAAACCAGCAGAACGCCAAGGTTCTACTGTAATAGTATCTCCGTCTTTGAAACGACGCATATAGATTTGGCAAGTAGTAGCAGCAGATGCCGGACCGTGTGGGTGTCCATTGATATAGAGTGAACACATACCGCAGATACCTTCGCGACAGTCATGGTCGAAAGCTACGGGTTCTTTTCTTTGGCTTACGAGTTGCTCGTTGAGAATGTCCAACATTTCAAGGAAAGAAGTATCTCCGGAAATATCTTTCATTTCGTATATCTCAAAACGGCCTTTTTCTTTAGGACCATTTTGACGCCAAACTTTAAGTTTGAATGATATATTTTTTTCCATTTGTATAGTCTTTGATTTGTTCTTATTAGTAGGTTTTATCCTGCTAATACACTCTAAAATTACGCTTTGTAGTTACGGGTTTGTACCTTGATGGCTTCGTATACCAATGGTTCTTTGTGGAGTACAGGCATTGTCTTGTCATCTCCTTGGTATTCCCAGCAAGAAACATAGAAGTAATTTGCATCATCACGTTTTGCCTCTCCTTCTTCTGTTTGGTGTTCTTCACGGAAGTGTCCACCACAACTTTCTTCACGGTTCAACGCATCGTGTGCTACCAATTCTCCGATGAGGATAAAGTCATACAAACGGATAGCTTTTTCCAATTCTATGTTCATACCTTCTTTGCTACCTGGTATAAAGAGGTCTGTTTCGTATTCGTGGCGTGCTTTTTTGAGTTCTTCCAAACCTTTCTGCAAACCTTCTTTTGTACGTCCCATTCCCATATATTCCCACATAATGTGTCCTACTTTCTTGTGAATGGTATCTACAGACTTAGAGCCTTGAATGCTCATAATCTTATCTATACGATTATGCCATGCTTTTTCTGCTTCTGCAAATTCCGGCAGATCTGTAGAGAAGCGTGGTACTGTAATTTGGTCTGCCAAATAATTTTGGATAGTATATGGCAATACGAAATATCCGTCTGCCAAACCTTGCATAAGAGCAGAAGCACCTAAACGGTTAGCACCGTGATCTGAGAAGTTACATTCTCCGATAGCGAAGAGTCCCTTGATAGTAGTTTGAAGTTCATAGTCTACCCAGATACCTCCCATAGTATAGTGGATAGCCGGATAAATCATCATAGGGTTGTAATACTTCACTCCGTTTACTTCTCTGGCTAATTCTCCCGGATTTACGTCTGTAATTTCTTCGTACATATCAAAGAGGTTACCATAGCGTTGGAGTACTACGTCTAAGCCCAAGCGTCCGATAGCTTCTGAGAAATCCAAGAACACAGCCAAACCGGTGTTATTCACACCATGACCTGCATCGCAACGTTCTTTTGCCGCACGAGATGCCACGTCACGTGGTACGAGGTTACCGAATGCCGGATAACGGCGTTCCAAGTAGTAATCACGGTCTTCTTCCGGAATATCACTTCCTTTGAGTGTGCCTGCTTGCAGTTTTTCTGCATCTTCTTTTTTCTTTGGTACCCAAATACGTCCGTCGTTACGGAGAGATTCGGACATCAGTGTAAGTTTAGACTGCTTGTCTCCGTGTACCGGGATACAAGTAGGGTGAATTTGTACGAAAGCCGGATTTGCAAATACAGCACCTTTGCGATAGCAAGATACTGCTGCTGTAGCATTACAGCCCATAGCATTGGTAGAAAGGAAGTAAGCATTTCCGTATCCACCTGTAGCAATTACTACAGCGTGTGCTGCGAAACGTTCCAATTTTCCTGTTACAAGATTGCGGGCTATGATACCACGTGCACGTCCTTCTACGAGAACTACGTCCAGCATTTCATAGCGAGTATAGAGTTTTACAGTACCGATACCTACTTGACGGCTGAGTGCTGAGTAAGCTCCAAGTAAGAGCTGCTGTCCTGTTTGTCCTTTTGCATAGAAAGTACGAGATACTTGCGCACCACCGAATGAACGGTTGTCCAGCATACCACCGTATTCACGAGCGAAAGGTACACCTTGTGCCACGCATTGGTCTATGATGGCATTGGCAACTTCTGCCAAACGATATACATTGGCTTCACGTGCGCGATAGTCTCCCCCTTTTACTGTATCATAGAAAAGACGGTATACTGAGTCGCCATCGTTTTGATAGTTCTTTGCAGCATTGATACCTCCTTGCGCTGCGATAGAGTGCGCACGACGAGGTGAATCCTGAATACAGAAGTTAAATACACGGAATCCCATTTCTCCGAGTGAGGCTGCCGCAGAAGCTCCTGCAAGTCCTGTTCCTACTACGATTACATCTAAGCGACGCTTATTTGCAGGGTTAACCAGCTTTTGGTGTGCCTTATAGTTGGTCCATTTTTCTGCTATAGGACCTTCGGGTATCTTAGAATCTAAATTGATCATTGTTGTCTGAGTTTGTCTGGTTAAACATTTATTATGCAAAAGGACAAGCTACTGTTCCACAGCAGAGAGACTTCAAGAAGAAGACTACTACTACCAAGGCGAAGCCTACTACTACGATAGTAGAATAAATGTCCGAGATGCATTTCCATCTATTGATCCAGAGTTTGTTACTCCAGCCCATAGATTGCATTGAGCTCCAAAAACCATGAGTAAGGTGAAACCAAAGTGCAGCCAACCATACAAGGTACAAGACTACATTGATAGGATTACTGAATGTAGCTTCAATGTGAAGTGCACCGTTTGCTACATTTGCCATCACGCCCTCATCTACATGAGAACCAAGCTTGTGCATAATTTCCGGCAACTGCATGTTTGCCCAGAAATGTGCCATGTGCAGTATCAACCCCACTACAATTACGATACCCAAAGCCAGCATGTTTTGAGATGCCCACTTTACGTTCTTGGGAGTTGCCACTACTTCATAACGTTCGTTTCCACGTGCACGGCGGTTCTGTACTGTAAGCCAAAATGCGTAAAGAATATGTAGCACAAAGAGTGCTGCCAATCCTACCGTAGCTACCAGCGCATACCAGTTGGCACCTAAGAACTCACAGATCATGTTGTAGCCTTCCGGCGACACAAGGGCTACTAAGTTCATAGCCATGTGAAATGTGAGGAAAAGGATGAGAGCGATACCTGTAAGGCTCATCACTACCTTTCTTCCAATAGATGAATTACTTAACCACATAAATGATTTTGATTTAGTTATATAAAAAAAAGAATTTCCGTATTATTTCGTTATATTGAGCAAAAGTAAAGGTTTACTATAAATAATACAAACATTGTGGAAATATTTCTATAATAATAGAACGAGGGTGTTTTCACAAGAAAAAAAGGAATCTGTTTTTTTCGCAATTTGCAAGGCGAGTACTCCTTATTATATACGTGAGTTCGGGATAAGCATTTTTAGAAAATAGCCAATTGTGGTGTGTTCTCAATGCATACTGGCAGTGCGCTTGGTTTGTTCTCAAAGAAGGAATAAGCCGCTAATGCAGCGCATACGTTGATAATAAAATTGTGTAT
>JALEQJ010000025.1 GCA_022764505.1 Phocaeicola sp. | reverse complement strand
CGAGATATTATAGCATATAGTATAGAAGAGGCTCGTAGACTTCGTTCTCCTTATTATGGAGAGGAGCATTTTGTACTGGCAATGCTGAGAGATAAAGAAAATGAAGCTTTCAAAGCTTTGATGTACTGTTTTATAGAAACGTATAGGCTTCGTAGGTTGATAGAAGATGAACTGAGTAAAGTGGCATTACCCGAAGGCGAAGAAAATGATAAAGAATTATTTCTTAGCTCAGAAGGAAACCTATCATTGAAGACTTGTATCGTGGAAGCGCAATCTCTGTCTGCTACTTCTATAGGTCCTGAACATATATTATTGGCTATCGTTCATAATCAGCAATCTTTTATATCTTCTTTTCTTATGGAATGTGGAGCTACGTACAATACGCTACGCACAGCCATAGAGGCGGCTATGGGTAATAATAATGAGGAAGAGGAAGAAGATGATGAAGGAGATTTTCCAAAATGGAAAAAAGGAAATGCAACAGAAGAGCAGTGGGAAGAAAAGAAAAGTAAATCTAAAGGAGAAACTACAGCTACTCCACTGCTGGATAGATTCGGGACGGATCTGATAGCGGCTGCTCATAAAAAGCAGTTGGATCCTGTAATAGGGAGAAATAAAGAGATAGAACGCATTGCTCAAATTTTAGGAAGAAGGAAAAAGAATAATCCGGTATTGATAGGTTTACCCGGTGTAGGGAAGTCTGCAGTAGTGGAAGGATTGGCATTGCGTATATCCCAATTGGAAGTTCCTGCTACCCTCATTAATAAACGTTTGATAGCCCTTAATATGACAAACTTAGTAGCTGGAACAAAATACCGTGGACAGTTTGAAGAACGTATGAGGGACATCATAGATGAGGTGAAAGAAAGTGGGAATGTTATTTTATTTATAGACGAAATTCATACCATAGTGGGCGCAGGTGCTGTTTCTCAACATATGGACGCTGCCAATATCCTGAAACCTGCTTTGGCAAGGGGAGAGATACAGTGTATAGGAGCTACTACTTTAGATGAGTATAGAGAATCTATAGAAAAAGATGGTGCTTTAGAGCGTCGTTTTCAGAAAGTAATGCTGGAACCTCCTACTATAGAAGAAGCAATAGAGATATTGGAGCAGAGCAAGGTCTATTATGAAAATTATCATAAAGTGATTTATACTCCGGAAGCTATAGAAGCTTGTGTCAGATTGACAGACAGGTATGTTACAGACCGTTATTTGCCGGACAAAGCGTTCGATGCTTTAGATGAGGCGGGTGCTCGTATGCACTTGGAAGAAGTGTCTCAAGCAGATGCTTTGGAAGCAAAAAAAATACTTTTGCAGGATATAGAGAAGCAAAAACAGCAAGCTATGGAAGCAGAAGATTATGAGCGTCTGAATGTACTGAAAGTAGAAAAAAAACAAATCCAGAAGGAATTGACTGCTTTATCTCAAGACTGGTATGAGCAAAAAGAGAAAAGCTTCGGAGTCATAACCTCAGAGCATATAGCCACCGTAGTAGCATCTATGACAGGTGTTCCCGTGCAACGTATTCAGAGTGAAGAAAGTGAGAAACTGAAGGATTTACGCCCACAGCTCTTGTCCAAGGTAATAGGGCAAGAAGAGGCTGTAGACACTGTGGTGCGTGCTATACAACGTAGTAGAATAGGACTGAAAGATCCAAAGAAGCCTATAGGAACATTCTTGTTCTTAGGACCTACGGGAGTAGGAAAAACTTATCTGGCTCAGGAATTGGCTGTAGAGCTTTTTGGTAGTAGAGATGCCCTCATTCGTATAGATATGAGTGAGTATATGGAGAAATTCAATGTAACACGTTTGGTAGGTTCTCCTCCGGGATATGTAGGATACGATGAGGGGGGACAACTCACAGAAGCAGTACGTAGAAAGCCTTATTCTATTGTACTCTTGGACGAAATAGAAAAAGCACACCCCGATGTGTTTAATCTGCTTTTGCAGGTTTTGGACGAGGGTAGATTGACAGACAGTAATGGGCGTTATATAGATTTCAGAAATACAGTCATAATTCTAACTTCTAATGTAGGTAGTAGGCAGTTGAAAGATTTCGGTGTGGGCATTGGTTTTTCTACACAAAATAGAGTGGGGGATAAACATTACGCCCATAGTGTGATAGAAAAATCTCTGCATAAAACATTCTCTCCTGAGTTCATCAATCGTTTGGACCAGATTATCATGTTTGATAGTTTGAACGAAGAGGCTTTGAAACGTATCATTGATATTGAATTGAAGAAACTATATGAACGTATTACAGCCATCGGCTACAGTATGGAAATTACACCAGAAGCATTACAGTTTATAGCAAAAAAAGGTTACGATGTTCAGTATGGCGCAAGACCTCTCAAACGGGCTCTGCAAACTTATGTAGAAGATACACTTTCTACTTATATTATAGAGGAGTCTCCGGAAAAAGGAAGTATCTTACAACTTAGCTTGGGTGAAGACAATGAATCTATCGTTGCAGGAGTTAAGTGCAGCGAAGAGCTGTAGGAAGTTTAGATAAGAACATAGTATTTCCAATAGAAGATCTCTCCAATATGCTAAGCAATAATGGAGAGGTCTTTTTCGTAAGTAGATGATTTTAACGTTATAAAAACTTAATCCGATGTTTACTTATTGGAAAAACTATACTTTTGCGAAACCAAAATAAAATACAGAGTTTTCAATAAGAAGACTACTGTATTTCTTCTTGCAATAGGTAATAAAACAATAGATAATCAAAACGATGAAAGTAGACAAAAAAGAAATGTTTACCACGGCTCGCCTGATGCTTTTTGCGTGTGGCGTTACCGCACTTACTGCTTGCGGTGGACAAAGTGGTATGAAATTGGGAGACGATGAATTTACTGTAGTTTCTGTAAATACAACTCATAGTGAACAAACAACTGCGTATCCTACTACTATAAAAGGACTGCAAGACGTAGAGATACGTCCACAAGTTTCCGGTTTAATCACCCGTCTCTTGGTAGACGAAGGTGCAACCGTGCGTCGTGGACAAGCATTGTTTACGATAGATGCTACACAATATCAAGCAGCCGTACAACAAGCGCAAGCTTCAGTACAATCTGCACAAGCCAGTCTGAAAACAGCTACAGATACGGAAGCGAACAAAAAAATACTGCACGAACAAAACATAATCAGTGATTTTGAATACCAAACAGCACAGAATAATTTGAGTGCTGCCAAGGCTGTCTATGCACAAGCTCAAGCACAGCTCATTTCTGCAAAACAGAATTTGAGCTTTTGTACTGTAACCAGCCCTTCGGACGGAGTGGTGGGTACATTCCCTTATAGAGTTGGTAGTTTGGTAAGCCCTTCTATAACGACTCCGCTCACTACAGTTTCTCAAATAGGAGATGTGTATGCATATTTTTCACTGTCGGAAAGAGAATTATTGGCAATGACAAAGAATGGAGAGAGTCTGCAAAGCCAATTAGCCAATATGCCTGCTGTGCGTTTACAGCTCTCAGATGGCAGTATCTATGCACACGAAGGACGTGTAGAAATGATAAGTGGTGTGATAGATCAACGTACCGGTTCTGTAAGTATGCGTGCGCTCTTCCCTAATCCTGATAAAGTATTGAGAAGTGGTGCTACAGGAAATGTGATATTCCCTTATACAATGAATGGTGTGATGGAAATACCTCAATCTGCTACGCAAGAAATACAAGACAAAAAGTTCGTTTATCTACTTCAGTCAGACAATACAATTAAATATACAGAAATTCAAGTAGCAGAATTGAATGATGGGAAAACATATATAGTAACAGGTGGCCTCAAAGAAGGAGATAAAATAGTAATAGAAGGTGTACAGATCCTCAAAGATGGACAAACCATTAAGCCTATCACTCCCGAGCAACGCAAAGCAAAATATGATAAAGCCTTGAAAGATCAAAAAGAAGGAAATATCAAAACTGCTTTTGAGTAAACTTATAGAATAAATAAAACGTATGAATTTATCTTTTTTTATAAAGCGTCCCGTATTATCTACTGTCATCTCTGTCTTGATAGTGATAATAGGGATTATTGGATTGGTTACCCTGCCCGTAACGCAGTATCCGGATATTGCACCTCCTACAGTGCAGGTTCAAGCCAGTTATAGTGGTGCTAATGCAAATTCTGTATTGAACTCCGTGATTGTGCCTTTGGAAGAACAGATCAATGGAGTCGAGAATATGCTGTATATGAATTCTTCCGCCACAAATAACGGCGCAGCAAGTATTCAGGTACACTTCAAACAAGGAACAGATCCGGATATGGCAGCGGTCAATGTACAGAACCGTGTTTCTATGGCACAAGGACTTTTGCCGGCAGAAGTTACTCAAGTAGGGGTCATCACAGAAAAGCGTCAAAGTTCTATGCTGATTGTATTTTCTGTATATGACGAAAGTGGACGTTACAGCAGAGAGTTCATAGAGAACTATGTGAATATAAACATCGTGCCAGAATTGAAACGTGTGCAAGGTGTAGGAGGGGTGCAAGCTTTCGGTGCGGATTATTCACTCCGTATCTGGCTCAAACCGGATGTGATGGCACAGTATAAACTTATTCCTACAGATATTTCCGGAGTATTGGCTGAACAAAATATAGAAGCAGCTCCGGGACAATTCGGTGAACGCGGACAGCAAACTTTCCAATATACCCTACGTTATAAAGGACGTCTTCAGAAGATCAGTGAATTTGAAAATATCGTGATCAAGTCTTTGGAGAATGGTGAAGTGTTAAGATTGGGAGATGTGGCAAAAGTAGAACTTGGACGCCTTATGTATGGCTTCTCCAGCTATATGAATGGACATACAGCCGTAGCTGGTCTGGTAAACCAAATGGCTGGAACCAACGCTACAGCAACCATTCAAGACTTGGAAAAAGTCTTGAAAGCTGCAGAAGAAAAAATGCCTCCGGGAATGAAAGTTACCATTGTGAGCAATGCGAATGACTTTCTTTATGCCTCTATACACGAAGTGATAAAAACCTTGATAGAAGCATTTATATTGGTGTTCTTGGTGGTGTACCTATTCTTACAGGATTTCCGTAGTACACTAATTCCTATTATTGCTATTCCGGTAGCACTCGTTGGTACTTTCTTCGTCTTGAAATTGATAGGATTTAGCCTCAACTTACTTACCCTTTCTGCTATGGTTCTTGCCATAGCCATCGTGGTAGACGATGCTATTGTGGTAGTAGAAGGAGTGCATTCCAAGCTGGATAAAGGGTACAAATCTGCCAAGAAAGCATCTATAGATGCTATGGACGAATTGGGTGGAGCTATTGTCTCTATTACCTTGGTTATGATGTCAGTATTTATCCCCGTAAGTTTTATGGGAGGAACGGCAGGTACATTCTATCGTCAGTTTGGGCTTACTATGGCTATTGCCATAGGTTTCTCTGCCTTGAATGCCTTGACTCTGAGTCCGGCACTTTGTGCGCTCTTCTTGAAACCACATAAAGAAGGAAATGAGCACGAAGAAAAGAAGCACATTGGGACTCGTTTCTTTGCTGCTTTCAATACAGCCTTTGACAATATCCTGATGAAGTATAAGAAAAGGGTTTCTTTCTTTATGCGTAGAAAATGGTTGAGTATGGGTATTGTAGCTGCTTCTATAGCAGGCTTGATTATATTTATGAAGACTACTCCTACAGGAATGATACCTAATGAAGATACCGGTTCTATTATGGGAACTATAACACTTCCTCCGGGCACTTCACAGGAACGTGCACAAGAGATCTTTTGGCAAGTAGATAGTTTGATTGCATCGGATCCTGCTGTAGATACACGTACTCTTATTTCGGGTTTTGGTCTGATAGGTGGACAGGGTCCTTCTTATGGTTCTTACTTTATCCGTCTGAAGAATTGGGAAGATCGTTCTATGATGCAAGGATCTTCTTTGGTAGCAGGAACACTTTTTATGCGTGCTCAGAAAGTGGTAAAAGATGCACAAGTGCTTTTCTTCCAGCCACCTATGCTACAGGGTTATTCAATGTCCAGTGATATAGAGTTGAATATGCAGGATAAGACGGGTGGAAACTTGAATCGTTTTTATGAGGTCGTAAAGCAGTTTATGGAAGACTTGGAAAAACGTCCGGAGATAGCTTCGGCTTCTACTACTTTTAATCCTGCCTTTCCGCAATATCAGTTGGATATAGATGCAGCCAGCTGTAAAAAAGCAGGTATCTCTCCGAGAGATGTACTTATGGTACTACAGGGTTATTTCGGAGGTTTGTACGCTTCCAATTTTAACTCCTTCGGTAAGATGTATCGTGTTATGATACAGGCAGATCCTATGGATAGAAAGAACATAGAGTCGCTCAAAGGTATCAAAGTAAGGAATAGTATGGGCGAGATGGCACCCATTACCCAGTTCGTCTCTTTGACTAAGGTATATGGTCCAGACTTGATTACTCGTTTTAATCTTTATACTTCTATGAAGGTTATGGTAGCTCCTGCTTCCGGTTATACATCAGGACAAGCGTTGGAAGCCTTAAAGACTGTGTCTAAAGTATCTTTGCCTGCCGGTTATGATTATGAATTGGGAGGTATGGCACGTGAAGAAGCAGAAGAGACCGGAGGTACTGCTATTGTCTTTATTCTTTGCTTTGTGTTCGTATATTTATTATTGAGTGCCCAATATGAAAGTTACATTTTGCCTATGGCTGTATTACTTTCTGTACCTTTCGGGTTGGTAGGTAGCTTCTTGTTCGTCAATGGTTTTGCAGCTTTGGGAAGCATTCCTGCACTGAAAATGTTATTGGGAACTATGTCCAATGATATTTATATGCAGATTGCGTTAATTATGTTGATTGGTCTGCTGGCGAAGAATGCCATTCTGATTGTGGAATTTGCTTTAGATCGTCGTAAGGAAGGTATGAGTTTGACCAATGCAAGTATTTCCGGTGCAGCAGCTCGTTTACGTCCTATCTTGATGACTTCTTTGGCTATGATCATAGGGTTGCTACCATTGATGTTGGCTACAGGAGCCGGAGCAAACGGTAACCGTACTTTAGGTGCTTCTTCTATCGGTGGTATGCTCATAGGTATGCTCTTCCAAATAGTGATAGTACCTGTGTTATTTGTACTCTTCCAATGGTTACAAGAGAAGTTTAAGCCTATAGTTCCCAAAGAAGAACTATCCACATCTAATGAATAAAATAGATATGAAAATAAGATATATAATAGTCGGAATGTCTGCAACTGCTCTATTGAGTGGTTGTGGCATTTATAAATCCTACAAACGTCCCGAAAGTATTTCCACAGAGAATATATATCGTGATATAGAATCCGTAGAAGAAAAAAGTTTGGGAGAGCTTTCTTGGAAGGAAGTTTTCACAGATCCTTCTTTGCAAGTGCTTATAGCAGAAGGGTTGGAGAAAAATGTAGATGTGCTTTCTGCAGCTTTGCGTGTAGAAGAAGCACAAGCAATGCTGAAATCTGCCCGTTTGTCTTTCTTGCCTACTTTAGCATTTGCACCGCAAGGGACACTCACTAAAATGGAAAATTTGCCTGTAGGAAAAGCCTATTCATTGCCTTTGGCTGCAAGTTGGGAAATAGACCTCTTCGGGAAAGTTTTGAATACGGCTCGTGGTAGAAAAGTAGCTTATGAAAAAAGTAAGTTTGCAGAGCAGGCAGTGCGTTCTCAGATTATCTCTGGTATAGCCAATACTTACTATTCTCTATTGATGTTGGATAAGCAAGTGATGATTACTTCCAATACAGCAGAGATATGGAAAGAGTATGTGCGCACTATGGAAGCTATGAAGCAGGCAGGTATGGTAACAGAATTGGCTGTAACGCAAAGTAAAGCTACTTATCATCAAGTTTCGGCATCTCTCTTGGAATTGCAACGCAAAGTACGTGAAACAGAAAATGCGCTGTCTACTTTGATAGGACGTGGAGTTGGACAAGTAGAGCGTACCACCATAGAAGCTCAAATACTTCCTACGAAATTCAATGTAGGTGTACCTGCTTCTCTTCTGGAAAACCGTCCTGATGTAAAAATGGCAGAAATGACTTTGGCATCGGCTTATTATACCACAAACCAAGCAAAAGCAGCTTTTTATCCAAGCCTGAATATCCAAGGAAGTGGTATTTGGACAAATGGTTCCGGTATCAATGTAGCAAATCCCGGGCAACTGATATTACAAGGTTTGGCATCACTTACACAGCCTATTTTCCAACATGGCAAGCTGATAGCAAACCTGAAAGTTTCTAAGGCAGAAGAACGTATTGCACAAATGCAATATCAACAAGCATTATTGGAGGCAGGAAAAGAAGTGAGTAATGCGCTCTTCTTGTATGAAAACCAACAACAGAAATTAGATATGGATCGTGCCAGAGTACAGGAATTGGAAAAAGCAGTGTCATATAGTCAAATGCTTTTCCGTAGTGCTTCTGCCACTTATTTAGATTTACTTACCGCTCAACAAAATCTCCTCAATGCCCAGCTTACAGAAGTTTCTGATAAGTTCTTGCAGATGCAAGCACTTATTAGCCTGTATAGTGCATTAGGAGGTGGTGCTCATTAAAAAACGTATTGTAGTATGACTGACTTACCTAAAAGAAGTAGAAGAAAAGACAGAGAAGTCTTGAGAAGAGAAATAATAGAAGTTGCACACAAAACTTTTACAAGCAACGGTATAAAGAATGTGCGTATGGACGACCTTGCCTCCAGTATGGGTATTTCCAAGCGTACACTCTACGAAATTTTTACCGATAAGGAAACGCTCTTAATAGAGATCTTTTGGCACATTCGTAAAGAAAGGGATATTTATCTGTCCAATGTGATGGAGAGAGAAGGCAGTGTGATAGCTGTGATGTTTGCACTCTATGAACGTGAACTTACAGAACTGTCCAGCCTGCACTATAATTTCTTCGCAGATCTACAGAAATATCCACGTTTATTGGAACTTTTCAAACAAATCCCTACAGATTATATTTCTAATGCCTATTCCTATTTTACAAAAGGAGTGGAGCAAGGGATTTTTAGAGATGATATAAACTTCGAAATAGTTCTTCGCATTATGAATATGCATAAGGAGCTGATGCTTTATTCGGATTTGAATAGTCGTTTTTCTTTAGTAGAAGTGTATACAGAAATAGCTAAGCTTCATATGCGTGGTATTACTACAGAGTATGGTAGCCAGCTCTTTGACAATTTCTTGAAAAACTATAAGCGATGAATAGAAGATTGTTTTTCTGTTTTCTGTTTATTGTTTCGGGAGTGCTTACCACTATTGCCCAAGTTGTACTAGGAAATGAGCGTTATGAAATGTATATTCCGCAGCTCAAGGATAAGCGTGTAGCCTTATACGCTAATCATACAGCAGTGATAGGAGGAGAGCATCTTTTAGATGTCTTGATAGAGAAAAGTATCAAGGTCTGTGCTGTTTTTGCTCCCGAACATGGTTTCAGAGGTACGGAAGATGCCGGAGCGCATATTGCTCATAGTAAAGATGTGAAAACAGGTACGCCTATACTCTCTCTTTATTCTGGAAAAACAGGAAAGCCTTCTTCTGCATCTATGCAGACTTTTGATGTCTTACTCATAGATATACAAGATGTAGGTTTACGTTTCTATACTTACTATATTACTATGTATAAGCTGATGGAGGCTTGTGCGGAGTATGGAAAACAAGTGATTATTTTGGATAGACCCAATCCCAATGGACATTATGTAGATGGTCCTATACTGGATATGAAATATAAGTCCGGGGTAGGGTATCTGCCTATCCCTATAGTGCATGGAATGACTTTGGGAGAATTGGCACAGATGATCAATGGAGAGAAATGGTTGCCTCATGGTCTACAATGTGCACTTACGGTAGTGCCTTGTTTAAATTATACGCATCAGACCCGCTATAGCTTACCTATAGCTCCTTCTCCTAATCTACCCAATATGAAGTCAATCTATTTGTACCCTTCTCTTTGTCTGTTTGAGGGAACTGTCGTAAGTTTAGGACGTGGAACGGATTTTCCTTTTCAAGTGTTTGGACATCCTGCTATGAAAGGATATACTTACAGTTTTGTACCCCGTAGTATAGCTGGTGCAAAAAATCCTCCATTACTCAATCAGCATTGCTATGGTCGTGATTTGAGCATATTATCCGATGATGAGATAGCAGAAAACGGATTTGACCTTACTTATCTGATAGAGGCTTATCGGGCATTAAATATGGGAGATCGTTTTTTTACTCCTTTCTTTGAGAAGCTGGTGGGAGTAGATTATATCCGTACAATGATTAAGGCAGGTAAGAGTGCATCGGAGATTAAAGATAGGTGGCATACAGATGTGGAACGATTCAAGGAGCAAAGAAAGCCTTATTTGCTCTACGAAGATGATGCTGAAGAAACGCCTTATTTTAAGCCCGGGACTCGTATTCAATGTCCTTGTATCAGTTGAATAGAAAAATCTTTAATTTTTTGTTATAATCTAAGCTGAGGTTATGTCTAAAGATAGACATAACCTCTTTTTTGTATGTGATGTTTGATTTTTCTATGTTATTTGGTTGCATGGAAATTCCGAACACGTTCGGAAAAGATTTCGTTCTTGTTCGGAAAAAATTATGTTGCTGTTCGGAAAAGATTCCGCATCTATTATAATGCTATTGGCATGAGTTATACACTAATGTAACTTTATGCTTAGAGGTAGATTAGCTTTGTTGTTCAAACAGGGCTTATTTGTACGAAATGGGATAAATTCTTCCAAAATGTAGGATAGGATTTTTCTACTACTTCAGGCTCGTTTATATACAGAGTTTTTTCTACAAATACCGCAGGTGCAAATGCCATTGCCATTCTATGATCTCCATAAGTATCTATGATGGGCGAAAGATGTTTTTCTACTCTCTTCCCGCTCCATGAAAGGTATTCATCATTGGGAGAGATATACAACTCAAAACCTAATTTTTTCATTTCTGTACATAGTGTCAAAATGCGATCCGTTTCTTTTATCCTTAAGCTCTTTATGCCATAAAAGCAAAAAGGAATACCCAATAAAGCACAGCATACTACGAATGTCTGTATCAAGTCCGGGTGAGAGGAGAAATCGTATGTAAGGTAGTCTATGTGTCTTTCTTGTTTTTCTAAGACAACTCCCTCTGCATGGTAAGTTGTTTTTACACCGAGTGGCACGAAAAGTGAGGAAACGATACTATCTCCTTGTAAGCTTTCCTGTAGAAGATGCGGAAGTAGCAGTTTTTCTGTTTCTCCTAAAGCTACCATACTGTACCAATATGAGGCATTGCTCCAGTCCGCTTCTATAATAGTAGGAGAGGCTTCGTATCTTCCCTTTTTAACTTCTAAAGTCTGTTCATCTATCCATGTTACACTTACTCCATACGCTTGCATAAGTTTCTTTGTCATTTCTATGTAGGACTTAGAGCTGATTTCTCCAGTAAGTTCTATAGTAAGCCCTTTTTCCAAATATGGAGCGATAAGGAGCAAAGCTGAAATATACTGTGAACTGATATTCCCGGCTATTGTAATATATCCTCCTTCCAGTTTCTTTCCTTCTATTTTTAAGGGTGGGTATCCTTCTTTTTCTAAGTAGGTGATGGAAGCTCCTAATTCTCTTAATGCTTCTACCAATATCTTGATAGGTCGTTCTTTCATTCTTTTGTCGCCAGTGAGTGTATGGATTGCTCCTTGTTTCGTGGAGAGATAGGCAGTGAGGAAACGCATAGCTGTGCCGGTAGCTCCTATATCTATAGTTGTAGATGGTTCCCTGAGAGCTTTCCATAATACGTAAGTGTCTGTACAGAAAGAAAAAGGAACGGTCTTTTCTTCTATTCCTGCAAGCGCAGAGATGATTTGCACCCTATTATAGATGCTCTTGGAAGCAGGAAGTTCTATACGTCCTTTTATAGTTTGGGGATCAAATAAGTGAATGGCACCGGACATAAGATGATAAAGAAAAAACGCCCCCGATGTTTTCGGAGGCGCATATGGTTTAGATAGTTTATTAAGTAGTGATTTTTTTTGCGGTTTTCAGTTCGCTATGCGCCTCAACAACGTTGATTACATAGTCTCCTAATTTTTCGCATTCCCCGATCAAGTCCATATAATGAACCCCGATTTGGTAGCTATATGCTTTGTTATTGATGTCTGCAAGATTTTGTGTTTTGAGACGATTGCGATAGTTGTTTATCTCATTTTCTAAATTGATAGAGCGATTTACATCTACTATTTGTTTGGTATCTTCTTCCAACGCAACCATTTGTGTGAGTGCACTATCTATCAGTCTAAACATCTCATCTAAGTGTGCATATTGTTGAGACGTGAAATCTTCGGCTTCTTTACGCTTGCGATTGATGGTACGTGCCAAATTGTAGCAACTATCTCCGATACTTTCTATTTCTGTAATTTCACGCATCATAGCACGTATTTGCACTTTACCTTCGGAACTTAATCTTCCTTCCGAAACTTCCGATAAGTAATTGGCTATTTCCAATTCCATACTGTCGCTGATGTTTTCATATTTCTCTATGCGAGAGAACAGCTTGTTAAATTCGTTTTCGTTGTCTATGCGTAGGAGTTGTTGTACCATACCAAACATACGGTGCATACGTTCTGCAAAGAGATTGATTTCTTTTTGCGCTTGTAAGATCGAAAGTTCAGAAGTCGATAGCATACCACCGGTGATAAATCTTAGACGATATTCTTCTTCATGTTCTTTCATTGGAAGCAGTTTTATAACTGTCTTTTCTATGAACTTAATGAACCATATAAGAATAAGCACGTTGCAGATGTTGAAACCTGTGTGGAAAGCAGACAGTTGGATAGGTACCAATACACTTGTTTCTCCTGTTACGTGCATAACATCGCTTACTATCCATTCTATCATGCCGAGGAATGGTTGGAACAAGCAAAGTGCCCAGCATACACCGAATAGGTTGAAGATGAGGTGAGACAAAGCAGCTCTGCGAGCTTGTGTGTTGGCGGTGAGTGCTGCAAGGTTGGCTGTGATGGTAGTACCTATATTTTCTCCCAATACAGTAGCTGCACCTAATCTGAAGTCTATCCAGCCATTGGCACACATAATGAGTGTGATAGCCATAGTAGCAGAGGAAGACTGCATCACGATAGTGAGGATAGTACCGATAACTACAAAAAGCAGTACAGAGCCAAATCCCATATCTGTATATTGTGTGAGGAACTCCAGCATTTCCGGGTTTTGCTTCAAGTCCGGTGCATTTTCTGTAAGATATTTCAACCCGATGAATAAGAATGCGAACCCAAAAATAAATTCTCCGAGAGATTTGCGAGAGGATTTTTGAGAAAATAGTAATGGAATACCAAAAGCTAAGAGTGGCAAGGCAAAAACAGAGATATCTATTTTGAACCCTAATAAAGAGATAAGCCATGCGGTGGCTGTAGTACCTATATTGGCACCCATAATAACACCGATAGATTGGCTCAGTGTAAGTAAGCCTGCATTGACGAAACTTACTACCATGACTGTGGTAGCAGAAGAGGACTGAATGAGCATGGTAATCAATGCTCCAGTTAATACTCCGGTTACTTTGTTTGTAGTCATAGCTGTGAGAATTTGTCTCAGTCTATCGCCTGCAAACTTCTGTAAGCCTTCGCTCATGATTTTCATACCATAAAGGAAGAATGCTAATGAGCCGAAGAGCTTTAGTAAATCATAGAACGTATATTCCATTGAAATAAAAGTTGTGGGTGTGAAATGAATACGCTATATTACACCCGTTTTAATAATAAACTATATTTAATATATGGCACAAATATATTGCAAAAACTGTAATCGGACAAAAGAAGTAAAAGAGAATTCGTCTCTACAGGATATTTATAATGCTTTTCAGCTGGAACTTCCTTATGGTGTTGTTAGTGCCCGTGTGAATAATAAAGTGAGAGACTTGAACTATAAGATTTTTGGGAGTAAAGATGTAGAGTTTTTGGATATTACTTCTTCTTCCGGTATGCGTACTTATGCTCGATCTTTGTGTTTCCTTTTGACTAAAGCTGTAGAAGATCTATATTCTGCGGGGCGCGTTTGTTTGGAACATACTATTTCCAGAGGTTATTATTTCAAGCTTTATATAGGGAAGCAGATAGAGATAGAAGATGTAGCAAAGATTAAAGGAAGAATGCAAGAACTTATCACAGATAAACTGCCTTATGAGAAGATAGAGGACAGAACAGAAAATGTGATAGCTCTCTTCCAAGGAAAAGGTGCTATAGATACCGTTCGCTTGTTGCAAACCTACAGAGAACTCTATACTACTTATTATAGATTGGGAGATACTATAGATTATTATGCAGGGACATTGGTTCCACATACGGGTTGCCTTCATCTATTTGATGTGGTAAAATACTATAATGGGATATTGCTTCGTGTGCCTAAGATGTCCCAACCCAATAAATTGGAAGATATAGTAAAACAAGAAAAGATGTTCGAGGTCTTTGAGGAACATCATAATTGGCAGAGAATATGGGATATTTCTACGGTAGGAGATTTTAATATAGCTTGTAGAGAAGGAAAAGCCATAGACTTAATCCACGTAGCGGAAGCTTTACAAGAGAAGAAAATAGCCAGAATAGCAGACGAAATAGCTACGAGAGGAAAGAATGGCAATCCTGTAAAATTGGTTCTTATTTCCGGTCCTTCTTCTTCGGGGAAAACTACGACGAGTAAACGATTGAGTATTCAGTTGATGACCTGTGGATTGAAACCTTATCCTATCTCGTTGGACGATTTCTTTGTGGATAGGGAACATACACCTCTTGATGAGCATGGAGATTATGACTTTGAAAGTCTTTATGCGTTGGATTTACCTTACTTTGGAGAGTGTATGAAGCGATTGATAGAGGGAGAAGAGGTGGAACTTCCCAGATTTGATTTCACTATAGGCAAACGTGTGATGAGCGGAGAAAAACTCAAACTCACGCCGGATATGATTTTGATTTTGGAAGGTATTCATGCGCTGAATCCTGCACTTATTCCACAAATCCCCAAAGAACAAAAGTTCAAACTATATGTTTCTGCACTGACCACTATCCGATTAGATGCTCATAACTACATACCTACTACGGACAATCGTTTATTGCGTCGCATAGTGCGAGATTACAAATACCGCAATTATTCTGCAAAGGACACCATAAGTAGATGGAGTAGTGTACGTGCGGGAGAAGATAAATGGATATTCCCTTATCAGGAGGAAGCAGATGCTATGTTTAATTCTGCGCTTTTGTTTGAATTAGGGATTATCAAAGATCATGCTTTGCCTATATTGAGAAACGTTCCCAAAGATTGTCCGGAATATAGTGAAGCAGATAGACTGCTCCGTTTCTTGGAGTATTTTGAGTCTATATCCGATAGAGATATTCCTTTTACTTCCTTGCTCAGAGAATTTTTGGGAGGAAGTACCTTCAGATATTAGTACTATGCCAAAATCTCCATGCTTCTTCAGCTTGTAAGTGGAGCATGTGTGTCCCATTGAGGACTGTGCAACCTCGTGTCTTTCCTATTTTTATGAATTGTGTTTCAGAAGGATTGTACACGAGGTCGTACAATATATGCGCTGTGCTTATTCCTTCGTAGGGAATAGGTGGTGTTTCTTCTATATGAGGAAACATTCCTACTGGCGTAGTATTGATTATAAGTGGGTATCGGCTTATCAATTCTTGAGATAAATCATTGTACTGCAAACTGTTTTCTCTTTCTTGTCTGGACACTATTCGGTAGGCAATATGTAGCTCTTTCAAGGCTTCGCAAACGGCTTTGGAAGCGCCTCCACTTCCTAATACCAAGGCTTGTGTGTGATGTGGTTTGAGTAGGGGGCGCAGACTCTCTCTGAATCCCACGATGTCCGAATTGTACCCTATGAGCTTTATCTCTCTTTCTCTTCTACACACTTTTACTACATTTACTGCACCTATGGCTTGTGCTATAGGTGTTATCTCGTGCAGGTAGGGAAGGATTTGTTCTTTGTAGGGAATAGTTACATTGAAACCTGTTAAGTGAGGGTGTTCTGTGAGTACTTGAGGAAGTTGTGTAATATCTGCAATTTCAAAATTGAGATATTCTGCAAGAATATTTTCCCTTTCAAATTTTTCTGTGAAATACTGCTTGGAAAAGGAATGCCCCAAAGGATAGCCTATTAGTCCGTAGGTCTTCATGCTTTTGTGGCTATGTAAAGCGTACAGACACCGAAGGTAAGTGGCTTGATCTCTACAGATTGGAAGCCTGCTTGTTTGAGTGCTGTAGCCATCACTGCTCCTTGTGGAAATGCTTGAATAGATTGAGGTAAGTAGGTGTAAGCACTTTTGTCTTTGGAGAGTAATTTACCTACAGTAGGGATAAAAATACGTGAGTATAAGGAATAGAGTTGCTTCATTGGTGCTTTTTCAGGTACGGTCAGTTCCAAAATAACCAAGCGTCCTCCGGAACGCAATACACGGCACATTTCTCGTAATCCTAAATCCAACTGCTCAAAGTTCCTAATACCAAATGCTACGGTGATGGCATCAAATCTGTCGTTTGGAAAAGAAAGGGCGGTCGCATCTTCTTTGGAGAAGAGAATACGACCTTCCCAACCTAATTCTTTTACCTTTTTACGTCCAACTTCCATCATACCTTCGGAAATATCTATACCCAGCAATTCTATAGGAGCCAATGCACGATAAGCTTGTATGGCAAAATCTCCTGTTCCTGTAGCTACGTCCAGTATGCGCTGAGGGCGTAAAGATTGCAGGTGTTGAATGGCTTTTTTTCGCCAACCTTTGTCTATGCCGAGGGAGAGGAGATGATTGAGCTTGTCATAAGCAGGAGCTATGTTGTCAAACATTTTTTCTACTTGCTTGGCTTTTTTCTCTTCTGTATTGTAGGGCTTAATTTCTTCTTGTGGATAATGGGACATAATGCAGGCTTTATTGGTGTAGATACTCTGTAATGTTCTTTTCTATGCGTTCTGCAATGGAAGAAGTATCTGCTTTTACAAAAGTTTCTCCGGTGATATGCTCAAATAACTCTATATAGCGTTCACTGATAGCATTTACGATAGCCGGTGTCATTTTCGGTACTTGTTGCCCTTCTTTGCCTTGGAAACCGTTTTCCATAAGCCATTCTCTTACGAATTCTTTGGACAGCTGTTTCTGTGGTTCTCCTTGTTCAAAACGTTCTTTGTAGCCTTCTGCATAAAAGTATCTGCTGGAATCCGGTGTGTGAATTTCGTCCATAAGATAAATGGTGCCATTGTGCTTGCCAAATTCATATTTGGTATCTACGAGGATAAGCCCACGTTCTGCAGCTATTTTTGTACCGCGTTCAAAAAGTGCCAATGTATATCGTTCCAAAATTTCGTATTCTTCCGGAGTAGCTAATCCCTGACGCAGAATTTCTTCTTTAGAGATATCTTCATCGTGTAGTCCCATTTCTGCTTTGGTTGTAGGGGTGATGATAGGCTGAGGAAATTTTTCGTTTTCTCTCATACCTTCCGGCAGTTTTACTCCACAGATTTCTCTTACTCCATTTTTATAAGCTCTCCATGCACTACCGCAGAGATAGCCACGTACTATCATTTCTATGGGGAAACCTTGGCAGAGTACACCTACTGTAACCATAGGATCAGGCGTAGCCAATTTCCAGTTGGGGCAAATATCTGTTGTAGCGTCCAAAAATTTCGCTGCTATCTGGTTCAACATTTGTCCTTTGTAAGGGATACCTTCTGGTAGTACTACATCGAATGCAGAGATACGGTCTGTAGCTACCATTACTAATTTTTCTTCGCCTATGCGATAGACATCTCTTACTTTTCCATGATAGACACTTGTTTGTCCCGGTAGACTGAATGCTGTGCTTGTTAATGCTTTCATTGTTTTGGCTTTTTATGTGTTATGATAGATGGTTGTTTTGGCTTTTGAGAGAATTATTCGTTCTGGAGTTTCTCCTTTTTCTGTTTGGTTTCAAATTTTTCGTAGGCATCTACTATCCTTGTAACCAATTTATGTCTTACTATGTCTTTTTTATTGAGTTCTACGAATGCTATTCCTTTTACTTTCTTCAGAATACCCATAGCTTGCAATAAGCCCGATGTTTGAGAGTGAGGGAGATCTATTTGTGTAAGGTCTCCTGTAATGATCATTTTGGTGTTCATTCCCATTCTGGTAAGGAACATTTTAATTTGTTGGGTAGTGGTGTTCTGTGCTTCGTCCAATATAACTACTGCATCATTGAGCGTTCTTCCTCTCATAAATGCCAATGGAGCTATTTGTATAATGTTTAAGTCCATATATTCTTTGAGCTTGGCAGCAGGGATCATATCTTGGAGGGCATCGTAGAGAGGTTGTAAGTAAGGATCTATTTTTTCTTTCATGTCTCCTGGTAGGAAACCGAGTTTTTCTCCTGCTTCTACGGCGGGTCTGCTCAAGATGATTTTTTTTATTTCTTTCTGTTTTAGCGCACGTACTGCCAATGCTATGGCTGTATAGGTTTTTCCGGAGCCTGCCGGTCCTACTGCGAATATCATATCATTTTCTGAGAATGCCTTGACCAGTTTTCGCTGATTTTCGCTACGTGGAGTGATAGGCTTTCCGGAAACGTTGAACACGATTGCATCTCCCACGTGAGCTTGATAAGGGGATTTTCCTTTGGTGAGTCCTAAGATGTCTTCTTCATTGAGCCTGTTGAAAGTAAGGCAATGCTTTTCTATCGTGGTGATGGCTTCCTCAAAAGCACACATTTCTTCCTCATCTCCTATTACTTTGATGACATTGCCACGTGCTACAATGCGTAGCTTGGGAAACAAGGCTTTTATCATTTGTAGATTGGTGTTGTTTACACCATAAAAAACCACAGGATCTATATCTTCTAATACGATATGCTTTTCTATCATTCGGCTCTGTTATCCATTCTATTTTTTAATGATAGACAAAAGTAATGATAACTTTCTGAGTATGGTTATTTGTGCTTTGTCTTTTTATAGTAAGTAGCTTTAGAAAGCTATAGAGGAGGGTTATATAAGAAATGTAACAGACGGTTTTTCCTGTCTCACGATATATACCAATGGTGTCTGATTAATAAGGTGTTGAGATCTATATGTTGCTTGATTATTGCATTTTTTTTACTCTGAAATGCTTTAATTAATATTTGATTTATACTCAAAGAAAGTAATGTTATCATTAAAACGGCATAAAATGATGAGAATTTATAAAAAATGTTGTTGGAAAATTTGGTTAGTTTGATATTTGTTGATATTATTGCAGATAGAAATCTTTCAGATTATGCTATCAGAAACATTAATTAAATATAGTAGCTTGTTTTTGAATAAAGTGAATAAAGAAAGTATTAGGTTATTTTTGGAGTCATCTCCTCAATATCCTAATTTGCTATCTGTTGTACAAACATTACAATATGCAAGCTTGAAAGTTCAGGTTGGTCAATGTGATTGGGATTATTTAAAGAATTTAAAATCTCCTTTTTTACTTCACGTGAAGATGAAATCCCAAGAGAGATTGATTATCTCTAAATGGGATAATAAATTTAATGTTCTAAAGGTATTTAATACTAAAAATGGTATTTGGGAAACGACGGGCAGAGAGTGTCTTGATAGGCTATGGAATGGGGTCGTGATATATACAAAAGCTAATACTATAAGAAGTTACTATCTAAAAGATAAGATGCTATTAATTTTGTTTATCGTAATCTTTGTATTTATCGCAAATGTCATTTTTAAGCAATGGGACATTCATTTTCTTTATATTTTACCTGTTATCATAGGTCTGCTCGTAAGTTTGTGTACTTATTGGCAAAGCAACATATATAAAATTAATATTGTTGAAAAAATCTGTCATAGTTTATCTATAACTGATTGTGAAGCTGTAAAAAAATCTTCATCTGGCTTTTTGAAAAAATTGAATATGAGTAGTATGGCTTTATCATTTTTCATTTCTCAATTAATTTGTATAGTAATATCCGTTGTTTTAGATATTAACAATATTTTATATTGTCTCTATATAGTTCCCGCAATTCTTTTTACTCCATTAACATACTATTCGGTGTATAATCAGATTAGAATTAGAAAAATATGTCCATTGTGTCTTATGATTTTGATATGTGTTTTTGCAGAAGCACTGGTATTTATATGTGTGCCAATGTCTACTTCAAAATTATTGAGAGGTCTTATTCTTTGGGGACTTGTTAATACTTGTATATTAGGTATATTGTACTTTTATTCGCATATTCATTTAACTTAGCAGGAACAATTAAAAACAAAAATTCAACTATTAAAGTTAAAACGAGAGAAAAGAATAATCTTATTGGAAAGCTCACCAATAGAACTAATTAAATCGCCAATGTGGTTTGGCAAGGAGAAAGCTTCAATAAATATTACTACAATTATATCGCCAAGTTGCCAGCATTGTCGTAAAGTAGTTTTTGAACTTCTAACATTAATTGAGAAAGGAATTGATTTCCGATGGAATATTATGCTTGGAAAAATTATGAATGAAGATTCTCAGAAAATAGAGATGTGGGTTCAGGAATATATTTCTGATAAGAATAAATTCCTAAAGAGTCTGCACTTGTGGAGTAATGAGCGGACTCGGTGTTTACATTATAGTTTAAATTCAGTCAATCAAGATATTAGAGTGTCTGAAATTTGTTATGATTTTGAGTATAAAATGAAAAAACTAAATGTTTTAGGATTCCCTCAAATTGTTTTGAATGATAGATTACTTTCTACCATATATACAGCAAAAGATCTTGAATTTATAATAGCCGATTTATCACAATAAAATAATGACGTCATCATATAGAGAAGCAGGCTTAACGACCTGTAAGCGCAAAATCATCCGCGTGCAAGAGATGTATGAATTTAAAAATGGATAAAATCATGAAACAGATTAAGTCTATTGAATTGGTTACTCTCAATGGAGGCGCAACAGCATACGACTGTATGACACTTCTTCAGTATGAAGCTAGCACTCATCAGAGTACTGGTAACAAAGAAATAGAAGATGCTTACTGGGAAAATTGGGCAGACCGCTTTGAACAATGCGCAGGAGTAGCCTAACTAAACAATTCTCAAGTATAGGATACTATACAGAAATTAATAGTATCCTATACTTACAATAATTAAAAGATAATTGCACCATGAAATATCTTAGTTTGTTTTTTTTGCTTTTTGTGGCATTGAATATGGATGCACAAATTATAGAGGATAAGGAAGCTGCTATCCTTGAAGTTCATTATATTAAAACCACAGTAGGAGATACGTTGAAAAATAGAAGTTATTCAGATCTTATGACTTTGAGAGTTGGTAAGACTGCCACAATGTTTTATCCAACTAAAAAGATGTGGGCTGACTCTCTCCTACAAACCAATTATGCTTTATATGAAAAAGTTCATCGGGAAATGAATCCCTCCGGGCAGTCAGTGTATAACCCTGTTGGCGGTATTGAACGAGAGTTTTTATTTCGTAATGTCAATGATGGTGAAACTATGGTATGTAGGAAAATCTCTGGAGAAGCTTACTCATATACAGAAATTACAGAAGCTCCTGTATGGGAATTAAAATCAGAAACAAAAGAGATAATGGGGTATATCTGTCAGCTTGCTACATGCGATTATAGGGGGCGTATCTGGAATGCTTGGTTTATTCCCGATATTCCTATAAATGAAGGACCATGGAAATTATTCGGTTTGCCCGGACTTGTATTAGAAGCAAGTGATAGTAGAAATCATTATACATATAAGGCTGTCGGTCTTTATACGAAAAATCTATTGCCTGTAGGTATAAGGCTTTATTTTAGCCACAAACCTTACAAACTAAAAAGCAGACAAGTATACCTTCAGAAGATGTATAAAGAATACATCAAAGGTAATTTTGTATCCTCTATGAGTAGGTTATATGGAAACTCTACTCAGAATGACCTTTCTAATGCTCAATATGATTATCAGGAGAGGGACTATCCTCATGTCTCAAAATAATCCGGACATTATGAAAAACAGGAAGTTACTTATATTAATAATTTCAACAATTGTCGGTATTCTAAGTGTATCTGCACAGAATACGATAACTGGCTCTGTCATTCAAATATCAGACAAATCTCCTATACCAGGTGCATATATTCTGATAAAGGGTGTCAATGGAAAGATATTGGCATATGGCGTTAGTGATTCCAATGGACACTTCTCCATCAAACTATCTTGTACAGATACTGAATTAAGTATAAATGCCACAATGCTTGGTTATAAACCGTATTCTGTACCTTTGATTTCAGATGGTAAGCAAATTATAATAACGATGGAAGAGAACTCACAGTCAATAGAGGAGGTTGTCGTTAAAATTGATCCTATACAGGAGAACGGAGATACTATTAAATATAATGTAAGTAGTTTTGTTCAGAGACAAGATAGAACTATTGGAGATGTGCTGAAACGTATGCCGGGCATTGATGTGGCGAACAATGGCAAAATACAATATCAGGGAATTGAAATTAGCAAATTTTATATTGAAGGAAACGATCTTTTAGGTGGAAAATATGGAATTGCAACAAACGGTATATCTTACGATGATATCGGTGCTGTGGAGGTGATGGAAAACCACCAACCAATGCAGGTTCTTCGTGGATTGAGTTTTTCTGATCAGACGGCAATCAATCTGAAGATGAAGAACAAGGCGAAAGCCACGTTTCTTGTTCATGGAATATTATCGGGTGGAGGATCTGAACAACCTAAAGGAATGCTTTGGTTTGGAGATATTTTTACTATGATGGTTACTGGGAAGTATCAGATGATTACTACATTCAAAGGAAATAATACGGGTCATAATCTCTCTGAACAACTTATAGATTTCACAACCGAAAGATTGGAGGAGACAACAGATGGATATATATCCCTATCTATTCCGATTTTCCCCAATCTGCAACGTAACAGAAGCTTTTTTAACCGTTCGTGGATGGTATCCTCAAACCATTTGATAAAAAGCACCAAAGGAAGCGAATTTAAAGCTAAGATTGACTATAACAACGACCGCATTTCTGCACAGGGAGCAAATTCTACAACCTATTTTTTAGAATCAGGAAATAAAATCATTTTTGAGAATAAAAACTCTCTGGCATATCGTGGAGCTGTAACCGGAAAGTTTTCATTTGAGATAAATAAGAAATCTTACTTTCTCAATAACACTTTATCAACAGATTTCTCGTGGAATAATTTAGAATTAAATACTATAGGCTCATTCCCTAACTCTCAATCCGCAAAGATTCTAGAACATACTGTAAGCAATTATTTAAAAGTAATTAAACGCTTTGCCAACAACAAACTCGTTTCTTTCACAAGCTGTAACGTATGGAACTCGCTTCCTGAAAAACTGATAGTGAACCATAATGAAAAGGAGTATGGTCAAGAAATTAAACAGCATTCTTTCTACACAGATGAACGAGCATCATTAGGTTTTGTATTCAATAAAATTCTTCTGTCTTTTGATGCAGGTGTTTCAGGATATTTCAGAGGACTTAATACAGAACTGTTTGGTATGAGTATAAAAAATCAGACAGAGTCAGAAGCTCTCACAACTGATTATTTACGAGTATTTGCATCTCCGAAATTTGAATGGACTCATAAAAGACTTGACCTTACCTTTAATTTCCCAATTAACTTGTATTCTTATTTTTTTTCTGGCACTATACGTAACCGCACGGAGCTGTTTATTTCTCCTTCACTTGTGGCGCGATTTCGCATTACGCCAAGAATGTCGCTTACTTTGCGTGGAAGTGTACGACGATCTCCGGCATCATTGCATGAAATCCATGACTCTTCCATACTTACTGATTATAGATCGTTTAATTCAGGAGCTGAAGATTACTATGCATCTTCTGGGCAGTCCCTTTCTGCCTCGTATAACTATAGGAATGCTCAAAACGGTATCTTTGTGATGGTGATGGGCAACTATGGTTGGAATAAATCAAAGTTTGGAACTGTACAGAATATCATAAATAATTATATATTCTACTCCTATAAATCCCAACCATCTGATTCCCGCAATGCTATGGTGTTTCTTAATATAAGTAAAACTCTTGATTTTATGAGAGGCACAATAGGAGTGAAAGGAAGTTATAGAAGAATGGAAAATAATCTGTTATCACAAGGACTTCATACCGATTATTGTAATGATTACTTTTCATTATCACCTTTTATTAATGGCAATATATCCACATATCTTAATTGGAATTTCCGGTTTATATGGGAGAAATCATTATTGAAAATTTCAAATATGCCGAAGCATAGCTCTGACAATTTCAGATATTCAGGAAACATAACGTTTACGCCATGTTCCTTAATTAAATGGAGTATGGGAGGTGAATTTTATCGTAATCAGATTAAAGAGGGACACTATAAGAATATGTTTATGCTTGATACAAAACTTATGTTTAATATAAATAAACGTATAGAAATCTCTGTTTCAGCTACCAACTTGTTCAACAAGAAGGAATACAGTTATAACTCATATAGTATGGTGTCGCAGACTGAACGTTCAAGCAACCTCCGTGGACGTGAGTTTATGATTTCATTATACTTTAAGAAATAATGCGGATTTTCAATACTAACAGATTTAAATGGGTGAAACAACACGACTCTATGCAATGTGGAGTCTCATGTCTTGCAATGGTCTGCCATCACTATAGGAAGGAATATAGTCTTGAATACCTTGACAATTTCTGTCATGCAAATATTGCAGGAGTGTCCATGCTTGGAATTGAGGAAGGAGCAAAAAGTATTGGATTAGATGCAATGACAGTGATGGCAACCATTGATGAACTTAAGGAAATTACTCTTCCATGTATTCTTCATTGGAATCAAAACCATTTTGTAGTTCTTTATGGGATCTCAAAAAATGGGCAATGTTACAGAATTGCTGATCCAGCTAAAGGACTAATAACTTATACTCGAAAAGAGCTTAAAAGCAATTGGATAAGTTCTGTGACAGATGGAGAACCAAATGGCACGGTAATGCAGTTGACACCTTCAAAAAACTTTTATAATAAAAAATGTAATACTTCCATACAAAAGCGGTCTTTTATGTTTCTGTTCGGTTATTTGAAGCAGTATAAAAGATATTTTGCTCAAATCATATTTGGATTGATACTAGGATGTATATTGCAACTTATAATGCCTTTCTTGACACAGTGGATTGTAGATCTTGGGATCAGAACTAAGGATATAGGATTTATTTGGTTGGTATTGCTTGGTGAACTGATGATTGTTATTGGGAGGACTGCAACTGATTTTATTAGACGATGGCTACTCCTGCACATCTCTATGCGAATAAATATTTCATTAGTGAGTGACTTCTTCATAAAGTTGCTGAAGTTACCTATGTCATTCTTTGATACAAAACTGTTGGGAGATTTACTGCAACGAATAGGAGATCATACGAGAGTGCAAAACTTCCTTACGGGGCAAGTGCTGAGTGTAGTATTTACATTCCTTAGTTTTATAATTTTTAGCATTGTTATGTATATATATAACCCTTTCATATTGGGGATTTTTACAATCGGGAGCATATTTTATGGATTATGGATTGTCTCGTTCTTAAAAAAAAGGAAAATTCTTGATTATGAGTTATTTGAACAGCAGGCAAAGAGTCAAAATAAAACCTATCAACTGCTCACCTCAATGCAGGAAATTAAATTACAGGATTGTGAACAGCGTCGTCGATGGGAATGGGAAGACACTCAGGCGGAGTTATTCTGTGTGCAGATGAAAGTTCTTAAACTACAACAAACCCAGGAAGCGGGATCCATTTTTATAAATGAAGTAAAGAATATAATAATCACCATTCTTGCTGCGACCGCAGTTATCAATGATCAGATGACACTTGGTGGCATGCTCGCTATTCAGTATATTGTGGGGCAGCTTAACTCTCCTGTTGAGCAATTTATGTCATTCATATATTCTTTACAAGATGTAAAAATTTCTCTTGAACGAATCAATGAGATTCATGAAAAAAAACAAGAAGAATCCAAAGAAAATCAAGCAAAAACATTCGGTATAGAAAAGTCAATCAGGATTGAGAATATAGATTTCAAATATGATCCTCATGCTTTGAATAAAGTACTTGAGGGAGTTTCGTTTGATATTCCAGCAGGGAAGGTGACTGCTATAGTAGGAGCTTCAGGAAGTGGGAAAACGACTCTAATTAAACTGATGCTTGGCTATTATCATATTATGGCAGGTTCTATTTTTATAGCTGGGAGAAATATTAATGAATATAATCTCAAATGGTGGCGTCGTCATTGTGGAGTGGTTATGCAGGAAGGTGTAATATTCTCTGAATCCATAGCCCGGAATATTGCTGTTGATGACAGAGAGATTGATATGATGCAACTTAAAAAAGCTGCAGAAATAGCAAATATTCATGAATATGTGATGGGACTTCCTCTAAAATACAATACTATTATTGGACGTGATGGAGTTGGATTGAGCCAAGGGCAAAAGCAACGTATACTTATAGCCCGTGCTGTCTATAAGAATCCAGATTTCATATTTCTAGATGAAGCCACAAATGCCCTTGATGCCAAAAACGAGAAGATAATAGTTGAAAATCTTAATGAATTTTACAAAGGTCGAACAGTTGTTGTGGTTGCACATAGGTTATCTACTGTAAAAAATGCAGACCAAATAATTGTTATTGATAAAGGAAAGATCGTTGAAACTGGTAGTCATACCTATCTTGTAAAGAAAAATGGGGTTTACTATAATCTTGTTAAAAATCAACTTGAATTAGGCAAATAGTAAACCGAATGTAAGTCATCGTAGAAAAACTATCAGCATAATTACTTTCATTTAAAATATTATAAGATGAAAAAAGACACAAAAATTGAATTACGATCTGAAAAAGTCCGTAATTTTCTCGGGGAAATCCCTCCTGCTCTTGTGAGATGGGGAACAGTGATAATAATTATCATATACTTGATACTATTATTAGTTGTTTATTTCATGCCTTATCCTTATTCACAAGGAGAAAGTATTTTACAACATTTATTGATGTGAGATGAATCAATATGAGTTAGCTTATCTATAAATCTCTAAAGTAAGACGATATCTTTTATATTCATTTTGTTAATCGACTTTACAATATTTGAATTATACAATCCCAATGTTGAAATATATATTGATGGTAAAGATTATAACTCATAACGAATACTTTCGGTTTATTGAGATTATTGATGCCGGTATTAGATAAATCATACGGATTACTTTGCCAGCAAATTAGTAATCAATTTCATTTTTTGTGCTTTGTCTTTTTATAGTAAGTAGCTTTAGAAAGCTATAGAGGAGGGTTATATGAGAAATGTAACAGACGGTTTTTTGTTTATATTCCGTATTGTGGTTGATGTAAACTTCCATCGTGGTTTATATAAACCACGCCACAGAACATATAAACTTCGGTACGGAATAGAGAAAAAGAATGTAGGAGAACAAGGTATTAAACAGTTATTTTAGGTTATAGATAGCCATCTTTTCTAAGTAGGTAAGGGGACGGCTGCATAGAAATGCTTGGAACAAGGAGAATAATGATTACTTTTGCACCGTAATTATCAACTAAAAAACAGATTATGAAAGCATTCGTATTTCCTGGGCAAGGTGCCCAGTTTGTAGGAATGGGGAAAGACCTCTACGAAAATAGTCCTTTAGCAAAAGATCTTTTTGAAAAAGCCAATGACATATTAGGGTTTCGTATCACAGACTTGATGTTTGAGGGTACAGATGAAGATTTACGACAAACCAAAGTAACCCAGCCTGCCGTTTTTCTGCACTCGGTTATTTCGGCTTTAGCAAAAGAAGAAGAATTTGCGCCACAAATGGTAGCAGGACACTCTTTGGGAGAATTTTCTGCTTTGGTAGCAGCAGGTGCACTTACTTTCGAAGATGGTTTGAAACTTGTATATGCGCGTGCTTTGGCTATGCAAAAGGCTTGCGAAGCTACAGCAGGAACGATGGCGGCTATTTTGGGATTGGCAGACGATAAGGTAGTGGAAATATGCAAGAAAGTTACAGATGAAGGCGATGTTTGTGTAGCTGCCAACTTGAATAACCCCGGTCAGATAGTGATTTCCGGTACGATAGAGGGCGTACAAAAAGCGTGTGAACTTATGAAAGAAGCAGGCGCAAAACGTGCATTGCCTCTTAAGGTAGGAGGTGCTTTCCATTCTCCACTTATGGCACCTGCTAAAGCAGAGTTGGAACAAGCTATTCACGCCACTACTATACATACACCCAAATGTCCTGTTTATCAGAATGTAGATGCGCAGGCACATACACTTCCGGAAGAAATTAAAGCCAACTTGATAGCACAGCTTACAGCTTCCGTAAGATGGACAGAAAGTGTGCAGCATATGGTGGCAGATGGAGCTGTAGAGTTTATAGAATGTGGACCCGGAACAGCACTGCAAGGAATGATAAAGAAAATAGTACCAGAGGTAGAAGCACACTCACTCTAACTCAATATCTTTAAGACAGGAAACTTGGCACAAAGTGAGGAGAAGACTTCGCTTTGTGCCATTTGTTTATAATCTGAATGTAGTTTACGTTACAATACAAAATAGGAACAGATGAAAATAATTATCTATCAGATTCTTAATCGTTTATTTGCCAACTCTAAAAATAAGAATCAACCTAATGGTAATATAGAGGAGAATGGCTGTGGAAAAATGAAATCCATCAGTCAGAAAGCACTGCAATCTATCAAAGATTTGGGTGCTACACATATTTGGTACACAGGTATTTTGGCACACGCTACACAAACAGATTATACTGCATATGGCATTCCTTTGTGCCACCCTGCTGTAGTAAAAGGACGAGCAGGATCTCCTTATGCCATCAATGATTATTATAGCGTAGACCCGGATTTGGCTACAGAAGTAGAGCGAAGTATGAAAGAATTTGAACTCCTTGTTGCTCGTACGCACAAGGCAGGTTTGAAAGTGCTGATAGATTTCGTTCCTAATCATGTGGCACGCCAATATCATTCTACGCACTCAGCAGGTAGAGGGAAAAATTTTGGTGCAACAGATTATACGGAGTGGGCATTCTCTCCTCAGAATAATTTTTATTATATACCTCATACAGCTCTATCAGGCGAAGTGTGTGATAGAGATATTCCACAATGGGGACGCTATGAGGAGATGCCTGCTAAAGCTACGGGCAATGATTGTTTTCATGCTTTTCCCTCTGTAAATGATTGGTATGAAACTGTAAAACTGAATTACGGAGTAGATTATAGTACAGGAACCTGTCATTTTTCTCCTATTCCAGATACATGGTATAAGATGAAAGATATTTTGTGCTACTGGAGAGAAAAAGGTGTAGACGGTTTCCGTTGCGATATGGTAGAAATGGTGCCTTGTGAGTTTTGGCATTGGGTTATTCCACAGATTAAAGTAACATTTCCCGATACACTATTTATAGGAGAAGTCTATAATCCTGCTCTTTATAGACGCTATTTGCACGAAGGTGGTTTTGATTATCTTTATGATAAAGTGGGGCTTTACGATACTTTGCGTGGGGTGATGGTAGGAAGTACACCTGCTTCTGCTATTACAGTTGCTTGGCAAGCTGTGGACGATATAAAAGACCATATGCTTTATTTCTTGGAAAATCACGATGAACAGCGTATTGCTTCGTCTTTCTTTGCAGGAAATGCAAACTCCGCTCTTCCAGCCTTAGTAGTGGCTGCTTGTCTTCAGAAAAATCCTTTTATGCTATACTTTGGGCAAGAACTTGGAGAGAGAGGAATGGACGCAGAAGGATTTAGTGGGGTAGATGGACGTACTACGATTTTTGATTATTGGAATCCCTCTACACTCGCACGTTGGTATAATAAAGGGAAATTCAATGAGGAATTACTTACTGTAGAAGAGTGTACATGGAGAGAGTATTATAAAAAAGTTCTCGGTTTGTGTGCTACAGAAGCGACACTCTATGCAGGAGAATTTTTTGATTTGATGTATGCCAATCAGGGGGGTCCTCTGATGAATGACCACAGACAATATGCTTTTTTGAGGAAATACGAAGAAGAACTCTTATTCATTGTTGCCAATTTTTCACCGGACGCCACTCGCATAGCAGTGCAAATCCCTGCACACGCTTTTGAGCATTGGAAAATGAATAGAAAGGAGAAGATTACAGCTATAGATTTATTGACAGGAGAACAAGCTGAATTGAGCTTTACAGACGAACAGCCTACTGCAATGGAACTACCTGCGCACGGTAGCAGAATTTGGAAAATGAAGATAAGTTAAGATACAAATGAAAACCCTCGCATCGCTAAATAGCAGATGCGAGGGTTTCTCTTTTTATTTGAAAAATGTACCTTAGTTATGTACCAAAGTGCCGATAGGCTCTCCTGTAAGTACTTTTTTAAGATTACCAACTGTATCCATATCAAAAACAATAATCGGCAAGTTGTTTTCTTTACACATACAAGTAGCTGTTAAATCCATAACTTTTAAGCCGCGTGCCAAGACTTCATCGTAAGTAATTTCGTCAAACTTCGTAGCTGTAGGATCTTTTTCCGGATCTGCTGTATAAATACCATCTACACGTGTTCCTTTGAGCATTACGTCTGCTTCTATCTCTATGCCACGCAGAGAAGAACCTGTGTCTGTAGTGAAAAATGGATTTCCTGTACCTGCGGAAAAGATGGCTACAGCTCCATTTTCCATAGTTTCTATGGCTTTCCACTTGGTATAAAATTCTCCTATCGGTTCCATGCTAATGGCGGTGAGAACCTTGTTTTTTACACCTTGTGCTGTGAGTGCAGAAGATAATCCGAGACTGTTGATGACAGTAGCAAGCATACCCATTTGGTCTCCTTTTACTCTATCATATCCTTTTCCTGCTCCGCTTAATCCTCTGAAGATATTGCCTCCACCTATCACGATACCAATTTCTATACCGAGTTCGTGTATTTCTTTTATTTGCTTAGCATATTCGGAAAGTCTTTTTTCATCTATTCCGTAGCCTTGTTCACCCATTAGACTTTCTCCGCTTAGCTTTAGCAATATGCGTTTGTATTTTTTCATTGTTTTATGTTGTAATAGTTGTTTTACTTGTGTTTATGTCCTTCCTCGGGAAATCCTTGTTGTTGTAACTTTTCGTAGATATTATAATATACGTCCCAAAAATCTGTGGACAAAGTCCATGCTCTGATCATAATTTCCATTCTTCTTTCATGCAGTGCATTGATGACAATGAGTGGTTCCGGTGCGGAAAGCACACGTTTATCATTCAGGAGAATAGTTTGTATCTTTTCTTTTTCTATGCTAAAATCTTTACCTGCATCTAATCTGAGAATCCATTCAGCACGTCTTTTTTCTTGTACACTATAATTGGTGATATAGTTGCTGCTCATCACACCATTGGGGGTATATATAATTTTGTTATCAGGCGTGATGAGGATTGTGTGGAAAATCTGAATTTCTTTAACAGTACCGCTTACAGTACTGGTTTCTATGAAATCTCCTACTTTGAATGGCTTGAATATAAGTAGAATAAGTCCACCTGCAAAGTTGGATAAGTTGCCGGAAAGTGCCATACCTATAGCAGCACCGGCAGAAACAAAGAGGGCAGTGAAGCTTGCTGTATCTATCCCTAATTGAGCTACTACAGCAAAGGTCAATACTAAGTTCAGTAAAAGACTTGTAAGGCTTTGGATAAAAGAGTGGACGCTGGGATCTATTTTCCTACGTAATAAAATCTTATCTATGACATTCTTGAGCTGGCGTATAATAAATCTCCCTATTATATAAATGAGAACAGCTGCTATGATGTCCTTTCCTAATTCTACTCCATAGATAATGAGTTTGTCTAAAAGTTTCTCCATAGTTTCCGGAGAGGCTTTGTCTGTGATGCTTAAAAACATAATTAGTTGTGTTATTTGTATTGTGAATTATCCTGTGATACTTATTTTTCTTAGCCCTTCTATATCTATGAGCTTAATTCGTCTGCCATCTATGATGATAAGCTTTTCTGTGGCAAAATTAGAGAGGGTTCTGATGGCATTGGAGGCTGTCATATTGGACAGGTTGGCAAGATCTTCTCGAGAAAGGTAGATGTTCAACGTACAATTATCGTCTTCCATTCCGTATGTATCTTGCAAAGTCAAAAGAGCTTCTGCCAATCTTCCTCTGATGTGCTTTTGAGTGAGATTGACTAATTTTTCATCAGCAGCTCCAAGCTCTTTGGACAGCCTTCTGATAAAGAACATCGCTAAGCAGGTATTTTCTTTGAGAATGTCGCAAATGATATGCATAGGAATAAGACAAACATAAGAGTCTGAAAAAGCCACAGCAGCTGTCTTATAAGGCTCTTGCGAAAAAAAAGCTCTGTATCCGAAATACTCCCCACTATTGATGATGCGTACAATCGTAGTTTTTCTACTTGCTCCTTCTTTTACAACTTTTACTTTGCCATCTATCAGGCACATTAAATCTTGTGGATTGTCATTTTCTGAATGAATAGACTCGTTCTTTTTGTAAAGTTTGATAGTAGCATAGGGGGCTATTTGTATTTGTTGTTCTGTAGTTAATAATTCCCAAAGTTCGGGTAAACTCTGAGAGAGAGTGGTTAGTTTTGAGTCTATATTTAGCATATTCAAAAAAGCGAATTTAGAGGACAAATATATTTTATTTAACAAAAACATATAACATCTCTGGTTGTTTTTTTGAGTAAGAAGACGAACTATATGCAAAAAAGTATCTAATTGTTGATTTATTAGTCCGAAACAGCTACTTTTGCAAAACTATACAGACTTGATATGAAACAATATATAGCAACAGCTTTCGTGACACTGTGTTTACTCTCTTCATGTAGCGAGTATAATAAGGTACTGAAGAGTGCAGATTACGAATATAAGTACGAAGCAGCCAAAGCTTTTTTTACTGAAGGTTCTTATGGGAAAGCAGCTACATTATTGGAAGAATTGGTGCCCATATTGAAGGGTTCTTCCTATGGAGAAGAAGCTTTGTATATGTTGGGTATGACCTATCAAAATCAAGGAGATTACGTGATGGCTGCCAATTACTTCACTACTTACTATACTTCTTATCCACGAGGCGAGTTTACAGAAGAAGCTCGCTTTCAAAGCGGACGTTCTCTCTACTTGGGAACCCCGGAGTATCGTTTGGATCAAACCAATACTTATAATGCCATTAGAGAGTTACAAGTATTTATAGAGTTTTTCCCTTCTTCGGCACGCAGACTACAGGCGCAAGATATGATATTTGAGTTACAAGATCGCTTAGTAGAAAAGGAATATTACTCAGCAAAGCTGTATTATGATTTGGGTACTTATACAGGAAATTCGTCTATAGCAAGCACGGGGAATAATTATCAAGCAGCGATAGTTACTGCTCAAAACGTATTGAAAGATTATCCTTATACAAGTATGCGTGAAGCGTTGGCTCTCTTAATCCTAAAAGCCAAGTATGGGCTTGCTAAGGAAAGCGTAGAAGAGAAAAAGCAGGAACGTATGCAAGACGTAATAGATGAATACTACGCATTCAAGAATGACTTTCCCGAAAGCAAGAGCTTATCCGATGTAGAAAGTATTTTCAAGAATGCAATGAAGTACGCAGAAACATCGGCATCAGAATAATTAAACAGAAATAATAAAATAGAATCAGCAAAATGGATTACAAGAAAACGACCGCTCCTACCACCACTACTACACGTGATATGATGGACTTATGCAAGGACACTGGTAACGTATATGAAACAGTAGCTATCATAGGAAAGCGTGCTAATCAGATTGCAGTAGAAATGAAAAATGAACTTTCAAAGAAGCTGCAAGAATTTGCTTCATACACAGATAATTTGGAAGAAGTCTTCGAAAATAGAGAGCAAATAGAGATTTCTCGTTATTACGAAAAACTTCCTAAACCAACTCTCATTGCTACGCAGGAGTATATAGAAGGAAAAGTGTATCATCGTAACCCTGCAAAGGTAAAAGACACTTTATGATTCAGCGTGTACAAACTATCTATCTCTTTTTGGTAGCAGCAATAGCTGTGTTTATGCTATTTAATCCTATAGGGTATTTTATAGCAGGCACAGATATAAATACGCTGTACAACAGTATGCTGGCTTATGCAGATGGAACAAAAAGCTATACGCCTTGGGCTTTGTGTGCTATCTTGCTCATCGTGGCTTTAATAAGTACTTGTAATATCTTTTTGTTTAAGAAACGTATGCTTCAAATCCGATTGTGTATCTTCTCTATCATTCTTTTGATAGGTTATTATCTTACACTTGTGGCATTTATTTTCTTATTGAAAGGAGATATGAAGTTTGTCTTATCTTGGACGTTGGCTTTACCTGCGGTAAGTATTATTCTTACTTGGTTAGCTATGCGTGGAATAGGGAAGGACGAAATGTTAGTACGAGCATACGACCGTTTACGTTGAAACCAAAGAACAAACATTTATAGGCTTCTGATGGGAATACCATCAGAGGCTTTTTTTATAGATTTCGCAGTGTGAAAAACAAGTAAGTATGAAACGATTATTTTTATATATGGCAATATCTTTTCTTACATGGGGATATACCATGGCAAAACCACTACAAGAGGTTACACTTCGTATTATAGGAACTACCGACGTACATGGAAGTTTCTTTCCTTACGACTTTATTAACAGAAAACCTGCTAAAGGTAGTTTGGCGCAAGTCAGTACTTATGTAAAAAACTTGAGACGGCTGTATGGTGATAAAGTAATCCTCTTAGACAATGGGGATATTCTTCAAGGACAGCCTATAGCCTATTATTACAATTACATAGATACCGTTTCTACACACGTGGTTGCAGATATGTTTAACTATATGCAGTACGATGCTGTAAATATAGGTAATCATGATATAGAAACGGGACATTCGGTGTACGATAGATGGATAGCCCAGCTGAAAATGCCCGTGTTGGGAGCGAATGTATTGAGAGAAACAGATGGAAGCAATTACTTACCTCCTTATAAAGTATTGACAAAAGAGGGGGTCAAAGTTGTTATCTTGGGACTAACTACACCTGCTATCCCTTCTTGGCTGCCTAAACAATTATGGAGCGGACTATATTTTGAAGAAATGGAAGTTGCTGCAAAAAAGTGGGTACAATGGATTAAAGAAAAAGAGCATCCGGATGTTCTGATTGGTATATTTCATGCAGGTACAGCAGGTAATATATTAGGGGGAGTAGTAGAAAACGCCTCGCAAAATATAGCTACTCGTATACCGGGTTTTGATATGATTTTGATGGGACACGACCATAAAACTGCTTGCACAAAAGTGGAAAATTTATTGGGAGATTCGGTCTTATTGATAAACCCAGCCAATGGTGCAAGAAATATAGCAGATGTAACTATAAAGGTGCAAAAGCAACAAGGAAATATAAAGAAAACAGTGCAAGGAAAGCTGGTAGATGTACGAGATTCGGGAGTAGATAAGAGTTTCATTTATAAATTTCAGTCTCACTTTGATGCTACGAAAGAGTTTGTAAGCAAGAAAATAGGGCATATAGATAGAACTATCTCTGCTGTAGATGCTTTCTTTGGTTCTTCTGCTTTTGTTGATTTGATACATCAAATGCAACTGGATTTGACTGGAGCTGATATTTCTTTTTGTGCACCACTCTCTCCTACAGCAACTATCAGAGAAGGAGATATATTCATGAGTGATATGTTCAACCTCTACAAATATGAAAATATGCTCTATGTGATGCAGCTTACAGGAAAAGAAATAAAGAACTACTTAGAGATGTCTTATGCTTTATGGACTGCGCAAATGAGTAGTCCTACAGACCATCTATTACTCCTCAATACAGAAGAGGGTGAACGTGGACGCTTCCAAAATCCTACGTACAATTTTGATTCGGCTGCGGGCATCTGTTATACTGTAGATGTTACCAAACCACAAGGAGAGAAAATTCATATTTTGTCTATGGCGGATGGCAGCCTGTGGGAAGAAGACAAGACTTATAAAGTCGCCGTCAACTCTTATAGAGGAAATGGAGGAGGAGATCTACTTACCAAAGGTGCAGGAATACCCAAGTCTGAACTTTCTAATCGTATAATTTATGCTACAACCAAAGATTTGCGCTATTACTTGATGAAACGTATAGAAGAATTGGGCGAATTGCACCCATCTCCTATGAATCAATGGAAGTTTATTCCGGAAGAATGGGTAAAAGCAGCTACACAAAAAGACAGGAGAATCGTATTCAATCAATAAAACATTTAATCCAATAATAGAAGCAATAGTATGGCATTCGAAGCGACCAAGCGTGAATGGAGCGAGCTGTATATTTTCTTTCGTCTTTTAACAGACGGAGCAGTTTCGGTAGCCCGTATAGATAATACCTCTCATACAGAGGATAAGTATCCCATTGTGTATATACAGCGTGAAGAACACGATGGTACACGCCGGTATCATATTCAAGAAACAGAAGTCTTGATTCAGGGAGAAAATATAGATCAGCGTGTGCCAAGAGAAGATTTTGCTATTGTGGCGGAACTTATTTTGGAAGCTATGAGAACAACTCAAGAGAATGATGTTTCTGCTACGGAAGAAATAGAAGCCTTCTTAGATGCAGTTGCTATTTATGATTTGGCGGCTCATACAGAGGATCGCACAGATATGTTTATCTGTTTTTATAATGCCGAGATGCCACCTATAGGAATGGTAGTTCATAGCTTGATAGGAGGAGCTACTATGCCACTCTTAGATGGTGGACGTAGTGCCAATTTTAAGTTTGAACAGACCGGTGTAAAGTTTCCTTCGCCTACTGTGCATAAGATTAATTGCGAAGGAGGGGAGGAAGATGTGATGGCACGCATGCTTATGATAGAAAGATTGGGGGGCGCATTGAAGTACAACGATGTGGCAGACAAAATTTTCAGGAGTAATCTTTCTCTGATAGATCTTCATGCAGGACGTTTATTCGGAGAAATGGTAAGATGTATGTGGGTAGAAGGTATCACAAAGGTATCCGAGCTTACAGAAGCACTGAAGGCACTGAATCCTCTCAAAATTAAGGAAGAACTTATAAGTAAACACGGATATTATGAATATAAAGTGAAAGAACTGCTTCTCGCCCTAGCGCAAGGTATGCGTCCTGCAAAACTATATAATGGAAAAGAAACTGCTATAGGTGGTATGCTTATACTCACAGGAAAAGGGGAAGTGCTTTGCTTGAACAAATGGAACAGACAGCATTGGGCAGATTACTTGTACCATAATACTCGCTTGCTGAAAGGATCTACAGAAAAAGATAAATACGGTTATTTAGAAAAAGAAAATGGTGTCTATTATTTCAAACTGAATTTGAAAATAGGACTCGTCAAAAGATAAAACTCAAAGTTCTTTAGAGTATATAATACAAGCTATCTCTTCGTTTATGCGGAGAGATAGCTTTTTTGTTCTTTCCGAAATCGGTAGTCCCTTCATCATAAAGTTTCGTAGATGGTCAAGCTTTTCTATTTTATGCGGAAGTTTATGTAAACAGTACCGTAAGTTTATATAAACCATGCTTGAGTTCTTATATTCCGTGATGGAGGTTTATACTTTGTATTGTTAGATATTGTGTACTAAAACTACGTTACTTTTTTGTGATTTTTTCTTTAGAAGTAAGGTGTAAGAAATCACTATTTTTAGGTATTGTATCTACTTGGAAGCGACAATACCTTTGCATGGATTTTATTCTTAAAATAAGTAAATAATGAAGTTTATGCAATGGAGCAAGAACCAGAAAATGTAACACAAAATGAAGGCTGACCTATCAATAGATGAAATAAGAGAAAATGTAAATACAAATTTAAAATAGTATGATGAAGAATATTCAGATATTTGTTGGAGATAAGTCTACTTATACTTCTTCGGACGATGTTATAAAAGCAGTTCCTTTTGATTATGAGTTTTCCCTCTGGAAGAAATTACTTGCCATAAAAGATAAGGAAATTCCGGTAGCATCAGGGACAGATGAACATGGGAATATAAAATATGAAAACATGCTTATTTCTGATATGTTTTCACAAGCAGGCTCATTAGATCCTCGTAGTTTCCTTTTTTATTCCGGAAATGACTCAGATGAATATAAAAACACGCCATCGGATTATATAAAGCCTAAGGCTTCTTATGATTTTGATAAAGGTGTATTCAGTTTTGAATTCCCTTTTGATGCTTCTCTTTTTTCCGGTTATGCTCAGATTAGGGTGACTTATACGATGCGTAAATGAGACGTTTAGACTTAATTTTTTTATTTCTTCTTCTTTGTGTAAGGGTTAGTGCAAAGCCTGTTTCCGAGAACTCATTGATAGGATTACCTCCTAATATAATAGAAGGTTCTTTGGAAAATGGTTTGCGCTACCTGATTCTGCACAACAGACAGCCTGAAAATCTGGTAGAAATGCGTCTCGTGATGCAAGTAGGATCTGTGCAGGAAGAGAAAGGAGAGGAGGGAGTAGCACACTTTCTTGAGCATATGGCTTTTAAGGGTACTGCACATTTTCCCGAGCGTGGTATCGTAGATTATTGCGAGCGTATAGGTATGAAGTACGGACGAGATCTCAACGCTTTTACAGGTCATGATCGTACAGTCTATATGCTGACAGTTCCCATAGATAAATCTTATATGGGTACGATAGATTCAACATTGCTTATAATGCGTGATTGGCTCTGTGATATTAAATTGGACGAGAATAAGATTAAACAGGAATGCGGAATTATTCTTGAAGAATTACGCAACTATGATGTGGGCGATGAATTTTATAGTTTGAAGATTGGAAACAATCGTTTTTCCGATCATATTCCTTTGGGTACGGCAGAACACATTCAACAAATAAACAAGTACAAATTGGAACGATTCTACAAACGTTGGTATGTACCGGAGAAGGCTACCATTGTTATCGTAGGCGATATTGAACCTCAAATTGTAGAAAGAAAAATAAAGTCTCTCTTTTCTTCTATTCCTCAGAAACCTGTAAACAAGATATGTAGTTATCCTTTGGAGTATGAAAAAGGTTTGCATTTGAGAGAAGTTTGTGATACTCTGCGCAATAATTTGGAAGTGGAACTTATTATACCTCACCCTTGTGTGGTAGGTTGTACATTAGGAAAAATTTACCATAAAGAATTAGGAAGATTATTGATAGATGCTTTATCACGTAGATTGAATGCCAGACAGATTTCTGTATCGGTTTCGGATACATGGTACTTATCAGACACCAATCATTTAGTATTTTCTCTCACAAGTAAAGATAAAGATGCTTTACTGAGCCAAATAACAAACTTGTCTGGAGAATTGCATTATATTGTTTCTACAGGTTTTCATTCGGAAGAACTGAAAGATGTGATTGATGCTTTTGTACGGAGGAAGAAAAACTTTGATATGCCTCTTACCTCTACTTTATATTGTGAGGACCTGACAGATTATATTATTTCAGGAGATCGTTATATTTATACCGAAGATGATTGGAAGTGTTTGTATGAAAAAATCCGTCTCATAAAAGAGCCAATGTTACAGAATTTATTGAAAGACTGGTTGGCATATATGAAAGAAACCTTACTTGTAGCTTCTCGTACTAGTTCTCCATCTATAAAGATTACTGAGAGCGATATTGCTTCGGCATGGGAGCGAGGAAAGTATTTGTCAATACAACCTTATGAGTATAAGCAGAAACAAGCAGAAGATGATGAAAGAATAACTACTCCTTCCTGTCTGACAAAGAAAAATCCTTATGATAAAGCAAGTATTTCTTCTTTACATTCGTATGAAAACTTATGTATAAAAGCGGTTCGTTTAAATAATGGATTAACCATATTGTTACGTCCTACCGATGATGAGACGGGTATATTTCATTTATCTGCTTTTGCTCGTGGTGGAATAGCAGATCTACTTCCAGAGGAAGTGTTTCTTTATGATGAGACTGCAGGATATATAGAAATGGGAGGGATAGCTTCTGTTCCCTATGATTCTTTGATGACTTATATGGCACAAAACAGTATTGCCATGAATATAGGAATAGGGAACTATTGGCATGAACTTTTTGCTTCTGCTCCCGAAGAAAAGGCCATGGAGCTATTCAATTTGGTTTACGAGAAATTACATAATCCGGAGTTGCGGTATGAAGATTTTGAAGAGGTGCGAAATGAAGCTATTGATAATTTCGGAAAAAAAACATTGTTGGATAAAATCTTCCAACAAACTCCAGAGCGTTTGTTGAATAATAAGTTGGATTCTTTGGTGGGAAATGTAACTTCTGTTGCTCGGCAGAGAACTCAAGAAGATCTGCGAAAACTGAATTTGGATTCAATAGCAAATTATTATCAACGTTTATTTACAGATCCTTCACAGATGACTATATTATTAACCGGCACTTTCAATGTGGATAGTATCTTACCTTCTCTTGTTTCCACGTTTGCTCGTATGAAACGTTCTACCGATGCTTATGTAGTAAAGGATGTCCCATTTATTCCGGTTAAAGGTTTTTATCAAGAACATTTTGAAGGTAAAAGTAAGGAATCTATATCTTTAGAATATCTGCTTACAGGAAATTATACACCCTCACTTCGTACTTCCTTAATATTGAAACTTATACGAGATATTTTACAGAATCGTGTGTTGTTAGTCCTACGCGAGCAGGAGAATATAGTGTACTCACCTTATGTATCGTTGTTTTATAATGGTATACCTCAGCAAACTTATTATTACCAGCTTTCTGCCATTATTGACAGAGAAAATATGGAGCGAGTAAACAGCTTGGTTCAACAGATTATTGAAGAATTGCAAAAAGAATTAATCTCTAAGGAAGAGTTAGATAATTTGAAGCGTTCTTTTATCATTAAAAAAAGTAATGTGTTGAATGATAGAGCTACTGCTGACTGGAAAAATACGATTGTGAACTTGCTGAAGAACGGAGAAAGTCTGGAAGATTTTAATTCCTATGAGCAATGTTTATCAACGATTACACCGGAGGATATACAAGATGCTTTTAGAGAATACTTAAGTCTTGATCGATCTATGCTATTATATATACAATGAAATATACAGTTAGAGAATTTATGAAGAAACTGGGATTACTAATGTTTTTTTTTCTTGGATTGCTGTTGGACGCAAAAGGAGAATTACAAGAGGGTTATAAAAAGCCTTATACTATTTTTGATGCTGATGGACGGGAAATAGGCTATGAAGAGCTTGTAAAGGGATTATCACAAGCAGATGTCGTATGTATAGGAGAAATACACAATTGTAGTATTATACATTGGTTGGAGCTGGAACTTACGCGTTCGCTTTATGCTATTCATGGAGATAAATTGATGATGGGGGCGGAAATGTTTGAAGCAGACAATCAATTAATATTAGATGAATATATGGAGAATAAAATTAGTTACGATAGTTTTGAAAAAGAAGCACGGATTTGGTCTAACTACAATACAGATTACGAACCTTTTGTTTATTTCGCTAAAGAGAATAAGATTCCTTTTATAGCTACGAATGTACCACGTCGTTATGCAAACATGGTGAAAAATAAAGGTCTTCAAAGCCTTGATTCATTAACAGAGGAAGCTAAACGTTATTTGCCACCTTTACCTATACACTTTGTACGTGAAGAAGAAAATGAAAGTATGTTTTCTATGATGCAAATGATAGGTGGGAAAATGGCTGCTGACAATACAGAGTATTTGGCACAAGCACAGGCACTCAAAGATGCGACTATGGGGTGGTTTATAGCTAAATACATGAAAACAAAATTTTTGCATTTTAATGGAAATTTCCATACAGATTTTGGAAAAGGGATCATTCCTTATTTATTGGAATATAGACCAAATACTAAAATAAAGACTGTCTGCTCCGTACGTCAAGAACAAATAGAACAAATAGATGAAGTTAATAAAGGGCGTGGAGACTATTATATATGTGTACTTGAGGATATGACATCAACTTATTAAGGTCGCTATAAACCAAGATTGAAGGAGGTGTAATATTATAGAATAGCTGTGGTAGGGTAGTATGATAGCCAGAATACATATTTGAATACTCACAACGTCCTTCGTGAAGCCTCAAAACTTCTTAATTTTGAGATCTTCCTTAGTTACATGAAGCGTAGCTTACTGTTATTGGATTTACTCCACAAATAAACAGCTTGGAATAATAAAAAGCTCTCATTAACTTTGCCTTATAAACGAAGTATCTCAAAATTCTATTTTATATAACATCAATATGAAAAAAACAACACTCATGAGTATCTCTACAGCTATTATGCTGGCTACTTCTGCTGTGGCTTCTCCCGGGGCATCGGACACACAAAAAGCGATTATCGGAAAGCATCAGATAGAGGTGAAAGATGGGAAATTAACTCCCGAAGTTTTGTGGGCAATGGGACGTATAGGTAGCTATAGCGTTTCTCCGGATGGCTCAAAAATAGCTTATACTGTAGCTTATTACAGTGTAAAAGAAAACAAAGGACATCATGTGATCTATGTGATGAATGCTGATGGTAGTAATAACGTACAACTGACTACTACAGCCTATAATGAAGTAGAGCCTATATGGATAAAGGGTGGCAGTAAAATAGCTTTTCTCACAGCAGCCAGTGGTAGCAATCAAGTGTGGGAAATGAATCCGGATGGTACAGAAAGAAAGCAACTCTCTTTTTACGATGGTGATGTAGAAGGGTTTAAGTTCTCTCCAGATGAAAAACAAATAGTGCTCATTGCACAAATTAAATTTGGACAACGTACTGTAGATCGTTATCCGGACTTAGACAAAGCACAGGGTTTCGTGGTAGAAGATTTGATGTATAAGCATTGGGACGAATGGGTAACTACTATTCCTCACCCTTTCCTTGCTTCATTTGATGGAGATAAGGTTGGGGTAGCCAAAGACATTATGGAAGGAGAACCTTATGAAGCTCCTCTAAAACCTTTCGGTGGTATAGAACAAATAGATTGGAGCCGAGATTCTAAGAAAATAGCTTATACATCTCGTAAGAAAACAGGATTGGCTTACTCTATTTCTACAGACTCGGATATTTATCTCTATGATATAGAGAGCAAAACAACCCGTAATTTGTGCAAAGAAGACAGCCAAGATAAAAATATGGGTTACGATACCAATCCACGTTTTTCTTTAGATGGTAAATACATAGCTTGGCAAAGTATGGAAAGAGATGGTTATGAGAGCGATAGAAATCGCCTTTGTCTCTTTGATTTAGCCACTGGAAAAAAGCAATATCTTACAGAGAGCTTTGAATCCGGAGTAGATCATTTCTGTTGGGCAAAAGATAGCAAAACACTTTATTTTACGGGTGTATGGCACGGTACTACAATGGTATATAGCACAAATTTGCAAGGAAATGTAAAAAAGCTCACAGACGGAGATTATGACTATGCTTCTGTAGAATTACTTTCTGGCAATAAACTTTTGACCAAAAGACATTCTATTAGTAGACCGGATGAACTATATACTGTAGAACTAAAGAAAAAAGGAGCGGAAATAACCCAGCTGACTACAGAAAACAATCATATTTTTGATCAATTAAATATAGCAAAAGTTGAGCCAAGATGGACAAAAACTGTAGATGGTAAGGATATGCTTTCTTGGATTGTTTATCCGCCCAACTTTGATCCTAATAAAAAATACCCGACACTCTTGTTTTGTATTGGAGGACCTCAAAGTCCCGTAAGTCAATTTTGGAGCTATCGTTGGAATTTCCAGATTATGGCAGCTCACGGTTATATCGTAGTAGCTCCTAACCGTCGTGGTTTGCCCGGATTCGGTATGGAGTGGTTGGAAAATATCAGCACAAATTATAGTGGGCTTTGTATGGACGACTATCTGAGTGCGATAGACGATATGGCAAAAGAACCTTATGTAGATGAAAAAAACTTGGGTTGTGTCGGTGCAAGTTTTGGTGGCTATTCTGCTTATTGGTTGGCAGGAAATCACAACAAACGTTTCAGTGCTTTCATAGCTCATGATGGCTTCTTCAATATGGAGCAACAAATGCTGGAAACAGAAGAACTTTGGTTCACTAATTGGGATTTAGGAGGTGCTTATTGGGAGAAAGAGAAGCCCGAAGTAGTACGTAGTTTTGCTGCTTCTCCACATAAATTCGTAGACAAATGGGATACCCCAATCCTCTGTATACATGGAGAAAAAGATTATCGTATATTGGCTTCTCAAGGTATGGCAGCTTTCAATGCTGCGGTGATACGTGGCGTGCCTGCGGAATTACTTCTCTTCCCCGATGAAAACCATTGGGTACTTAAACCACAGAATGGTATTTTATGGCAAAGACGTTTCTTCAACTGGTTGGATAAGTGGCTTAAAAAATAATTTTTCTAAACTAATATAGCGAAAAGGTTGTGCGAGATAAAAACTGGCACAACCTTTTTTCTATCTATGACATAAGGCTACTAAGTACTTTTTTTGTTTCTTTGTAGGGAAATAAAATGTATAGAATTATGCAAGTATTCAATATTGTCTGGGACGTAGATCCTATTCTAGTTAAATTAGGAAGCATAGAATTGCGTTATTATGGGTTATTGTGGGGGATAGGTTTTCTGCTTGCCTTAGAATTTATGACTCGCCTTTTCAAAAGAGAGAAATACCCGGACGAGTGGATAGATAAGTTGTTTGTATATTCTATCGTTAGCGTAGTAATAGGTGCACGCATCGGGCATTGTTTTTTTTATGCTTGGGAGTATTATAGTCAGCACCCCTTGGAAATCTTCAAAATTTGGGAAGGAGGACTTGCCAGTCATGGTGGTGTGTTTGCACTTATCCTTACTATGATATGGTTCTCTTATAAGATAACTAAAAAGAGTGTTTGGTGGCTTTTTGACCGTATGATCCCGGCTGTAGCTATAGTGGCCGGTTGTATCAGGTTAGGAAATCTTATGAATTCGGAAATATTTGGTTACCCTACAGACTTACCTTGGGGTTTTCAGTTTATCCAATCTCAGGAATGGCAATCCTTGTACAATGCACATGGAGAAGCATTGGCTTGCCACCCTACACAAATTTATGAGATACTATACTGCCTTGTAGCGGGTATTACAGCATGGGTAATGTATAGGAAATATGGATTGCAACGCTACGTAGGTCTTATAACAGGTGTTTCTTTGATTATTTTCTTTGGCTCAAGATTTGCTTTGGAATTTATGAAAAATCCACAAGTAGAAAAAGAAATAAGTATGGTATTCAATTTAGGGCAACAACTCAGTATCCCTCTTATTCTTTTAGGTATATATCTTATTGTAACAGCAAAGAAACGAAAGGAAGCATTCGGGGTACTTTAGGCTATTTGTATACACATTATAGAGCACCTAAGCACGTAAGGATTAAAATCTTTGAGTAGTACTTCCTAACAAACTGTAATGATAAGGCATAGGTGTCTTATCACACATAGATATTTCTTATTTTTGTGTCTGTTTTTAATTATCAATAAATGACACCAGAAATTCATTCTTATGAAGGGCTTACTCCTGAGGAAGTCCTTGTACAACGAAAAAAATATGGAGAAAATATTCTCACTCCTCCTAAACGCCCTTCTTTGTGGAAACTTTATATAGAAAAATTTTCCGATCCGGTAATTCGTATATTGCTTGTCGCAGCAGTTTTTTCATTAGGCATTGCCTTTTGGGAGAATGATTATATAGAAACCATAGGTATTTTTTGTGCTATATTCTTGGCTACAGGTGTAGGTTTTTATTTTGAATACGATGCCGCAAAGAAATTTGATATACTTAATACCGTGGCAGACGATGGCTTGGTGGCGGTGCGGAGAAATGGAAAAGTACAAGAAATACCCAAACGAGAGCTTGTAGTCAATGATATAGTCTTGCTGAATACTGGAGATGAGGTTCCTGCAGATGGAGAATTATTGGAGGCTATATCTCTTCAGGTAAATGAATCTTCACTCACGGGAGAACTTTCTGTAAGTAAAAGTACAGATCCATCACATTGGGATAAAGAAGCTACGTATCCTTCTCATACTGTGTTGCGAGGTACTACCATATTGAATGGTTATGCCACATATCGTGTGGAGAGAGTAGGTGATGCTACAGAAATAGGTAAAGTAGCTAAACAAGCTACACAACAAAGTGGAGAAACGACACCTTTGAATGAGCAATTAAATAAATTGGCTCATTTTATAGGAAAGGTCGGATTTATAGTAGCTGGGCTAATGTTCCTTATCTTTACTCTAAAAGATGCCTATACATTTTTTTCTATAGTGGAAGCACAAACTTGGCAGGATTATATGCCACTCATAAAGAGTACACTGCACCATTTTATGATGGCTGTTACACTTATCGTAGTTGCGGTACCGGAAGGATTGCCTATGAGTATAACACTCAGTTTGGCTCTGAATATGCGTAGAATGCTTCAGACAAACAATTTAGTGCGTAAGATGCATGCAGGAGAAACTATGGGAGCGGTAACCGTGATTTGTACAGACAAAACTGGGACTTTGACTCAAAACAAAATGCAAGTAGCCGAATCCTATTTGGAGAACATCTCGGAGGAAATTGTATTCGAAGCTATTGCAACCAATAGTACAGCATTTTTGGAAGAGATAGAAGGTCAATATACAGTAGTAGGAAATCCTACAGAAGGTGCATTGCTTTTGTGGCTACAAAACAAGCAAGCAGATTATCTCAAGATGAGGGAGCAGGCTACGATTATAGAACAGCTAACTTTCTCTACAGAACGTAAGTATATGGCTACACTTGTGAAGTCTGCCCTTACCGGTCTTCCTACTTTTTATATTAAAGGAGCACCGGAAATTGTTTTGAAAGCTTGTGAATTATCTGATGAAGATAGGAGTAAGTACGAAGCGCAACTCATAACTTACCAACAGCAAGCTATGCGTACATTGGCGGTGGCTTACAAAGAGGTAAAAGAAGAAAATACTACTTGCGAAGATCTTTTCAGTGCCGGTGGGGCGAGATTATTGGGTATTTTTGCTATAAATGACCCTATAAGAGAAGATGTACCGCAGGCTGTTCAAGATTGTTATACTGCTGGAGTTGGTGTGAAAATCATAACAGGAGATACTTCTGCCACAGCTATTGCAATAGCACGCAAAATAGGACTTTGGAAAGCCGACGAAAATGCTTCAGCGCATATCACAGGTACAGATTTTGCTTCCTTGACAGACGAAGAAGCACTGCTTAGAATAAAAGATTTGAAAGTGATGAGTAGAGCTCGTCCTTTGGATAAGCAACGGTTAGTACAATTACTCCAAAAACAAGGTGAAGTTATAGCAGTAACCGGAGATGGTACGAATGATGCACCGGCATTGAATCATGCTCATGTCGGACTCTCTATGGGAACAGGAACTTCTGTAGCGAAAGAAGCCAGTGATATTACGCTCTTGGACGACTCTTTTAGATCTATTGTTACCGCTATTTTGTGGGGACGTTCTTTGTATAAGAATATCCAAAGATTTATTGTATTTCAGCTGACAATCAATTTGGTGGCATTGGCGAGTGTATTATTGTCTGCTTTTGTAGGGACAGAAGAACCCCTTACTGTAACTCAAATGCTGTGGGTAAATTTAATTATGGATACATTCGCAGCGTTGGCATTGGCTACAATCTCTCCGGATAAAGAGGTAATGAAACAAAAGCCACGTAATAGGAATGCCTTCATCATAAGCAAATCTATGATGCTCTCTATTGTAGGTATAGGCTTTTTGTTCCTTTTCATTTTGCTTTCTATGTTGGCTTATTTTTACTATCATAGTATGCTGGATATTTATCATCTGACGGTCTTCTTTACGGTTTTTGTTATGTTGCAGGTTTGGAACCTCTTTAATGTGGCTTTTCTTGGTACGCATCATTCGGTCTTTACGCATGCACAACAAATCAAAGGTGCCATTATGGTCAGTACATTGATTCTTGTATTGCAAGTGTTGATAGTTAGCTTTGGAGGAGGTCTTTTTCGTGTGGAAGCTTTGGAACTTCATACTTGGCTATATATTATATTGGGTACAATGCCTGTGTTCTTAGTAGGAGAAGTATATAGGGCATATCTAAGAACCAAAATAGCGAAACAATAATTTTATGCACATTATAGAAACCGAGCACTCTATTTATATAAAGCCTTGTGTGGCTACCATCGGCTTTTTTGATGGTGTACATAGAGGACATACCTTCCTTATAGAAGAAGTAAAAGATTGGGCAAGAAAGCAAGGATTACAAAGTATGCTCATTACCTTTTCTGAACACCCCAAGAAAGTATTATATCCAGAAGAACAAATCACAGAACTTTCTACGGCAGAAGAAAAGATAACTTATTTATCCAAGACGGGAATAGATGCTTGCTTGTTACTTCCTTTTACCTTAGACTTGGCAAAATTTACTGCGCTTTCTTTTATGAGATTACTTCATGATGTCTATAAGGTACAAACTCTGATAGTAGGGCACGACCATCGTTTTGGGCATAATCGGGGCGACGGATTTGAACAATATAGGCATTATGGAGAGATGTTGGGTATGCAGGTGATAGCAGGGAGAGCATTAGAAGAAAATGGCTATGCTATCAGTTCTTCTCTTATCAGAAAACTCATTGCTACAGGAGAACTTTCTAAAGCGAATGCTTACTTAGGCTACTATTATACGGTCAGAGGGACCGTTATAAGAGGCTTTCAGATGGGGAGAAAAATGGGTTTCCCTACAGCCAATATATCTTTGACAGATACTCATAAGTTGCTACCTATGTGTGGGGTATATGCCGTATTTGTAGAGGTAAAAGGGCAGAAGTATAAAGGAATGCTGGACATAGGAACACGTCCTACAATGGAGAATGGTAATCATATCACGATAGAAGTGCATATCCTTGATTTCAATGAAGATATTTATGGAGAGCAGATAACCGTAGAGTTTGTTCGCTATTTGAGAGCAGACATTAAGTTTTCCTCCATTCCACTTTTAATAGAACAATTGAAAAAAGACGAAATACTGACTCGTGAAATTTTAAACTGTTGAATATGAATATGAAATGGGTAAATTTATGGAATGTAGGGAAGTTTCTTTTGCTCTTTATCTTTTCCCAATTGGCTGCAATCTTGTTACTGATAGTAGGGAGTTTTATTTATTCTCGTGTTGCACAAATTGATCCATTTTTTCAGATGCGTAGTTTAGAAATGATGGCGTGGGTGCCTTTCTTAGGTTCTTTTCTCATAATAGGGCATATCTTGTTTTGGAGATCTTTTGACTTAAAAGTTTTGCGTATTTCTGAACTAAAACAGAAACCCTTTTTTTACACATTTTTGCTTGCTATGTTGGCTGTAGTGTGGATAACCGTATTGAATGATTGTTTACAGCCGGAAGATTATTTAGCAGAATATTTCTCAGAAGCCCTAAAATCCCCAATCGGTATTTTGGCTATTGTATTATTGGGACCTATTGCAGAAGAGTTTATTTTTCGTGGAGGTATCCAACGATGCTTACAGGAACAAACTCAAAAGCCTTATCTGTCTATAGCCATAAGTGCCACTCTATTCGGTTTGATACATGGTAATCCTGCTCAAATTTTAGGTGCAGGACTGATAGGTACCTGCTTAGGTTGGGTGTACTATTGTACCCATAATCTTTGGTATCCTATCTTTTTTCATATGATAAACAATTTTATTGCTACGATTGATATTGTGAGAGATGGCGAACTTACAAATTACATACTTGCAGGAGGTACATTTATTTCTTTAGGCATAGGGCTATTATCTTTACTTTTATCCTTGCTCTTGATGAATAAAATGAAAGGGTAAGAAAGTAAAACAGGCTGTAACTTCATAGTAGTTACAGCCTGTTTGCTTTTATGTAAAGAGTCTTATTCTTCTTATTTCTTTGGTGTATTTTCCAAAGTTGCGATTAAGAAATCGTAGAACTTAGGAACTGAAGGAATATGACATCTTTCTTCAGGTGTATGTGGGCACTGCAATGTAGGACCAAATGAAATCATATCTAATCCCGGTACTACAGATCCAATGATACCGCATTCTAATCCTGCGTGTATTACACTTATTTTTGGTTCTTTGCCGAATTGTTGTTGATAAGACTTTTTCATAGCATGGAGGATCGGAGAGTTTACGTCCGGCGACCAACCGGAGTATCCACCGGATCGTACTACAGACATTCCTGCCATAGAGAAACAGTTTTCTATCGCTGTATTTCTATAGTCTTTCATTGTTTCACGAGAACTTCTTGTAAGCACTTTGATGGCTACTTTACCTTCTCCTATGGTTACGATAGCCAAGTTTGAAGAAGTTTCTACAGTATCGGGGATAGTAGGGATATAACGTTCTACTCCATTAGGACAAGCATATAGTGCACTGATGACATTATCTCTGATAGGGGCAGGAACTATGAATTGAGGTAGCTCTGTACGTTCTGCCAATACAAGGATATTCTTTTCTATGGTGTCAAATTCTTCTTGCCAAGTCTTTTCGCATTCTTTGGCATAGGCTGTCAGTTTTTCCAATTCACTTTCCGGGAATGTAAGAATGGCTTCGCATTCACGGGGAACAGCATTTCTCATATTTCCACCTTCCCAAGAAGCGAGGTCTGCACCATAATATTTGATAGCGTGGTGTACAAATCTTGTCATCAGTTTATTGGCATTTGCTAAACCTTCTCCTATTTGTACGCCGGAGTGTCCGCCACGTAATCCTTTTACAACAATTTTCAATGCTACGTGAGCAGGATTGACAGCTTCCGGTTTATATTCTAACTCAGCTGTGAGATCTTCTCCACCAGCGCAACCTATGTAGAGTTCTCCTTCTTCTTCTGAGTCTAAGTTGAGGAGAATATCACCTTCTACAGTTCCGGGTTTAAGACCGAAAGCACCAAACATACCGGTTTCTTCGTCCGATGTAATCAAACCTACTAATGGTCCGTGCTTTAGGTTTTTATCTTCCATTACAGCCATAATAGCCGCTACTCCCATACCATTGTCAGAACCGAGTGTAGTGCCTTTGGCTTTTACCCATTCTCCATCTATATAAGTTTGTATAGGATCTTTTACGAAATCGTGTTCAGTACCTTTATTGGCTTGAGGTACCATATCCATATGTGCTTGTAGAATGACAACTTTCTTGTCTTCCATACCCGGAGTAGCAGGCTTTTTATAGATGACGTTGCCGGCTTCATCCATAAAAGTTTCTACACCTGTTTTCTTACCAAATTCTAATAAAAACGCTTGCACTCTCTCCATATGTCCGGAAGGACGAGGTATTTGTGTTAAGTCGTAAAAATGTTTCCACACGTTTTGTGGAGCTAACGAAAGGATTTCACTCATAATATTTATTTTTTATTTGTAAGTGGCAATGCCACAAGTCCATAAATTCCTAACAAAGCTAATAAAATAGTTTGAATGCCGTGTACTAAGAGAGCAAAAATTCCTGCGTTTTCCTTGTCTATACCATACATCATCATCATAGTGATAACAGCAAAGTGCCAAGGACCGGCACCATTGGGGGTAGGAACGATGACGGCTATCGTACCTACTACGAATAATACTAATCCGGCAGAAAAGCTTAGTTCGGCGGAGAAATCAAAGCAAAAAAACGTGAGATAGAATTGTAGGAAATAACCACCCCATATTCCTACTGTATACAATAGGAAGAGTGGAAGATTCTTTACGTTCTTTAGTGATAAGCACCCTAAAATGATGTTGGAAATGCTATTCTTAAATTTGCTATAGATGGCGAGTTTCCTCAATAATAAGAAAGAGAGGATACATAGTCCTAATAGACAAATCAGAGTGATATAAAAATTGGTAGAAGAGAATAAATGCTTGAAGGGAAATTCTTTCGTTCCTGTTTCTTGGAAGAAAGAAGTGAAAATGTCGGTCTGTAAAAGTAAGGTGATGAGTGTAATAAGCCCTATACAAAGAGTGTCTATGATACGTTCGGTTACAACTGTTCCTACAGCCTTTGTAAAAGAAACTCCATCATATTTATTCAAAATGCCACAGCGAGAAACTTCTCCAATGCGTGGTATGACTAAATTTGCAGCATAAGATACGAAGATAGCATAAATGCTATTTCTCTTCTTCGGAAATTCTCCCAAAGGTTCTAAGGTTAAATTCCAACGTAGACCTCTCCATATATGAGAAAGTACCCCGAATATGAGTGAAAGAAAGAGCCAGCCGTAGTTTGTCTCGGAAAGTAGTATGTTCCATGTTTTGCTGAAATCCATACCATGATAGGTCCACGCCAATATAAAAGCTCCTAAGAGTAACGGAAGAGCTATTTGCCAAACCTTGGCAAAGTTTTTTCCTTGTAGCATTCGTTTGCAGATAGTTTGATGAATAGGCTGTTTAAGACTTATTCTACGAGAAATACAGATAATTGTAATGTTCTCGGAGGATAAATCTGTACTTTTGCATCTTGCAAAGATAGTGCTTGCACTTTAATTAAGAACTTAAACATACCCTAAATTAGAAACCATTCATGCGGACAGTAAAGCCTAAAAAGTTCTTGGGACAGCATTTCCTGAAAGATTTACATATAGCACAACGTATAGCGGATACGGTAGATGTGTGCCCGGATATTCCTATATTGGAAGTAGGTCCCGGTATGGGAGTGCTTACACAGTTTCTTATAGAGAAGAAGCGACCGCTTACTGTTGTAGAATTGGATTTTGAATCTGTAGCTTATCTCAGAGAACATTTTTCTCTCCAAGAAGAGCACATTATAGAACAAGACTTTTTGCGTATGGATTTGTCCCGTATATTTGATGGGCAGCCTTTTGTCTTGACGGGAAACTATCCTTATAATATCTCCAGTCAGATTTTCTTCAAAATGTTGGAGTACAAAAACTGGGTTCCCTGCTGTACAGGTATGATTCAAAAAGAAGTGGCAGAGCGTATTGCTGCAAAACCAGGAAGTAAAACCTATGGTATATTGAGTGTACTGATACAAGCGTGGTATCATGTGGAATACCTGTTTACTGTAGATGAGCACGTCTTCAATCCACCTCCTAAAGTAAAGAGTGCAGTCATCAGAATGACACGCAATGAAACTGTAGATTTGGGTTGTAATGAGATGCTGTTTAAGCAAATTGTGAAGACTACTTTTAATCAGCGTCGGAAAATGCTTCGTAATTCAATCTCTACCATATTGGATAAAAACACAGAATTAGCTCAAGATCCAATCTTCAATAAACGTCCGGAGCAACTGTCTGTGCAGGATTTTATAGATTTGACCAATAGAATAGAAATGGTAGTACGAAAACCATAGGTGTATAACTTATAGATACAGAGAGCTTATGCAAAACGATGAACTTAAAAGATTTTCGGAACTCATAGAAACCCAATCTTCCGATGAGCTGATTGGGCTTCTTAAAGATTTGCACCCCGCAGATATAGCAGAGCTGTGTAATGAGTTAGAACCCGAAGAAGCGAAATATATCTACCTACTTCTGGACAATGAAACTGCGCCGGATGTATTGATAGAGATGGACGAAGATGCCAGAAAGAGATTTTTGGATATTCTTCCTCCGGAAACTATTGCAAAACGATTCGTGGACCATATGGACTCCGATGATGCTGTAGATATAATCCGTGAATTAGATGAAGAAAAGCAGGAAGAAATTCTTTCGCACATAGAAGATATAGAGCAGGCAGGGGACATTGTAGACCTTTTGAAGTATGACGAAGATACGGCAGGGGGGCTTATGGGAACGGAAATGCTCGTAGTGAACGAGAATTGGAGTATGCCCGAATGCTTGAAAGAAATGCGTCATCAAGCAGAAGAACTGGACGAAATCTATTATATCTATGTGGTAGACGATGAAGAACGTTTACAAGGTGTATTTCCTCTGAAAAAGATGATCACCAGCCCTTCTGTTTCCAAAATTAAGCACGTTATGGAGAAAGCTCCGGTATCTGTGCATGAGGAAACACCTATAGAAGAGGTTGTGCAGGTGATAGAAAAATACGACTTGGTAGCTGTTCCCGTAGTAGACAGTATTGGCAGGCTTGTGGGACAGATTACGGTGGACGACGTGATGGACCAAGTACGTGAGCAGGCAGAACGCGATTACCAGTTAGCTTCGGGTCTTTCTCAAGACGTAGAAACAGACGATAGTGTTTTGAAACAAACTACAGCACGTTTGCCTTGGTTGCTTATCGGTATGCTGGGAGGAATAGGAAACTCTATGATATTAGGGAATTTTGATTCCACTTTTGCAGCACATCCGGAAATGGCACTGTATATTCCGCTTATCGGGGGTACGGGAGGAAACGTAGGTACACAGTCTTCGGCATTGGTGGTACAAGGCTTAGCCAATAATTCTCTCCAGTCCAACAATACTTGGAAACAAATACTGAAAGAAAGTGTGGTTGCACTGATCAATGCCAGCATTATTTCTATGCTTGTGTATGCTTATAACTTTTTGCGTTTTGGTCCTACAGCTACTGTGAGTTATTCTGTTTCTATCAGTCTTTTTGTAGTAGTGATGTTTGCATCAATTTTTGGAACCTTGGTACCTATGACTTTGGAAAGACTCAAGATAGATCCAGCTATTGCAACAGGTCCTTTTATTTCTATCACCAATGACATCGTAGGTATGATGTTTTATATGCTCATTACCGTTTTACTCTCGCAGCTATAAGGAAAAACAGTCTCATCAAAAGGGAATAAGCTCTCTTGTAGAGGAATAAAGCAGAAGTGTGTATTCTTGTGAATGAACTTTACTATGGTATATCACATTTCTGTTTCTCTTTTGCTTGCTTTTTCTATTTCGTACTTAGGTTTATATATTTTCCCGTTGAAGTTTATATAAACTTCGGTGTGGTTTATATAAACCGTATTGGAGAATTGAACTTGGTTATTCTTGCCTCGTATTTTCTTGCATTTTATGTTCTTAATTATAAACAGGGGATATAGAATATCCTATTCGGTAGTAGTGAGAACAAGGCTTTTTATCTAACTTTGCCCCTATAGTAAATACACAAAATGAGTTCAGTAAACGATAGTATAGTCATTATTCCTACCTATAATGAAAGAGAGAATGTAGAAGCTATTATACGAGCTGTGTTCTCTTTGGAGAAATGTTTTCATATCCTCATTGTAGAAGATAATTCTCCGGATGGTACGGCTTCTATAGTAAAGACCCTTCAGACAGAATTTCCAGATAGACTTTTTATGATAGAGCGAAAAGGAAAGTTGGGATTAGGTACAGCTTATATAGCTGGTTTTAAGTGGGCATTGGAAAAAGGGTATGATTATATCTTTGAGATGGACGCAGACTTCAGTCACGACCCCAAAGATTTACCACGCCTATATTATGCTTGCCACGAAGAGGGGAACGATGTAGCCATAGGCTCACGCTATGTGAGTGGTGTGAATGTTGTAAATTGGCCTATGGGACGTGTATTGATGTCTTATTTTGCTTCAAAATATGTCCGATTGATTACAAGAATACCCATTTGTGATACTACTGCCGGCTTTAAGTGCTATAAGAAAAAAGTCTTGGAAACCATAGAATTGGATAAAATTCGTTTCAAGGGTTATGCTTTCCAGATAGAAATGAAATTTACGGCTATACAATGTGGATTTAAGGTGGTAGAAGTTCCCGTAATTTTTATCAATAGAAAATTGGGAGAGTCTAAGATGAACAGTTCTATCTTTGGGGAAGCCATATTCGGAGTTATCCAGCTTAAGTGGAATAGTTGGTTTCGAAAATATCCACAAAAATAACTTGTACGATGAACAGGACTTGGATTAAAGGAGCAACGATAGTAAATGAAGGCACTACGTATGTAGGTTCGCTTCTTATAGAAGGTGCATATATAAAAGAAGTGAAAGCTGGTTCTCAAATAGCTATGCTTGATACGGATATTGTGATAGACGCTCAGGGCTATCTACTTATGCCCGGAGTAATAGATGACCATGTACACTTCAGAGATCCCGGTCTTACACACAAGGCAGATATGATATCTGAGACAGAGGCAGCTGTAGCAGGGGGAGTTACTTCCTTTATGGATATGCCTAACTGCGTTCCACAGACTACCACTTTGGAGGCTTTGGAGGAAAAGCATGCTATGGCAAGAGAGAAGTCGCTCATCAATTACTCCTTTTATTTAGGTGCGACCAACAATAATGTACATTTATTGCGAGATTTGGATACAAGCAAGGTTTGTGGTGTGAAGCTTTTTATGGGTGCCAGTACAGGCAATATGCTCGTAGATAGAAAGGAAGCTTTACGAAAAATTTTTGAAGAATCTCCTATACTCATAGCTACTCATTGTGAGGATCAAGGTGTGATACGTATTCAGACGGAACATTATAAACAGTTATACGGAGAAGATGCGCCTATAGAATATCACCCATATATCAGAAATGAAGAAGCTTGCTTTAATTCTTCTCAGTTGGCTGTAGAATTGGCAAGGGAAACAGGTGCAAGGTTATATGTTTTACACCTTACTACGGCTCGGGAGTTGAGCCTATTTATAGATAAACCTATTGCAGAAAAGCATATTACGGCAGAAGTCTGTATTCCTCATCTTATGTACACCGAAGAAGATTATCGGACATTGGGTAGTAAGATCAAGTGTAATCCTGCCATTAAAACACAAAAAGATAGAGAACAACTTAGAAAAGCCTTACATACAAACTTGATAGATGTAGTAGCTACGGATCATGCTCCCCATTTGTTGGCAGAGAAAGAAGGAGGAGCTTTCAAAGCTACATCAGGTATGCCTTATATCCAGTTTTCTTTACTTTCTATGTTGGAATTAGTAGAACAGCAAATTATAGATTTGCCTACTGTGGTACAAAAAATGTGTCACGCACCTGCAGAAATATATCAAATAGATAAACGAGGTTACTTGAGAGAAGGTTATTATGCAGACCTTGTATTGGTAGATAGAACAAGATCTTGTATTGTAACGAAAGAGGATATACGCAGTAAGTGTGGCTGGAGTCCTGCCGAAGGAAAAATTTTCCCTGCATCTGTTCACGCCACTTTTGTGAATGGTAAACTTGTATATAATAAGGGGAAAATTCTTCATCGTGATGCAGCTCAGCCTCTATTGTTCCATAGATAGATAATACGTAGTAGAGTATGAATACATTATATATTGTTTATCAGTTATTGATCGCTATTCCTATATTTCTTGTGCTGACTATACTGACAGCCATTATTACGATAGTAGGTTGCTTCTTTGGGAACGGCAATGTTTGGGGGTATTATCCCGGGAAAATATGGTCAAAACTTACTTGTTGGGTATATTTACTCCCTGTAAGAGTGAGTGGAAGAGAGCATCTTGTTTCAGGTGAATCTTATGTTTTCGTAGTCAATCATCAAGGTGCATTCGATATATTTCTTATCTATGGTTTTCTGCATAGAAACTTCAAGTGGATGATGAAGAAAGGACTCCGAAAATTACCATTTGTAGGGAAAGCGTGCGAAGCAGCAGGGCATATTTTTGTGGATAAAAGTTCTCCACAGCGTATCAAAAATACAATATTGCAGGCAGAGCAAACCCTAAAGAAAGGTGTTTCTCTCGTTGTTTTTCCGGAAGGAGAAAGAAGTAAAGATGGAGCTTTGCATACTTTTAAGCGTGGGGCATTCCAGTTGGCAGATGAGCTGAGGCTCTCTGTTGTTCCTATCACCATAGAAGGCTCTTATAAGGTACTTTCTCGTGGTAAACTATTGGCTACTTGGTCTCCTCTTAAGGTTACCATTCATCCGCCAATTCCTCCTTTGGCAGAAAGTGGAGCAGAGAATTTGAAATACTTGTCAAACAAGTCTTACGAGATTATTTCTCATTCATTGAAGTAAGAAACGAATTATGTGGTTGGACAAAATTTCTATATTGAACTATAAGAATCTTTCTTCTGTAGAACTTTCTTTCTCGCCCAAGATAAATTGTATCTTAGGAAAGAATGGTATGGGAAAGACAAATCTGATAGATGCGGTATACTTTCTTTCGTTTTGTAAGAGTGCTACCAATGCTGTAGATTCTCAAAATATTTTGCATAACGCCGATTTTTTTATGCTACATGGTACATATAAGGCAGGAATAGACGAAGATAGAGTAGAGGAGATTTCTTGTGCCTTGAAGCGTAGACAGAAAAAAGTATTTAAGCGGAATAAGAAAGAATACACAAGATTGGCAGAGCATATAGGTTTGATTCCCGTAGTGATAGTTTCTCCCAATGACCTGTCGCTCATAGCCGGAGGTAGTGAGGAAAGAAGACGCTTTATGGATCTGGTACTATCTCAGTATGATAAAGAGTATCTGGAAGCTCTCATTTCTTACAACAAAGCTATGCAACAACGCAATGCAATGCTCAAGGCAGAAGCTGAACCACAAGAAGAAATTCTTTTGCTATGGGAAGAAATAATGGCACAGAAAGGACAGATGATATTCCGTAAAAGGAGGGCTTTTATAGAAAAATTTATCCCTATATTTCAGCACTATTATACAGCTATAGCAGGAGAAGAAGAGCAGGTAAGTCTGAAGTACGAGAGTCATCTGATGGCAGGCGAACTTTCTGTTTTATTGAGAGAAAGTTATGCCAAAGATAGAATTATGGGATACTCGCTCAAAGGCGTACATAAAGACGATTTACAGATGGAATTAGAAGGTTTCCCTATCAAGCGAGAAGGCTCTCAAGGGCAAAACAAGACCTTTCTTACAGCACTGAAATTGGCACAATTTACTTTCTTGAAAGATTTGGGAACTACTCCTATTGTCTTGTTGGACGATATTTTTGATAAATTGGACAGTCATCGTGTTACAAAGATTTTATCGTTGGTTTCTAATGCCGATTTCGGTCAGATATTCATTACAGATACCAATAGAACCAATTTGGACAAGATTCTTGCAGATGTACAGCCTCACGACTATAAAATTTTTGAGGTAGAACAAGGAAATATCGTAGAGCTCCGTGTAGAATAGTATACGTATGGAACGAAAGAAAGCAGAACCTATTTCACTATTATTGTCGCAGTTTCTCCGCATAAAAGGTATGGAAACTCCTCTTTATGAGCATAGGCTTATAGCGTCTTGGGCAGAAATTGTTCCCTCTAAGTATCTATCTTATACCAAAGATTTATTTATCAAAAACCAATGTCTATATGTGAAGGTTACTTCTGCTGTAGCAAAAAATGAGTTGTTTCTCCATAAAAAAGAACTCGTAGCTATGCTCAATGCCAAAGTAGGTTATCATACCATCACAGATATCTGTTTCACTTAGAGTTCTTTTAGAAAAACAGAAATAATAAAGGTGTTCTCAAACAGAGTTGGGAACACCTTTAATGTTATGGATTGTCGGCTTATAAGCTATTTAGCTTATCCGTTTACTTTCGCCATATGTGCGATCAAGTCCAATACTTTGTTTGAGTAACCGATTTCGTTATCGTACCAAGTAACGATTTTCACGAAAGTATCAGTCAATGCGATACCTGCATTCTTGTCAAAGATAGAAGTGCGTGTATCTCCCAAGAAGTCTGAAGAAACAACAGCATCTTCTGTATAACCGAGAATACCTTTGAGTTCTCCTTCTGATGCTTCTTTCATCGCTGCACAGATTTCTTCGTACTTAGCAGGTTTAGCCAAGTTTACAGTCAAGTCTACTACAGAAACGTCCAATGTAGGAACGCGCATAGACATACCGGTAAGTTTACCATTCAATTCAGGAATTACTTTACCTACTGCTTTTGCTGCACCGGTAGAAGAAGGTATGATGTTTCCGGCAGCAGCACGACCACCTCTCCAGTCTTTCAAAGAAGGACCGTCTACAGTCTTTTGTGTAGCTGTAGTAGCGTGTACTGTAGTCATCAAACCATCTTTAATACCCCATTTGTCGTTCAAAACCTTTGCTACAGGAGCCAAACAGTTTGTAGTACAAGATGCATTAGATACGAATTGAGTACCTTTTACATAAGTTTTTTCGTTTACACCTACTACGAACATAGGAGTATCGTCTTTAGAAGGAGCAGACATTACAACATATTTTGCGCCTGCTTCGATATGTGCTTGTGCTTTATCTTTGCTCAAGAATAATCCTGTAGATTCTACAACGTACTCAGCACCGATAGCGTCCCATTTTAAGTCTGCTGGATTTTTTTCTGCTGTTACACGGATTTCTTTGCCGTTTACGATCAACTTGCTGTTTTCTACATCAGCTTCAATAGTGCCATCAAATTGACCATGCATAGTGTCATATTTCAGCATATATGCCAAATAATCTACTGGGCATAAGTCATTGATACCTACGATTTGGATGTCATTTCTCTTTTGCGCTGCGCGGAATACGAAGCGGCCGATACGACCGAATCCATTAATACCTACTTTAATCATTTTGCTGTTAATTAGTTTAGTTTTACAATGATACTGAAGCTCATAAAGAGCTTTTTTTCAGTTTTGTAGTGCAAAAGTAGAGATTTGTTTTTATATTCGCATGATTTTTCAACTTAAAATACAAAGAAATGGCTAAAACAGGTTTTATACAAGAATTCAAAGAGTTTGCTTTCAAAGGTAATGTGATAGATATGGCTGTCGGTGTTATCATCGGTGGTGCTTTTGGTAAAATTGTAAGTTCTTTGGTGGCAGATGTAATTATGCCTCCTATTGCAGCTTTGATGGGAGATACAAATTTTGCGGATTTGAAATATGTTCTCAAGGAAGCTGTAGTAGATGCAGAAGGCGTAGAAACAGTTGCAGCAGTAGCTATTAACTATGGTTCTTTCATACAAACTATTGTAGATTTCTTAATTATAGCAATCTGTATTTTCTTCGCTATTAAGGGACTGAATAGTATGAAGAAGAAAGAAGCAGCAGTAGAAGAAGCTCCTGCAGCACCTTCTAATGAAGAAGTTTTATTGGCTGAAATTAGAGATTTATTGAAAAAGCAACAATAAAGTTCTGATATGCAAGAAAAGATCATTATCCTTGATTTTGGATCTCAAACTACGCAGCTTATCGGAAGAAGGCTGCGTGATTTGAATATGTACTGTGAGATTGTACCTTATAATAAATTTCCTAAGGAAGACCCCTCTGTGATAGGAGTCATCTTATCAGGGAGTCCATTCTCTGTATATGATGATAAAGCCTTCAAAACAGAATTATCAGATTTGATTGGTAAACTTCCTGTATTGGGTATTTGTTATGGTGCACAACATATAGCATATACTTATGGTGGGCGCGTAGAGCCTGCCAATACTCGTGAATATGGTAGAGCACATCTTTCCAAATTGGAAGCGGACAATCCATTGCTGAAGGGTGTACAGATTAATTCACAAGTCTGGATGAGCCATGGAGATACCATAACAGCTTTGCCTGCAGATTATAGAATTATAGCTTCAACTCCCAAAGTGGCAGTAGCTGCTTATCAATCTAATAAGGAGAAAGTTTGGGGTGTACAGTTTCACCCGGAAGCTTTCCACTCGGAAGATGGAGTGCAAATGCTAAAAAACTTTGTAGTAGATATTTGTGGAGGTAAGCAGTCTTGGAGTGCGGCTTCGTTTATAGAGTCAACTGTAGAAGAGCTGAAAGCACAATTGGGGAATGACCGTGTGATATTAGGTTTGAGTGGGGGTGTGGATTCTTCTGTAGCTGCCGTATTGCTGAATAAAGCTATTGGAAAGAACCTCACCTGTATTTTTGTAGATCATGGTATGCTACGCAAGAACGAATTCAAGAATGTGATGAAAGATTACGAATGTCTTGGATTGAATGTGATAGGCATAGATGCAAGCGATAAATTCTTTTCGGAGCTGAAAGGAGTAAAAGACCCGGAGCAAAAAAGAAAGATCATAGGTCGTGGATTTATAGATGTCTTCGATGCAGAAGCGCATAAAATCACAGATGCTAAATGGTTGGCACAAGGAACTATTTATCCGGATTGTATAGAGTCTTTGTCTATTACAGGAACTGTGATAAAGAGTCATCATAATGTAGGAGGATTGCCGGAAAAAATGAAACTTAAACTCTGTGAGCCTCTTCGCCTTTTATTCAAGGACGAGGTACGTAGAGTAGGAAGAGAATTAGGTATGCCGGAACATCTTATTACAAGACACCCTTTCCCCGGTCCGGGATTAGCAGTGCGTATTTTGGGAGATATAACACCGGAAAAAGTACAGGTCTTACAAGAAGCAGACGATATATTTATTTCAGGATTGCGTGAATGGGGGCTGTACGATGATATTTGGCAGGCAGGTGTTATTTTATTACCGGTGCAAAGCGTAGGTGTGATGGGAGATGAAAGAACTTATGAGCAAGCTGTAGCATTACGTGCTGTTACCAGTACAGATGCGATGTCTGCAGATTGGGCGCATTTACCTTACGAATTTATGGCACATATCTCCAATCAAATTATCAATAAGGTAAAAGGAGTAAATAGAGTATGCTATGATATATCCTCTAAACCACCTGCTACAATAGAATGGGAATAAAACGATATTCAAATAGTATTAAATATTGAGTAAATAGCCCTGCACTTCAAAAAAAGAAGAGTCGGGGCTATTCTCTCTTACATATATAGAGAATTAAGAAGTATGAGGAAGCTCAAAATTACAGAGATGAATCGCCTCTCTGTAGAAAAATATAAAGAGATAGAGAAAACGCCATTGGTTATTGTTTTAGATAATGTACGCAGTATGCACAATGTAGGTTCTGTATTTAGGACTTCGGACGCTTTTAGAGTAGAGCAGGTCTATTTGTGTGGCATTACGGCACAACCACCTCATGCGGAAATACACAAAACAGCGCTGGGAGCAGAAGAAGCTGTAGACTGGGTATATGAAACAGATACGATGGTTGCAGTGAACACTCTGAAAACAAAGGGATATAAGGTGTATGCTATAGAGCAATGTGAGGGGAGTGTTTCTTTGGAAAAGATGTGTGTGTCAAAATCAGAACGATATGCTATAGTCTTGGGAAATGAAGTGAAGGGTGTACAACAAAGCGTAATAGACCAATGCGATGGTTGTATAGAAATACCACAATATGGCACTAAACATTCGCTTAATGTTTCTGTAGCTGCGGGTATTGTTATCTATGAAATGGCCAAGAAACTTTTAGCTTAACTCTGTGTTTTATTTGAAGTATGAATTTTCAACTCAAATCGGATTACCAGCCTACGGGAGATCAACCGGAAGCAATAGCCCAATTGACAGATGGTGTTCTGAAAGGGTTACCTGCACAAACTTTGTTGGGGGTTACAGGTTCTGGGAAAACATTTACCATAGCCAATGTAATAAAGAATATCAATAAACCTACTTTGGTTTTGAGCCATAATAAGACTTTGGCAGCGCAATTGTATAGCGAATTTAAGTATTTCTTTCCCGATAATGCGGTAGAGTATTATGTATCTTATTATGACTATTATCAACCGGAAGCTTATTTACCCAGTACAGATACGTATATAGAAAAGGACTTGGCTATCAATGAAGAGATAGATAGACTAAGATTGGCAGCTACTTCTTCTCTCTTATCCGGCAGGAAAGATGTGATTGTAGTTTCTTCTGTCTCCTGCATCTATGGTATGGGAAATCCTGCCGACTTCTACAATAATGTGATTTCGGTAAGGAAAGGAATGCTTATAGATAGAAATGTGTTGCTTAGAAAGTTGGTAGATAGTCTTTATGTAAGAAATGATTTAGACTTGAGTAGAGGACATTTCAGAGTAAAAGGAGATACAGTAGATATTTACTTGGCTTATGCGGAGCAGATATTACGAATAATGTTTTGGGGTGATGAAGTGGAGAGCATAGAGGAAATAGATGCGGAAAATGGTTGTACCATACAAATGTACGAAGAGTATAACATTTATCCTGCCAATCTCTTTATGACAACCAAAGAAAGCACATTGAGAGCTATTCATCAGATAGAAGATGACTTGACTAAACAAGTAGCTTTTTTTGAGGAAAACCAAAAACCATTGGAAGCAAAACGTATCTATGAACGGGTAACTTACGATATGGAGATGCTCAGAGAATTAGGGCATTGTTCCGGTATAGAAAATTACTCTCGCTATTTTGACGGAAGAGAGCCAGGTACCAGACCATATTGCTTATTGGATTTCTTTCCGAATGATTTTCTTATTGTAATAGACGAGAGCCATGTAAGTGTACCTCAAATAAGTGCTATGTATGGAGGGGATAGAGCCAGAAAGGAAAATCTGGTTAATTTCGGTTTCCGACTGCCTGCTGCTATGGATAATAGACCTCTCAAGTTTGAAGAGTTTCAGCAGTTGGCAAAACAGGTAATTTATGTAAGTGCTACGCCTGCAGACTATGAGCTGAACGCTTCGGAGGGAGTTATAGTAGAACAAGTTATTCGTCCTACAGGCTTATTGGATCCTATAATAGAGATAAGACCGAGTATGAATCAGATAGATAATCTGATGGAAGAAATTCAGTTACGATTGGAAGCAGATGAACGTGTATTGGTAACTACTCTTACTAAGCGTATGGCAGAAGAACTAACCACTTATCTGCTCAATCACGGCGTTCGTTGTGCTTATATTCATAGTGATGTAGATACATTGGAACGAGTAAAGATTATCAATGAACTCAGACAAGGTATTTATCACGTATTAGTAGGAGTAAACTTATTAAGAGAAGGAATAGACTTGCCTGAGGTTTCTTTGGTAGCTATATTAGATGCAGATAAGGAAGGCTTCTTGCGTTCTCATCGCTCCTTGACACAAACGGCAGGACGTGCCGCCAGAAATATAAACGGCAAGGTCATTATGTATGCCGATAAAATTACGGATAGTATGCGTAAAACGATGGAAGAAACCAATCGGCGCAGAGAGAAGCAAATAGCTTATAATACACTCCATAATAAAACACCTCAACCTATCGTAAAAGATCACGGGAATGCTCTGAGAGAAGTACGTACAGAAATACCTACAGTACGTTCATACAATACGGAGGTGATAGAAAAGACCTTGGTGGCAGAAGAGCAAGTGAGCTATATGAGTTTACCCGAGATAGAAAAACTCTTGAAACAGACACGAAAGAAAATGCAAGAAGCAGCCAAGAAATTGGAGTTTATAGAGGCAGCGCAATACCGTGACGAAATCATCAAATTGGAACAAATCATAGCAGAGAAAGGTAACAAATAATCACTTATAAAAAGGGTATAATTTATGTGTGAAAGTAATAGGGATTCTTTCATTTGTTGCGATATGCTCGCTATGCTGATAGCGTTATAACGCTATCGTGATACGGAACATATCTTATCGTGATAGCAAGGCTTGCTATCAGACCCCCATCAGAAAGTATTATAGCAAGGTTCCTTCTTCCTGAAAAATCTCTACACTCATTTGTGAAAAGAGAGATATGATTTAATTAAAAAGCGTAGCAAAGGTGTATCCTTGCTACGCTTTTTAAGTTTTTCTCTTAAAGCTTACAGGTAGATTTTAAGCCTTTAATATGAGTCTCTTATATAGTTCTAAAGCTTCTTCTACAGTTTCTTTTATTACCTCCTTATTGATATCTTTTGTAGACTTGAAATCCATATACCTGCTTATTTTACCATCTCCTTGCAATAGCCCATAAGGGTTCTTTAAGAGTACCCCTCTGTTGAATCCCAATTTTACTCCTTTTTTGGAAAGAATAAGTACACAGATCAAAGCCTTATATCCTTTTCCATAGGAGTAGAAAAGCATTCGTTTCTTTTCGTCCCATTTTTCCTCTATTTGTGGTAGGAGTGTTTGTAACTGTGGTCTTATCTCTTGAAAAATAGCTGCGACTTCTGTAGAGTAGGTCTTTAAGCTATTGAGTATTTGTTCTTCCATATTATTTATTTTGTGAGAGTTCCATCTATCCAAGCATCAATGAGTTTACGAGCTATGCTGAGTTTTTGTGGGATAGGTGGAAGATTTTCTCTTGAAAAAAAGCCTCCGGCTTCCAGCTCTTCTTTTTGCAATGTGAGTTCTCCACTTTTGTATCGTGCAGTGTATCCTATCATAATACCGGAAGGATAGGGCCAAGACTGTGAACCAAAGTATTTCAAATCTTCTATTTCTAATCCTGTTTCTTCTTTTACTTCACGTATGACACATTCTTCCAAGCTCTCTCCCGGTTCTAAAAAGCCGGCTACCAATCCCATATAATTTCGTTTGAAATTGTGAGAACGAACAAGGAGGATTTCTTCTTCTTTCTGTATTAAGACAATAATAGCAGGTGCCAAATGAGGATACCACTCCTGAGAACAGCGTAAACATTTTTTCCCAATAGGCGATATAGATATGGTGGGAATACCGCAATGTGGACAAAATTGGGAATTCTTATCCCAATGTAAAATTTGTGCGGCTTTTCCAGCCCACCGATACGCTTCTATAGGTAATCGTTCATAACTTTCTCTCAAATCTACCCATTCCGAGAAAAAATCTTCGTTTTCTACGGTCATAGTAGAAACTGTATATGCCTTGACTGGGAGTTCATTCCACTGTCCTATATTGTGTATTGTAGTAGTGAGCGAAACGGGAGTAGGAGGTACTTCTGTATATGGAAGTGTATAGCTGTCTCCTTGTTGTACTAAGAGAAGAGATTTTTCGTAAAATACTATCCAATAACAAGGATAGAAATCTGCTGGTTGCATAAAGTATTTTATTTCTTATATCTGCACAAAATTAGTTTATCTCTATGAATATCATACCATATTCTGTACTTTTGCGTTATA
>JALEQJ010000015.1 GCA_022764505.1 Phocaeicola sp. | reverse complement strand
ACACCACCCCATAGTGCCTTTACCACTCTTGGCTACCCCCTTGAATACCTTATTAAAGTATCGCCTCATGTTATGACAAATGGGCACCATTGTACTGTCTACAAAGCTGATGCCTGAGCATCTTCCAAAAGCTGAAACTTTGAGAAAGACCATTAGCTCGAAGAAGACACGAGGCATCAATTCCACAAAGCGATTGTAGGAAACAGCCGTGGGAAAATAACTCTTCATATATCCTTTTACAAATGTGAGATAGTAATGCTTGAAATTACGGAAAGTGCCAAAGTGGAAGTACACTAAGATAGCCATTATCTCGCTTTTACTCATCTCTCGTACACTTCTCTGCTCCTTTGATAGGGGCTATTTTAAGGTTTTTACTCAATTCAGCCTCAAAATTCTTGCAGAACTCGTCTGTAGCACAGAAGATTTCAATAACTTTGTCTATGGTAATCATCGCTTTTTTGATTGTAACTAATTGGTTTATAAATATAAAGTTACAAAAAATAAGCGAGATTACCGCTTTTTATAGCTACTTTCTTATCCCGAACTCAAGTAGACCTTTATTTTTCTTGATAGTACCAAAGGAAGTACGCATAGATGAAACTATGGTAGGTTCTTACTTTCCTTACTCTTCGCACAACCCCTGTGGGGTTGGTGATGGTGAAATCTACATAGACAGGGTTATCCGCTTCGTTCCTAACCCTGCCCTAACAAAAGCATAACACCTACGGCGTTATTTGTTTGCAGATTGATGAAAATTACCTCATTATTCAGGAGAAGTAAACATAAATGAGAGTTCTACCAACAGCATTGGTTGAAATGAACAACTACCATCATAACTGCTTAAATATGAGATTATTTACGAGTATAGAATTATTATACCGAGTTTAAGTAAGGAATCCCCATCAGGGATTTGCTGTTGTCAGGGCAGGTGTTCGGAGTGAAACGCAGAACCCTGCCTATATGCGTGCATAAAAACAATGCCATAGGTATTGTGCTTAGAGAATCCGGGAAACTTCTTATCTATTCAAGGGAGGTAAATATGAAAATCTCTATTTCGTACCACAGTTTACATAAACCGCAATGGAAGTTTATATAAACCACAGTGGAGGTTTACATAAACTCAAATATGAAATAGAATTTCCCAATGATAGGATAAAAAAAGAACGAAAGCATAGCAAAAATATATTTTGCCACACACGTTTTTATTATAGATATTAGAATAAGAACACTGTTCCACAGAGCTTTTACAACTTAATAACACACCGAAGGAATACTAGCCAAAGGTGTTTCTATATCTTTGTACCCATTACAAAGCACCAACTTATCAATGAAAAAAATATACATACAACTCCTACTTATGCTTTGCGTAAGCTTAAATGTTTATGGACAAGCTACAGAACAAAATATAGAACAAAGACTACGTTCTTACTTTAGTAATTACAAAAATGAACAAGCAAACATAGGTCGTTCTCAATTGAAAAGTTTTGACATAGATTATAACCGAAGAAAAATAACAATCTATGCCAATGACACCTTCGGTTATCAACCTTTTACAGAAAGTAATGTAAAAAGCATCTATGCGCAGGTAAAGCAATTACTGCCAGGACCTGTAAACTATTTTGACCTTACCATTTATGCAGATGGTAAACCCATAGAACATTTAATCCCGAATCTCTATAAAAAGCAGGCTATCACAGATAAAATCTATGATAAAAAGCATTACAAAAGCACGGTTGCATGGGTGGAAAACATCTCTCGCCCCATAGAAATAAAGCAAGGGTTACAAAATAAACACATAGCTCTTTGGCAAAGCCATGGCAGGTATTTTGCACAAGATAGAGGAACTTGGAAATGGCAACGTCCTCGCCTTTTCGGGACTACAGAAGATTTATTGACACAAGTTTTCGTAGTATCCTACATCATTCCGATGCTGGAAAATGCCGGCGCAGTGGTGTACACTCCACGAGAAAGGGATTGGCAAAGGAATGAAATTATAGTAGACAATGACAGTCATAACAACAAAGGTGTCTACTTAGAAGTTCCCTACAAAAAATATAAATGGGAGAAAAGTCTGCGAGCCGGGTTTGCACAAAAAAGAACAGTTTATACAGACCGGCAAAATCCGTTTACAGAGGGGACAGCTCGCACTATACGCACCATTAAAAAGAAAGAAAAAGCATTTGCAGAATGGATACCTAATATCCCGGAAAAAGGGAAATATGCAGTTTACATAAGCTACCAAACCTTACCGGAAAGTGTTCCAGATGCAAAATACATAGTTTTTCACAATGGAGGAGCTACAGAGTTTGTAGTCAATCAGCAGATGGGAGGAGGAACTTGGGTGTACCTTGGCACTTTTGAGTTTGACAAGGGGAAAAACGACTATGGTATGGTTATCTTGAGCAATGAAAGCAAACACAAGGGAGTGGTAAGCGCAGATGCTGTGAGATTTGGTGGTGGTATGGGCAATATAGTACGTGGCAACAGCACCAGTGGTTTACCTCGTTTTTTGGAAGGAGCACGCTACAATGCACAGTGGTCCGGTTTTCCCTATACAGTTTATAGCCGTAGCAAAGGTACAAACGACTATAATGACGACATCAATGTACGCTCACTTGCTACCAATTACTTATCGGGTGGTTCTATATTCAATCCCAAAGAAGAAGGCTTAAAAGTCCCTATAGAATTATCCTTAGGAGTACATACAGATGCCGGATATACCGGAACAGATGAACATATTGGTTCCTTGGGGATATACACAACCAATTATGCCAATGGTTTACTTGGCAGTGGACTGTCTCGCTATGCCTCTCGCGATTTTGCAGACATTGTCTTGACAAACTTACAAAAAGATCTCAGTCTAAAAATAGGAACACAATGGGCGCGCCGTAGTTTATGGAATAGAAACTATAGTGAAACACGTCTCCCACAAGTTCCTTCTATGATATTGGAACTACTCGCTCATCAAAACTTCCCCGATATGAAGTTGGCATACCACCCAAAATTCCAATTTACCGTAGGACGTTCTGTTTATAAGTCTATTCTCAAATTCCTATCTACAGCACACGGGGAACAATATACTGTACAGCCACTTCCTATCACACACTTTGCAATAGAAAAAGGAAGGAAGAAGCATACATTCACCCTATCGTGGAAAGGAGAAAAAGATGTATTAGAACCCACAGCTACGCCAGAGGGTTATATTGTCTACACACGGATAGGATATGGTGGTTTTGACAATGGAACCTACGTAACGGGAGAAAATTATACTTTCAAAGCAGAACCCGGTCTTGTGTATAGCTTTAAGGTAACTGCCGTAAACAAAGGGGGAGAAAGTTTTCCGTCCGAGATACTCTCTGCTTATCAAGCACCTAAAGAACGAGGTACACTCCTCATTGTAAATGCTTTTGATAAAGTATCTGCACCTGCAACTATTGAAACTACCGGAGAAGAAGGTTTTGATTTATTGGAAGATGCCGGCATACCTTATATGAAAACACCCGTATTTTGTGGGATACAGCAAACTTTTAGCGTAGAAGGAAGAGGAAAAGAAACCGCAGACGGTACCGGATATAGTGATGCTACTTGGGAGGGCAGAATAATTGCAGGAAATACTTTTGACTATCCATTCATACACGGAAAGGCAATACAAGCTATTGGAGGGTATTCCTTTGTTTCTGCAAGCGATGAAGCTATAGAAGAAAATCAAGTTTCATTAGAAAAATTCTTGGCTATAGATCTCATTTTTGGAGCAGATGACAAGGGTTTTAGTGCCAATATGCAACGTCAGTTGAGAAAGTATGCACAGCAAGGAGGAAATCTGTTGCTCAGTGGTGCAGCTATTGGCACCAATATGAAAGATTACAACGCACAACTCCTCTTTTTGTCCGAAATTTTCAAATATCAAGCTACCTATGACCAAGTGGATAAATACAGTAGCGAAATTTATGGTACAAATACCCATTTCTCTATCCAAAGAACTCTCAATGAAGATATATATGTTCCGGCACGTACTACCTCTATTTTACCTACAGGGGGAGCTTTTTCTACCTACTTATATGCAGGAAGCAATAAGGGAGCCGGAGTAGCTTACAGCGGACCTTCTTCTGTTTTCGTAGTAGGATTTCCTATAGAGAACATCACGACAGAAGCCGGAAGAGTAGCAGTAATGAGAGATGCATTCAGTATATTCAAATTAAAGTAAGCATAAAAAAAGGAGTGCCGCTGCACTCCCAACCTTTTATTAACCTTTAATTTAATACTATGAAAAACACGTGGCAAATATAGAGTTTTTTTTATTACTGCAAAAGTGAAAAGAAAAAAAATTAGAAACACACTCCGATTTTTCTTCTTAATTCTATATTCAAACCGCCAAATCTATAGAGAGGTATCAAAAAAATCACTTTTTATTTCACTCTACACAACAAACATATTAAATTCGCAACATTATTTAATCAAAGAAAAGTCAGTATGGATACTCAAAAAGTTGATTTGTTTATTGCCACAAACTCAAAAAGTTTTGAAGGTCATTTAATTCCCTCTATCAGAGAACAACTTTTAGCACTCCCCGAAGAAAAATGGACTTTAATCCAATCGTTATCTTTTAAAGATCCCATCGTAGCCCTTATTATCAGTCTATTGGCTGGTGGACTCGGCATAGACCGCTTTTATATCGGAGATACAGGTTTAGGTCTTATCAAGCTATTTACCTGTGGTGGATTTGGGATTTGGGCTTTTATAGATCTATTCCTTATTATGGGAGCAGCAAAGGATAAGAACTATCGCCTTTTACAACAGGCATTGACCTATTGATTTATGGCTATAGAAGAAAAGAAGTTCTATATCCTGTTCTCTATGGTACTCATAGCAGGGTGGATATGGATTGCCTTTTCTTATTACTCACATACAGACTCCACAGTGCCTTGTTGTGCTGGCGGAGTTTGTTTTTTTAAATCTATCACACAGCTCCCCTGCCCTGCTTGTGGCAGTACACGTGCTATTATGGCACTCTTATCCGGAGATATAAAAGGAGCTCTCTTTTCTTACAACCCATTGGGACTGATTTCATTCTCTGTGCTCTGTCTGCTTCCTCTGTTTATACTATTGGATCTGTTTCTAAAAAGAAAGATGGTATATAATACTTACAGATGGGTAGAGGCGTGTATCAGAAAGAAATATATTGCCATACCTTTTTTTATGCTACTTCTCTTCAATTGGTTTTGGAACATCGCTAAGCATTTATGATTCATCATCTACCTTTTTCTTATCGCCCACTTGACCACGAGTGCGACAAAGCTACCAATAGTTATCTTATGTCTGTGATAGCAGTCATTGCAGGATTGCCTTTTCCAATAGTAAATCTCATTGCTACTTTTTTCTTCTATTATGCACATCGGAATAGCACCTATTTTGTGCGCTGGCATTGTACACAAGCTTTAGTATCTCAATTTCTTCTGTTCTTCTTCAATAGTTATAGTTTTTGGTGGACCATTGGAGTGGTATTAGGAAAGGCAGAATTAAGCAATCTGTATATAAGTTATATGCTGACTATTATTATAGTCAATACCATAGAATTTATTACAACCATTTACACTGCTATTCAAGTAAGAAAAGGACATCATATAGAATGGTGGCTTTGTGCCCCTATTTCACACTTAATTTGTAAAGTATGAAGAAAGTTATCATACAATTCATCTCTTTTCTCCTACTCTTCTTTGGTATGTGGTGGGGACTTTCTTTCATAGATTGGAGAGGAGTACTAAAAGTAGAAGAAACCTCTCAAAATATAGAAAAAGAGCTTGGAAACTTTGTTTGGGAAAGCATTGAACAGTCTACCACTATAGTAGATAAAGACGAAATAAAACTACCTATAGACAGCATCTTGCAAACACTGTGTAACAGAAATGAGATAGACACTACCACTATAAAACTATACATCATCAAAGAAAAAGAAGTCAATGCTTTTGCACTTCCAGATGGCTATCTCATTCTTCACACAGGCTTAATAGAAGCAGTAGACAGTCCCGAAGAGCTATGTGGAGTGATGGCACACGAGCTGGCACATATCAAATTGGGGCATTGTATGGATAAATTAATCAAGGAAGTAGGAATGGGAACCTTGGCAGGTATTATTTCCGGAAATGGAAATCTCTCCCAAATTGTTCATTTGCTTTCTTCTACTGCATTCTCAAGAAAAGCAGAAAAAGAAGCAGATATACAAGCTATCCGCTACCTTCTGAAAGCAGGCGTAGAAGCAGAAGCCCTCGCTTCATTTATGCGTAAAATATCCACAGAAAACACAAAAGAAGATGCAGAGTATTGGGAATGGTTCAGTACACACCCTAATGCTGCAAGTCGGGCTACTTATATTATAGAAGAAGCTAAGAAACTAAAATCGGCAGTTTTCAAACAGACACCTCTCCTACACCCTGCTACTTGGGAAAAAATGAAAGCTGTGCTGTAGAGGATTGTAGATAAACTCTACAGGAATATCACAATACGGCAAAAATACAGCTATTCCACTATACTGCTATCAGTACAAAATTTGCTGATACTGTTCGGAAAAAATTCCGTACCTGTCCGGACAAATTTCCAGACAGGTACGGAATAATGAAAGATGCACCGTTTTCTCGGGCAGCAATTATAAAGCATAAATCAATTTCTCTCTTCTGAGAGGATAGTGGTTTCTCTGTGATTCAAAACCAGATGGGGCAGTCTTGAGTGCTTCGCTATCCTTACGAGGATCGTAATAAGCCAAATAAGTATCTATCCCCGGTTTCTCCACGATAGCTTCCGGAAGTTCCGGAGGGGAAATCCGGAATTGAGTCGGTAAGGAGAAATGCCGGCAAAAAGCTTCCAATACCATACGTGTGGCATTGGCTTTTCCATCTGCCGAATATCCTGCTATATGAGGTGTTCCAAGGAAGACCTGTTCCAACAAGTCTATATCTAAAAACGGCTCATTTTCCCAGACATCTATCACAGCATCTTTTACCTTTCCTCTGCACAAAGCATCTTTGAGAGTTGCAGTATCTACGACTTCTCCGCGAGAGGTATTGAAGAAAAAAACATTGTGTTCCAATGATTGAAAAAAAGCCTCATTTACTAAATGAAACGTAGGATAATCTCCATCATAGGTCAAAGGTGTATGACAAGTAATAATAGTAGCTTCTTTCTGAAGTGTAGACAATGCCACATATTCAAAGTTTTCTGTCTGTTTCAATGGGTCATAACACAGAACTTTTACACCCAATGCCTTACCCAAAGTAGCTACTCTACGACCAACTTCCCCTACACCAATAACTCCCAATGTTTCTTTACCGAAGTCCAATTGCCATTTTTCTTGTAGAAGGAACAACGCATTTTGGATATATTGTGCTACAGAATTGGCATTACAGCCGGGACAGTTTTGCCACTTGATACCTTTTTCTGCACAATACTTAGTATCTATATGATCATAACCAATGGTTGCAGTGCCAATAAACTGCACTTTGCTACCAGTCAATAAAGAAGCATTGCATTGGGTACGAGTACGGACAAGTAAAGCATCTGCATCTTGCACGACCTCACGAGTCATCTCTTTCCCCGGAAGAAATAGCACTTCTTCCACCATATTTTGTAGTGATTCTCCTATATAGGGA